>JAQUWY010000013.1 GCA_028692655.1 Candidatus Omnitrophota bacterium | reverse complement strand
TTGGAAAACAATCCTCAGCTTAGTTTCCCGTCGGATTTATATTTAGAAGGCAGCGATCAGCATAGGGGGTGGTTCCAGACCTCGCTCACTCTTTCCATGGCTAAAGAGAAACGCACCCCTTTTAAATCAATATTGACTCACGGGTTTGTTGTTGACGCAGATGGCAGAAAAATGTCTAAATCCCTGGGGAATGTAATCTCTCCCCAGGATATTATTAGAAAATACGGGGCTGAAATTCTGCGTCTTTGGGCCGCTTACACTGACTACCGGGAAGACATCAAGATTTCAGAAGATATAGTAAAGCAATTAGTGGATATGTACCGTAAAGTGCGTAATACCATAAGGTTTATATTAGGTAATATTGATGACTTCAGGCCCTCGGATGTTTCCGTAACTGTTGACAGCCTGATGGAAGTTGACAGATTTATGCTGGCTAAAGCCGCACAGCTTTATAAAGAAACAACCGCCCTTTATGAAGAATATAGTTTCTATAAAGCCTGCCAGAAACTTTTTGCTTTTTGCAACTTGGATTTGAGCTCTTTTTATCTTGACATCCTTAAAGATAGACTATATACTTGTCCACAAAATTCCTTGTCCCGGCGCAGCGGGCAATTCGTTCTTTACCAGACCTTAAGTGTTTTGCTTAAATTGATCGCTCCTATTTTAGCTTTTACGGCTGAAGAGGCTTACGCTAATTGGTTGAATGCCGAAAACAAAGAAAAATCAATTTTTATTACTCATTTTGAAGAGAATTTTTTTTCCGGCCTGCTGGATGAAAGCCTTATCAAAAAATGGGAAAAAATTTTATCTTTGCGAAGCAGTGTCCTGAAGGAGATAGAGAAGAAAAGAGAAAGCGGCCTTATCGGCAGTTCTTTGGAAGCCTGTGTTTTTTTATGTTTTCCGGCCGAAGATTACGAATTTTTTAATTCTTGCAAAGAGGCGTTAAAAGAAGTATTTATTGTGTCTTCGGTCGCGATAGAAAAAGGCACAGCCAGTATTCGTGTGGATAAAGCTGAAGGCAACAAATGTTTACGTTGCTGGAACAGGTCGAGAACTGTGGGCGAGAACAGCCAGCACCCGGAGATATGCTCCAGATGTATCACAGCGTTAAAGGAGGACGAAAAATGAAAAAAACTTCTAAAAAACAGGTTAAAAGGCGGTTTGTAAAAAAGGAACTTGAGGCCTATAAGGAAAAATTACTTGATTTAAAAGATGATATTATGCGCCAGATGAAAGACATATCCGAAGATACTCTTATGAAGACCCAGAAAGACGTTTCAGGGGATTTTTCCGGCTATGGCCTTCACATGGCTGATGTCGCTACTGATAATTACGAGCGAGATTTTAACCTTGGCCTTGTTTCTAATGAACGCAAGACGATTATGGAGATAGATGAGGCTTTAAAAAGAATTGAAGACGGTACATACGGAATCTGTCAAATGTCAGGCAAGCCTATTGCTAAAACCCGCCTTAATGCTATTCCTTATGCTAAATATACTAAAAAGTGCCAGGAGCAGCGGGAGCAAGAGGATCGGCAATAGTGTATGGGGTAGTATGGCTTATTGCTCTAAGCGTATTTCTAGCTGATTTTTTTATCAAGAGTTACCTGTGCAGTAACTTTGCATATCAATCCTTTCCTGTTATCAATAAAATATTTCATATTACCGTAGTTTTTAATAAAGGGGCGGCTTTCGGGATACTCAACGGAAGAAACAACTTGTTGATTTATGTTGGAATAGTTTTTGTCGTTCTTTTTATGTTTATGGTTAAAAAAGAGATAAGGCGCAGTTTAGTTACCTCCGTTTCTTGCGGCTTGATATTGGGCGGTGCGCTTTCTAATCTTTACGACAGGGTTTTTTTAGGATTTGTGGTTGATTATATTGATTTCAGGGTATGGCCGGTTTTTAATTTGTCCGATACCTGTATCACTTGTGGTGCGATTCTACTTTTTATATATTCTTTTAAAAAACCTCCAGCCGGCTCCTCCCAGTAACTAAGCTCATGTTTTATCCGAAGCTACCATTGTAAAAAAATTACCTTAGCGGCATTATTGAGAGGTAAACATAATGAAAAAAGAGCTAATTGTTTCCACAGATTCTCAAGGTATGCGGTTGGATAAATTTCTGGCCAAAAATCTGGAGAATATTTCCAGGTCGAAAATTAACGCGATTATTTCCGGTGAAGGAGTTGTGGTTGATGGTGTAAAACGAAAGCCTAGTTTTTCTTTGAAGCCCGGGCAACGAATCGAAATTGCATTTCTACAAGAAGACAACCAGCTTAAGCCGTTCAAAAGAAAAATAAATATCCTTTACGAAGACGAAGATATCATAGTATTGTTTAAGCCTTCCGGGCTTGTGGTCCACCCTCCTCAAGAGCATTATTATAAAACCTTAGTGAATGCCCTTATTTATTTAAAAAAACAACTCAGCTGCCGGGGCTCATTACGCCCGGGGGTTGTCCATAGGTTAGACAAAGAAACTAGCGGGGTAATGGTTTTGGCAAAAAATGATTACAGCCATAACAGCCTCATAGAGCAGTTTAAGAGCCGGAAAGTAAAAAAAGAGTATGTTGCCTGCGTTTGGGGTAAAATAGAAAAGGATAAGTTTGATATAGACTTACCTTTGAGCCGAGATTCTAAGAACCGGCTTAAAATGCGCGTGAGTTTTCTAAGTTCAAAAAAAGCATACACTAAGGTTGAGGTTTTACGCCGGATGGAAGGGGCCGCCTACCTGCTTCTTCGGCCGGCTACCGGAAGGATGCACCAGCTTAGGGTTCATCTTAAATTTATGGGTTATCCCATTGTCGGAGATAAAAAATATGGAGTTAAGGATGACAGTAAAGAGCTCTTGCTTCACGCTAAAACTTTGAGCTTTTATCACCCCCGCAACAAAGAGCTGATTAAGTTTTCCGTTCCCGTGCCGGAAAGGTTTGACGCTTTCATCAGAGAACACATTTGAGGTTTGGAAAAACTATGCTAATATATAATTTATGAGCTGTAAAATAGAAGCTTTAAAAAATGCTGTTGGAACTGTAAATATTCCGGCAGATAAGTCCATATCCCATCGGGCGGTAATTCTTGCTTCGGTGTGTGAAGGTATTACTGAAATAAAGAATTTCCTTAACTGCAGTGATACAGACGCCACAGTAAGCTGCCTTAAAAAACTGGGAGTTAAAGTTTACCGTGATTTTGGCTCGCTGGTAGTTAAAGGAAAAGGGATGCAATTTGCTTTAAATAAACCGGTTGAACTTTACGCTAATGAGTCTGGGACTACTATGAGAATTCTGAGCGGCTTGTTGTCAGCTCAGAAATTTACCTCGATATTTGACGGTTCAACCTCTCTGAGGCGGCGGCCTATGGCAAGAGTAATAGAGCCTTTGAATAAAATGGGGGCGCGAATAACCGGTTCTGCCCCAAGAAACTCCAGCCGAAATTCTGCTGATACTGCCTATCCGCCGCTGTCGATATTTCCGGCAAAAGGCAAACTCGAGGGAATCGAATATGAATTGCCGGTAGCCAGCGCGCAGGTTAAATCAGCTGTTATGCTGGCGGCTTTGTATGCTGACGGGCCCACTATGATAAACGAACCTTGTGCTTGCCGCGATCATACTGAAAGAATGTTGAAATTGTTTAAGGCAAAGGTGGAAGTAAAAGAAACGGTAAAGGCAAAAGGGAAGAAGGAGACAGGAGCAAGGGAGATTTTTTGTTACCCGGCTTCTAAGCTAGTGTCGCCGGGGGAGCTATCTATTCCTTCAGATTTTTCTTCTGCAGCTTTCTTTATTGTTTTGGGTTTGTTACTGAAGGATTCTGAAATCATGCTTAAGGATATTAATCTTAATCCTACCCGGTTAGGGTTATTAAATGTTTTAAAAAGGATGGGAGCCGATATAAAAGAAGTTATTTTGGAATCCGGAGAAGGTAGGGAACCCAGGGGCAATCTAACAGTAAAGGCCTCAAGCCTTTCAGGAGTTACTGTTGCCTCTGACGAAATACCTTTGATGATAGATGAAATTCCTATACTGTGCGTAGCAGCCGCAGCAGCCAAAGGTAAAACCTTGATAGAGGGGGTTAGCGAACTTAAGGTAAAAGAAACTGACCGCATGGCAGCTATTCTATACAATTTACGTCAAGCCGGTATTAAGGTTTCAATAACCCCGGAAAATTCTATTTGCATAAAAGGGGGCTTTAACTGTAAGAGGGAAATTCTTTTTAAAAGTTTTGGTGATCATAGGACTGCGATGAGCGCAGTTGTTCTGGGTTCGGTTTTGGGTAATTGCTCTATTGATGAAATATCCTGTATAAAAAAGTCATTTCCTGATTTTATTTCTTTATTGAAATCTTTAAGGAGTAGGAAGTGAAAATAGTGAATTTTTTATATAAAAATAGGCAAGCCTGGGGTGCTGTTGCGGGAGAAAGAATTAAAATCATGGAAGGATGCCCTTACGAAGGCATAAAATTTTCTGGTGAAACCGTAGATTTTAGGAAGTGTAAATTACTTGCACCGGCTAATCCCGGTAAGATAGTCCTGGTGGGGCTTAACTACAGGGATCATGCAAAAGAGTTAAGCATGAAGATTCCAAAAGAGCCGGTTATTTTTTTAAAACCGGCCACAGCGCTTAGCAACCCCGGGGGCAGAGTGGTTTATCCAAAAGGAGTTAAGAGGCTTGATTACGAAGCTGAGCTGGCAGTTGTGATTAAAAGAAAAACTAAAAATGTAAGTGAGGCTAAAAGCCTTAAGTATATCTTGGGGTATACCTGTTTAAATGACATTACTGCCAGGGACTTACAAACGCGTGATGGGCAATGGACAAGAGCTAAATCGTTTGACGGGTTTGCGCCTTTAGGCCCGTGGGTTGAGACTGATATTGATTGTTCGGATATTAAAGTGCAGCTTTACCTAAATGGTAAACTGAAGCAGAATTCTTCCACAAAAAATTTTATTTTTTCTTTACAGCAGATAATCTCTTTTATATCAAATATTATGACATTATTGCCGGGAGATGTTATATCTACCGGAACTCCTTCAGGAGTGGGCCCAATGCGGCCTGGCGATACTATCGAGGTGAAGATAGAGGGAGTCGGTACATTGGAGAACTATGTTTGTGCTTCGAGGTTACGGTAACAAAGCCCGTATCGTTGAGGAGTTACGGTTACGATAAGCTTAACCGAATAACGAAACGGGAATCATAACCGATAAACGTAAGACGATAGTCAAAAAATCTATGAAAACATATACTGAATATTTAACTTTTTCTACTAAGAAGAAAGTAGAGTTTATAAATATCACTGAGCGTATTTCCAGTGTTGTGAAAAAAAGCGGGATAAAAGACGGCATATGCCTCATAAACGCTATGCATATAACAGCATCTGTATTTGTTAATGATGAAGAGCCTGGCCTGAAAAATGATTTTAAAGCCTGGTTAGCCAAGCTTGTGCCGGGGCCGCTGGAGACTTATCATCATAACCTATCCGGTGAAGATAACGCACAAGCTCATCTTATGCGCACAATCATGGGAAGGGAGGTGCTCGTTGCTATTACTGCTGGGAGCCTTGATCTTGGGCCGTGGGAGCAGATTTTCTATGGAGAATTTGACGGCTGCCGCCCTAAAAGAGTCCTAATTAAAGTTTGCGGCTGAAACTCTGCTTATTCACAGAACAGCTTTTTACCTTCAGGTATTCTTTTCTACCACATATTGGGCCTGCTTTTTCTATACCCCATATCTTGAAAATTCTTAAAAAAAACCAAAAATAATTATTGACAAGGGTAATGCCTCTGATGTACACTAACTTATATCTAAGTGTATTAAAGTATATCAAAAGGTATCAAATACATAAAAGGACGATAAGAAGCTAAAAGAGGTAGTTTATGGCAAAAAACAATTATTTTACGGTTGATGAGATTGCCAAAGAATTAGGGATATCGAAGCAGACCATTATTCGATATGAGTCGCGGAATATCTTCCCCAAGCCTAAACGCAATCCCATAAACCATTGGCGGCAGTATACTGTTAAGGATATGAAAGCCTTAAAGAAAATACTTGGTATAGGTTAGTATGAAAAAAACGTGTTTAATACTTTTATTTTTTTTTATTATTCTGGAAGTTGCCGGTTTCTACTCTTTAACTTGTTTTTCTGAAACGGGAGATACCGGTGTTGCCGGTAAAGGCTATGACAGCCCCTTTCTTAGCTGGGGAGAAGAACAAGGGTTCAAAAAAGAGAAAGCCAGAGGCAAAATTGATTATCTTAAGGTTACTGCTATTTTGCATTCTCAAGGCCAGGCAGCTGTTGTTATAAATGGGAAGGTCGTCAGAAAAGGCGATGTTATTGATAATAAGGAAGTTATTCAGATAGATACCGAAGAAGTAATACTACAGGACACTTTAGGAAACGAATATGTAGTTTCTTTGGATAAAATAGCTTCTTCACGAGAGTCAGTTCCTTGCAGCGGCGAAAGTTGCGGTAAAGGTTTTTTTGATACCAATGAGGGTGATTTTTAACAGATGAGAGCCAGAGATATCACAAAGTTATTTTTATTGCTGACATTTGCTTGTGTCACTTTGGATTTGTCAGCCGAGAGCATATACTATAAAGGAAAGATTTCTCCCTATAGGATTCTGCAAAAGTCTCAAGCCGCTTTATACGGTACAAAAGCAGTGACAGTAAAAACTGAACAATGGCAGCAGGGTGAAGGGTTTCATGCCAAGGCGGTGTTTGAAAATATATTTCAGGATTACAGTGACCAGAAGATTGTCGGCAGAGGAAGTTTTTCTTTTTATGGTTTGGCTGCTGAGGAAAACTTTTCTTCTTCTTTTTGGGTGCAGTCTTATCGTATAGACGGGGTGCCTTTCAGCTGGGATTCTGAAGATAAAGTTTGGGAGAACAAAGCTCTGGATATAGAAGAAAAGCGCACCCGGGAAAAATTTAAATATGATTTTA
The DNA here is from genome assembly GCA_028692655.1 of Candidatus Omnitrophota bacterium. GTDB lineage: Bacteria > Omnitrophota > Gorgyraeia > Duberdicusellales > 4484-171 > JAQUWY01. The sequence continues at coordinate 35,611 of JAQUWY010000013.1, read as the reverse complement.
TGAAAAGCCTCCTTTTTATTAATGCTCAGTCTGTCGATCTTAAGGGGTTATTGCTTGAAGGAGAAGAAAATAAAAATGGGCATGATTGCTACCGGATTAGCTATAGATACGAAAAAGGTATGTTTAAGTCCTGGGGGTTAGCAGGCGCGCTTGGAGCAACTGTCTGGATTAGCAAGGAAGATTTTTTGCCTGTAAAACAGAGAATAGAAGGCAACGTCGGCGGTAAAGTTTGGGTTCAGGAAATTGGGTATACGGGTTATGATTCTTTGGCTTCTCTTGAAGCTCCGGAAGAAATCATTAAAGAAGCACAGGAGGAAAAAGCAGCTTTAAAGGATAAAATCAGCACTGTGATAAGCGAGGTTGCCGATATCCGGGGCTGGAAGGCTTCGGATATAAAAGACGTTAAAGTTGAATTTGTTAAATCAAACCGTATGCGAGAGCTAATGCTTCAGGAAATTTCCCGCTATTATAGTGAGGAGGATATAGAGAATGAAGGCCTGATTATGAAATGCCTGGGGCTTATTCCTGAAGAAGCTGATTACCGTGATATTATCTTTAACAGTACAGACGCGGCTTTAGTTTTAGGTATGTATGTTCCTGATGAAAAAGCTATTTTCATAAGAGATGATATCCAGCCTTCTTTTGCCGAAATTGTCTGTGCTCATGAGGCTGTCCATGCTTTCCAGGATAAAAAACTTAATCTTTCAAATCTCAAGCAGAAAATGAAAGGCGATTTTGACGCTTCCATGGCTTTACGGTGTATGATTGAAGGTGAGGCTTCTGATGTTCAGCTGGAGTATTTACTGCGTAAAGATGATGAAACTCTGAGAGATTGGCAGGATATAACTTCTTTGGTGGAGAAAGGGGTTATTGGAAATGCTTATATTAGGGATAAATTGTTTTATAATGCTTATGGTTATGGCGCCAGGTTAATACAACTCTGCCTCCAGAGTTATGATTGGGATTGGAAGAAGCTGGACGCTTTGTATAAGAAATATCCCAGGACTTCTGAGGAAGTTATGCATCCTCAAGAATATGTTATGAGGCTTACTGCCGACTTGGGCGATTTGGTTTCAGATAAAAGCAAAGAAACTTTACAGGTATCTTTACCTAAAGGATGGAAAAAAAGCTACTCTACACGCCTGGGAGAGTATGTTAATTTCCTATTTTTAAGTAAAGCCCTTGACAGTAAGTATGCTCATGCAGGAAGTATTGGCTGGGAGAATGATTCGGCTATTGTTTGTGAAAATGAATCGGCTAAGAGTAAAATAGTCGTGTTTGCCGTAAAATGGGACAGCCCCAAAGATGCTAAAGAATTTGCGGACACATTTAAAGCGTTTCTGGATAAAGAAAAGTATAGTGAGATAAAATCGGAAAGCGGAAAAGGCGTCCTGCTTTACGGGAAAGATACAAGTAAGTTTTCTTATAAGATTTTTTCTAATTATTCCTTGGCTGTTTGGGCTCAAGGTATTGACGAAGGGGAAATAACGGAAATTATGGGAGAAATAAGTTTTAACATAGGGAGAGGTGGCGTATGAATATTTTACGAGTAATTTTTTTGTTTGGTTTAGCGGCCATTTTAACAATTCCGGTTTTTTCTCAAAACAGTTCCGGAATCAGCGGCAGTCCCGCTTCAAGCACTAAAAAAAGCACTTCTGCAGATAGTAAAATTACTGCAGATGGTACTGCTGAAAAGCTGCCTTTAATTGAAGTTAAACGCCTTGAAGGTGACCAACCACAATATTCTATTGAGCTAAGGAATGCTGAGCTTGCGGATTTTTTCCGTTTAATAGCCCACGACTATGATTTCAATATATTGGTTGACGAGCGCGTTGAAGGCGAGATTACTGCCAGTTTCACTAACCTTTCTCTTGATGACGCGCTTGAAAATATAGCTAATATGTACGGTTTAAGTTTAGAGAAAAACAAAGGGGTTGTTGTTGTAAAGCCTAATCTTATTACTAAAACCATTGCCTTTAAGCACATAAACGCGGAAAGTTTTTTAAAAGGCGTGGCTGCATCGTCTTATACCTCGGGCGAGAATCCGGTTTCTTCTCAAGATTCCGGAGATGGTTCTTCAACAGCAACGGCGAACATTTATGACCTTCTTTCTCCTATTGGAAAAATCCTTCTGGGCAGGCAAAGAAATATTATAATGGTTATTGATTATCCTGATAATGTCAATAAGGTAGAAAATTTTATTCAGGCGGTTGACGGAAGAATGACAAGCAGGGTGTTTAAGCTTAAATATATAAGTTCTAAGGAAATAATAGTCGAAGATCAGAAAGAAGAGGAGCCTGAATTTACCTTAGGCGATACTGACACTATCGGTGACGCTCCAACTAGCGGTAATTAAACGCAATAAGAGCCGTTTGATTGTGTAAAAAATATAAAGGAGGGCCTGTGAGGAAAATAATTTCTACAATAATATGCCTTATGCTTGCTTTTCCGGTTTACGGAGAGAGTATCTCTAATGTAAAAAAACTGCTCTCCGGAGATGGTGAGGTTTTGTTTGGAGATGAGCCAAATTCCCTCATGATCATTGATTATCCCGAAAATATACAAAAGGTGGAAGAGTATTTGGCCATGGTTGATGTTTCCCCTCAACAAGTCCATATAGAAGCAAGGGTTGTTGAAGTCAAGCTTGAGGGAGAAAGCAGTTTAGGCGTTAACTGGACTCTTTTTGCCAATAAAGGCGGTTTAAAAATTGGCGATTTTAATATGTATTCTGTAGCACCTACAGACGGTATTACCGAAGCGATACCTTACAAGTCAACGTATTATCCTCCTAATACAACTACAGCTTCCGAGACACCCTTTACTCTTACTATTGCCAATGACAATATAAACGTGGTTATGCAGGCCTTGGCTAACCAGTATGATACCGATATACTTTCAGCGCCCAGTATTACCACTGTCAATAACTGCGAAGCGGAAATCAGGGTAATAGAAAGGTATCCCTGGGCTGAGCCTGAGGTTTCAACCACTGAAGGCGGGACCGATGTCGGCTGGACTGTTAATTTTGAGGATGCCGGCATTATTCTTAAGGTGACCCCGACAATAAGTGAAAACGGTAAAATCAGCATGGACATACAGCCGGAGGTGAGCGAAAAGACCAGTGATTATACCCTTACTGTCAGGACTCCGGGCGCCGAAGATATTGCTTATACTATTCCGATTATCGAAACGCGCCAGGCCAGAACAAAGGTGGTTGTAGGTAACAAGCAGACTTTGATTATCGGGGGCCTAATTAAAAATAAAGCCATTGAAGGTGAAACTAAGATTCCTTTATTGGGAGATATACCTTACCTAGGGTATCTCTTTAAAAGTAAGAAGACGCAGTATTTAAAAACCGAGCTTGTCATATTCGTTTCACCCACTGTAATCACATCTCAGGAAATTGACTATGTTACCTCTCAGGATAAAAGAGTTACGGCTGAGGTTTCCGGAAAAGAAACAGATTTAAAATTAAAGCCCTTACGTGATATACCAACTGCAGAACAGGTAGAGCAAGAAAAAAAAGCCGAAGAAACGAAAAAAGAAGAAGCCGCGCAGAAAGAACTCAAGCAGCAAACTTTAAGTGACAAGGTAAACGCTTTGTATGGCGAGGCTTTATACTGTTATTCCGGAGGCGATATGGAAACAGCGCGCAGGCTGTTTGCTGAAATATTAGCGCTTGATCCAAACCACAAAGAAGCAAGGGAGTTCCTTGAATTCAGGATTCCGGCTCAAATGAATGCTGAGAAAGTTCAAGAATCTGAGACTGTAAAATTAATCGAAAAAAAAGAAGTCAGACAGCTCTATGACGCTGCTCTCACACTTTATCAGGAAAAAAAGTATTCAGAAGCCTATAAAAAATTCCAGGAAGTCCAGGCGCTCTCTTCCGGCTATTTAGGCACTGCGCACTATCTTAAACTAATACCCCAGATGATTGAAAGGGAAAAGCAACTTGCTCAAAGCCAGGAAAAAGCCAAGCTTCTCAGGCAAGATAAAGCCAAAGAAGACGCCTTCAGAGAACGGCTTGCTTCGGTATATAAGCTGGCAATATCACTTTATAGGGAAAAGAATTACCCACAGGCTTTGGTTAAGTTCCAGGAAGTGCAAAGCCTGGAGCCGGATTATCTAAGCACATCTCACTACTTAAAAATAATTCCGGAGTTGATAGAAAAACAAAAATCGGCCTCTTTAGCTAAACAGGAAAAAGAACAAAAACAAGCTTTTAAAGAACGGCTTGCTTCGGTATACAAGTTGGCAATATCACTTTATAAGGAAAAGAATTACCCGCAGGCTTTGGTTAAGTTCCAGGAAGTACAAAGCATGAAACCGGGGTATTTGAGCACAAGCCATTATTTAGAGGTTATTCCGAAGATTATGGAAAAACAAAAAGAAGCCTATCTTAACCGCCAAGAGAAAGAGCAAAGGCAGGCGTCAAGAGAACAGTTAACCTCTATGTACAGATTGGCAATATCGCTTTATAAGGAGAAAAATTACCCTCAGGCGCTTAATAAATTTCAACAGATACAAGGTTTAAGACCGGGTTACCTGAGCACAGAAAAGTATATTAGTAAAATTTCGACAATAATGAAACACTCTAAAGAAGCTGCTCAAGAGCGTTATCAGAAAGAACGAAAAAAAGAAATACGCAAAATTCTTGATTCATACGAATAAAAAATAGAAATGTTTTTTTCAAAGGAGAAGAGATAGATGCCTGAAGACAATAAGCCCCAAGTTCCACAAGGAAAAAAGATGCTTGGTGAGATACTCATCGAGCAGAAAATAATTACTGAGGGCATTTTGCGCCAGGCCCTGGCTGACCAGAAAATTACCGGCCAGCGCCTGGGAGAAATACTTATTGAGCGAGGCTGGGCCAGTGCTGAAAAGATAAATACTGCTTTGGCTAACCAAATGGAGATTGAAACAGTAAGCCTTGCTGATTATGTTATTGAACCTAAGATTCTTTCTCTTATTCCGGAAGATGAAGCAAAAAAATTTAAAAGTATGCCGTTATTTCGTTCCGAAAATGTACTTTCAGTGGCTATGGCGAATCCTAACGACGTGATGGTCATAGACCAATTACGTCGGCAGACAGGCTTGCAGATAAAAACTCTTGCTGCTACCGAGTCTGATATTTTCTGGGCCATAGAACAGCATTATCAGGTTTCCGGAACGGTAGAAGCGATCATTTCTACTGTGGATAAGGATAAACTGCTTAAGGGGGATCAGAAGCAGGAACTCAATATATTGAAGCTGGTAAATTTGATTATTTCCCAAGCTGTTCACGATAAAGTTTCCGATATACACATTGAACCTGAAAAAACTATCGTAAATATAAGATACCGGCTGGATGGGATTATGCGCAAACAATATGTCTTGCCCAAGCTGTTACAGGGTGCTGTTACTTCCCGGATAAAGATTTTGGCCAGCCTTGATATATCCGAGAAACGCCTGCCTCAGGACGGGCGGATACGCATGCGGGTTGAAGGCAGAGATATAGATTTCAGGGTTTCAACTTGCCCCACGGTCTACGGAGAAAATGTCGTTTTAAGAGTGCTTGATAAAACCGGTTTGACTTTAGGCTTAGAATCCCTGGGTTTTCCCAGAAACAGCTTAGAGACGTTTCAGAATATGTTTACTTCCCCCTATGGAATTATTCTTGTTACCGGGCCTACAGGAAGCGGTAAAACAACCACTCTTTATTCTGTCCTTCAGAAACTAAATAAAGAAGATGTAAATATTATGACTGTAGAAGATCCCGTAGAATATCAGTTCCATGGTATGCGCCAGGTAAATGTTAACCCGCAAATTGGCCTTACTTTTGCCAGCGCTTTAAGAAGTTTTTTGCGCCAGGACCCCGACATAATAATGGTGGGTGAAATCAGGGATTTAGAAACTGCTGAGATAGCAGTTCAAGCCGCTTTAACCGGGCACCTTGTCCTTTCTACTTTGCATACCAATGATGCTCCTTCAGCGTTTACCCGCCTTGTTGATATGGGGGTTGAACCTTTTTTGGTTTCAAGTTCTCTATTGGGCGTGCTTGCCCAGCGGCTGGTGCGAAAAATTTGTGATAAATGCCGGCAAGAATATGTTCCTGAAGCAGGATTACTCAAAGCTTTAGGCATTGACAGAGAAGGCTCTGGTTCTGTAAAGTTGTTTAAGGGTAAAGGGTGTAAGCTGTGTAATAACACCGGTTACCGGGGAAGAATCGGTATTTATGAACTGTTGGATAATAGCCAGGCGATTCAAAGATTAGTTTTAGAAAAAGCCTCAGCTAACCAGATACGCGCTGCTGCCCGTAATAACGGCCTGGTTGTTTTGCGTGAGGCAGCAATAGAGAAGCTGTTATCCGGAGTTACCACTGCCGAGGAAGTGTTCAGGGTAACTCAGGATATAGAACTTTAGTTTTTAAAATAGTTTGGGTTGAAACAGGGAGTTGAATTTATGAAAAAATCTTTTACCCTGATTGAGGTTTCCGTGGTGATTGCCTTAATTGCTGTTATCGCAAGTATTGCTGTGCCCAATGTTGAACACTTTTTAAAGAAATCCCGCGATGCCAAGCGGGTTTCTGATATGCAGGTTTTAACTTTAGCAGTTGAAGGTTTTTATGATGATAACGGCCATTATCCCGGCCCGGGTGACAATGCTGTGCTTTTCCCTGGAGGTAATCCAAGTTTTGATTGGGTTGGAGAATGTATTGGGGCTCGCGGACAACAGTCAAGTTCCGGCAGGTGCAGTGTTGCCAATCGTGTTGATGGGGCGTTTGACCGGGCTGTTCGTAGATATATAAACGGGCCGATTCCTCGCGACCCTTTGTATAATAGCCGTGGTGATGAGTTTTTTTACGCCTACGATCCCAACCATGTCATTGATTGGCCGACTGATCCGGTTGCTTGTACAGGAGGAGTGCCGGCGGCAGAGCGCGTTACACTTGCTGTTTTAGGGTTTAATCAGAATGAAACAAACACGATTGAATTACACCGTGATACTTGCAGGAACGGTACGATGCTTAATAATGCCGGTTACCGTTCGTATTATGTGATTGCACTTCCGGAAATAGGGTCACCATAGGTAGCGATACTATAAAAAGGCGAATACTCAAACCGAAAGGTTTAAACATAGATTGGGTAATTTGAAAATAGTATTATGGTTTTTTGCCGATCTTTGGTTGGTGAAGAATCAATTCTTCTGGCTTGGTGTCAGGGGAAAATTGAGGAGGTGCGGATGAGAAAGGGTTTTACGCTGATTGAGCTGATTGTTGTTATTGCCATTATAGCGGTTTTGGCGGCAATTATCGCTCCCAATGCTTTTAAAGCTATTGAGAAAGCGAATCGTTCGGCTACTATGGCGGATTACAAAAGTATAAAAACGGCAGCTTTAGCTATTTATACTGATGCTGCAATTTGGCCGGATGATGGCTGTGAAGAGGCATTTTTAGCTGATGATGATTGTGCCGGTGGTACTATAACTATGTGGGATGGGCCTTATCTTGAAACTTGGCCTTCGACTACCCGTTTTGGCGGGATATACGCATACCGCAATGACGCTCTAATTGATTGGGATGATGATGCGGGTACAGCGGTTAACGCTCGTTACTTAGCTCTGGCTACAGCTCAAGCGCGAGCAGCTGCCGGCCCGGTTCCTGTTGCTTCGGCTGAAAAAATAGACTTAGCTTTAGATGGGACAGCTGACGCAGCAGTAGGCCAGGTTCGCTATGATGATTCTTTGGCCCTTGTTGAACTGGATATGTTAATTTCATCTGACTAATATTTTTATTAAAATACCCCCCTTTAAAGTTTATTAGAGGGGGGTATTTTTTTATTTAACAAGCTCCTTGCCTAAAATAGAATTGACTGTCATTTAAGATCAGGCTATAATAATACGTATACACTATAATACTGGAAATTAAACGAAATGACTAAGATTATTACTTTACAAGGAATAGAAAAAAGCTTTGGAAAAACAAAAGTTTTAAGGGGTATTGATTTAGATATTTACTCAGGTGAAATATTCGGGCTTCTTGGAGTAAACGGCGCCGGAAAAACCACCCTTATCAGAGCACTTTTAGGGCTTATCAATATCGATTCCGGAAAAGTTAAATTCCAAGGCAGGAAGCGTTCTTTCAGCGATATACACAGCCAGTTTGGTTTCTTACCGGAAAATTTTCTTCCTCCCAAAAATCTCAAGGCAATAGAGTTTCTTTCGATATTAGGCTGGGGTTTAGGCTTAAAATCAAAGGCCGTTTATGGTTTATTGGAGCAGGTGGGTTTAAGCGAACACCGGAATAAGTATATAAAGGCATACTCCCGGGGGATGATTCAGCGGCTTGGCCTGGCAGTTTGTCTTCTTAAAGGGCCGGAAGTACTTGTTTTAGATGAGCCTACCCTTGGGCTTGACCCTTTGGGCCAGGCACAGGTATTGGAGCTTCTTCACAGGCTGAATAAAGAGGGAAAAACCATATTTTTTTCTTCACATATCCTTTCACAAATGCAAGGGTTGTGCTCGCGGGTGGGAGTTATCCATTCAGGCGTGATTAAAACTATCTCCGTGGTTAGCGATTTGCTTGATAAACATAAGGCAAAATCACTTGAAGAGGCTTTTTTAAAAGAAATTGGAGGAGCATGAAGAAAATCTTTTCTCTGGCGTTGCTTAATTTTAAGGAAGCCGCGCGGGATAAATTTTTTTTCGGGGTTATTTTTTTCTTTTTCTTTTATCTGGGGTTTTGCGCTTTTTTGGGTAAGCTTTCCGTTGGATATTCCTTGAAGGTTTTGCAGGATGCCGGAATAATTGGGATTGAGTTGACTGCGGTTGTCCTGGTAACCTTTAGTTTTATTTTCGGGTTTTTCCGGGAGAAAGAGAGCCGCATAATCCAGGTATATCTTTCAAATTTTACGCCTTTAGAGGTAGTAACCGGAAAAATTCTGGGATACGCTGCCTTGTCTTTTTTTTACCTTGTTTTTGCCGGTGCGGCCTTTTGCCTTATATCAACTTTTTATGGAAAGTTTTTACCGCTGATTTTAGCGGCGTTATATCCGATTTTTTTAAAAATGCTGATTATTGTCTGCATTGCCTCTTTGTTTTCAACTTTATTTTCATCAAGCACCGTAGCTCTTTTGGCGGCTTTGTTCGTTTATTTAAGCAGTGAAGCTTTGCCAAGCGCTTTGGCAATTACAAATGCTTATGGAGGAATGTTACAAAAAAAGCTTTTGCGGGCAATATATTTTATCCTTCCCAATGCTGATAAATTCGAAATTAACAATAAGATTTTCTACTCAGGGCTTCCTACGGCGGGATATTTTATTTGGATAACTTTGTATAGTTTGGTTTATATTTTTATTGTATGGCTGATAAACCTTTTTGTCTTTCAAAAGAAAGAGTACTGATAGGGCTCCTGATTCCCTGCTGTTTGGCCGCGCTCGTTTTTACCTCCCGGCGCTTAGAGCACTTTTCTTTTTCCTATGAAAAATATACCTATTTTGTGCCCAATACTAAGTATTTAGAGCTCATTCAAGGAGGCTTTCGCCAAGTTTTGGCCGATGCCTACTACATAAAAGGTATTTTGGCTATTACCGATAATTTCCCTTCCTACTCAGATAAAGTTTACTGGGTTCAGAAAAATTTTGAAGCCGCAATAACATTAAACCCTGAATTGCTACAGGCCTATTTTTTTGGAGGAGTGGTAATGACTCAGGACAAGGAAAGTTTATCTACCGGTATAAAGTTTTTAGAGTCCGGCTTGCGCCTTAATCCTTTGAAATGGGAGATACCTTATTGGATAGGTTTTAATTATTATCAATTGGGAGATTATCTTAGCGCTGCTCAATTTTATCAGCAGGCTTCAATTTTACCGGGAGCACCAAATTATCTAAAGAGCAATCAGCCAATGCTTTACTATCGGGCCGGTAAAGCCGGCATGGGGCTTCTGTATTTAAAGGGGCTTGAAGCTTCAGTTACCGATCCCCAACAATTAGATTGGATAAAACTTAAAATTGAATGGTTGAGCAATATAGTTATGCTTGAGGAAAAGGTAAGGGAATTTTCTAAAAACTATGGCCGCCTGCCCAAAGATTTGAATGAGCTGGCAGAGGAGGGGTTGATAGAGTTAATACCCAAGGACCCTTTCGGAGGAGGGTATTACCTTGATGCTAAGTCGGGGAAGATAATGAGTAGTTTTAGCCAAGGCGCTGAAGCCGGCAGGAATAAACCCAATGAGGCTGAGCCGGCAAAGGGTTGTTCGAGTTGTAAACAATGAAAACTTTGAATTTTAAAAAAGGTTTTACTCTTATTGAAATAATGATTGTAACGGCGATCATTGCTCTGATTTCAGTCACCATAGGTGTTTCCTTCTCTGTAGTTTCTTCTCGGTACCTTGAAACTCAAACTCAAAAATTGGCAGGAGATTTGTCCTGGGTCAGGGCAATGGCCAGGGCAACTCGCCATGATTATTTGATAAATTTTGATGTTGATGGCGACACTACTCTTGATGGCAGCTATACAATTTTTAAAATTGATCCCGACGGAATTGAACCGGATAGTATCGTGGGCAGGAAGAAGATAGATGTTGATGGCCTTGTTTTACAGAGCGCTCCCGGAACCACTGAATTTAGTTTTAACCATGTTTCCGGAGGGTTGAATAGTGCAATAGCAGATCCTTTGGTGATTGAGCTTTGGCGCCGGGGAGCGAGAGCCAACATAACTATCCGTAGTTTAACCGGGCATATTAGCTGGGAGCGTTTGTGAAGATTAAAAGATACGTTTATCGGTCAGGGTAATGAAGCCCGTATGAATTTAAATTAAAAATCAAAATGACAATGCAAAATGCAAAATTTAATAATTTTAAAGAGAACTTCAAAAAAAGGCTATATAACTTTGCCTTAACGCTTACAGAGTTTTTAGACAGATTACCTAACGATAATGTTTCTAGAAAAATCGGCGATCAATTATTAAGAAGTGGCACAAGTATCCTGGAAAATTACGTTGAAGGCCAGTCAGCCAGCAGCAAAAAAGAATTTACAAACTTTTTTACCATTTCACTGAAATCAGCCAATGAAAGTAAGATTTGGCTTTCCTTGCTCCGTGATGCCAAACGATCTAAATCCGAAGAAGTAGCCTGGTTTTTAAAAGAACTTGAAGAGTCTCCTAATATTTTTGCATCAAGTATTTTAACTCTCAAAGGTAAAAAATGATTTTGAAGTATTTGCATTTTACACTGTAATTTTGCTATTTGATTTTTGATCTTTACATTTGTTTAATAAGGGCATCGTAGCCGATAAACGCTAAACGAGCAGGGTAAACTATGCTAAAATTTAGAGCAAGTAAGGGTTTTAGTCTTATTGAAATTGCCGTAACCATAACTATTTTAGCTGTTATTATTGCCGGAATTATGCCGGCGATAAGCAAAGCTTTTCTCACTATCCGTCTTGCCAATTATAAAATGACCGCTCATAAATTGGCTCAAGATAAATTAGAAGATTTAGCCCTTCTTGATTTGAGCGATCCTTTTTTTGACCCGTTATATGATGATCCTTCTGATCCCGGCTTCATTGAACTCGAAGCTGAAGACTACGGAACGCTTAACCTGAATCCAGCTGATTCTGGTGACCCTTTTAATAGTTTTCACCGGCTTACTGAAGGTTCCTGGGATCTTGATCAAGACGGAGATATTGAGGATGAAGCCGCCAATCCGGATTCTTTTGACCGGCCGGAGAACCTGGCTTTAATCAGGGTGCTAGTCGGGTGGGATTCCAACAATGATGGAGTTGATGACGGGAGTATAGCTGTATCCAGTTTGATAGGCGGATCTAGAGGCCCTGCCTGCAATCCGCAACCTTGCGATTGTGCCGTAGATGGCAATTGTTGTGAGTTAGATGAACAGATTGATATACCCAGTTGTTACGACGATTATGAAATCAATGAGGCAGTCGAACACACTTTTACAGCTTTTCCGCAGTATAATCCCGTGAGCGACCGCTATTCAGGTCCTGAGTGTCATCAAAAGTACAACTGTTCCAGGCAGGGAGCAAATTGTGATTTTTTGCTTAATGATGATAATGTTTCTCGATTGCACGCATGCAATGTAATAGGGTTTGCTAGTGTTCAAAGTTATCAACGTTATGGTCCTATGGCAAACTGCTGTGATAATGCTGCGTATAAGTGGAATGGGGCAACGTGGGTTGCTATCTGTACCTGCTCCTCTTTAGGTGGCAACAATTACGACACCAGAAGGTTATGTTGCGGGAATCCGTATCCGCGCTGCAGCAACAATCTTGACGATGACGGAGATTGTTTAATTGATTTTCCTGATGATCCAGGATGCATGAGTCCTAGTGATGATGATGAAAGAGACTAAAGCAAAAACTTCCCTTACGCTGGCTGAAACGGCGGTTGTTATTTCTATTTTCGCGATAGTAATTGCAGCGACTGGGAGTATTTTATTTAATACTACCCGTTCCGGAGCAAAACTTGTCGATAAAGCTAAAGTTCTCCAAGATGCCAACTGGGCAATAGATTTTATGATTAATGAGGCTCGTTGGGGTGCTGGTTTTGAAGTTAGCCCTGTTCCTTTTGCTGATTATGACGCAGTTACTTTCCAAAGTGATATTGATCATAATGGAATAACCTCTATTGACCCTTGTGTTTGGTATTGGAGGGGTTTTGAAACTACTGTTGTTCCAATTACCGTTTACGGAGACAGTGCTGCTTTGTACCGCGGCGTAGATGACACTTGTGATCCAGACTTTGAAATTTCTTTGCAGACAGCGAATGCTAATCGTCAAGAGCTATTTCGGGAGGTGCGCGATAGCAGTGGGGTGGTTAGGGCGGGAGTAGTTGACAACCCTGTTGATTCAGTTACCACCGACCCTTTCTCGATTTTTGAATATGATTTAACTAACCAGAACTTTAAAGTTATTCTTACAGTAGAATATCCCGGTCAAACTAATAGCCAGACTCAGACTTTAAGAGCCAGTGTAACAGCTTTAAATGATATACCTTAATAGAGAATGAGTGCGAGAAAAATAAAAACCCAGACTTTGTTTTATGTTGTATTGGCTTTGCTGATAATCGTCGGTGTGGCTTCAGCAATTATTTTTAAGACAACCACAACTTTGAAAGTAAACCTTTATCAACAAAGAAGCGCTGACGCCTACCAGTTAGCCAAAGCCGGCGTAGAGCGGGCAAAAGTTGAACTTGCTAATGATTGGGATAATTGGACTATGGATATAAATGGTGACAATATCAACCATCGCGGCGAGCTTGGCTTAGATGAAACTGAAGACTTGGGCGAAGGCCAGTATTGGGTTGGAGTCCAGGACACTAACCCGGCTGTTCTTGATAAACTATTGATTGTTTCCCACGGCTGGGTAGGCGATACACATAAGCGCATCTCTGCCATTTTGGTCAATTCAGGATTGCCAACAGTATCGGAAGAAGCTTGGGTAGCCGAGTTTGAGGGAGATCGAGTTAGTAAGTTGAAAGCCGATGGGACCATTGAATGGACTAACACCGGATTCAACGAGCCATATTCTGTCTCAGTCAATCCTGATACTAATGAGTGCTGGGTAACTGAAGATTCAGAAGGACGAGTTAGTAAGTTGAGGGACAATGGGACTATCGAATGGACTGTTGCTGGGTTTACCAGGCCGCAGTCTGTCTCAGTCAATCCTAACACTAATGAGTGCTGGGTAGCTGAGTATACAGGAAATCGAGTTAGCAAATTGAAAGCCGATGGGACCATTGAATGGACTCAAACGGGTTTTAACTTGGCGGCCTCTGTCTCAGTCAATCCTAACACTAATGAGTGCTGGGTAGCTGATTATAACGGAAATCGAGTTAGCAAATTGAAAGCCGATGGGACCATTGAATGGACTAAAACGGGGTTTAGCAGACCGGTCTCTGTATCAACCCATCCTAACACTAATGAGTGCTGGGTGGCTGAGTATTTGGGAGGTCGAGTTAGGAAATTGAGGGCCAATGGGACCATTGAATGGACTAGATCGGGGTTTACCAGGCCGGCTTCTGTCTCAGTCAATCCCAACACTAATGAGTGCTGGGTGGCTGAGTATTCAGGAAACCGAGTTAGAAAATTGAGGGCCAATGGGACCATTGAATGGACTTGTACCGGACTAAGTGGGCCGACCTCTGTCTCAGTCAATCCTGATACTGATGAGTGCTGGGTAGCTGAGTATACAGGAAATCGAGTTAGTAAATTGAGCGCCGATGGGACCATTGAATGGACTAAAACGGGGTTTAGCAGGCCACGTTCAGTTGTTGTGTTTCCTGCTACAATAATAACAGGAGATGCCGTGGTTGTAGAACCAGGAAGTTGGCGCGAAGAATAGCATATAGATATTGACTTATGGTTGGTTTTCTAGTAAAAAGTATATAGTTTATTTTTTAATGGTTTTGTCAGAGAAGGAAATAAATGCCGGCATATAGATACATAGTAAGAGATAGATTCGGGAAGAAAGTGAGAGGTTTCTCCATTGTCAGCGACAAGTCTATCCTGATAGATGACCTTTCACGCATGGGCTATATTTTTATTTCCGCTGAAGAAATCGGCAATATTACCCGAGGTAAAAATCTTTGCCTTAAGAAAAGAGAAGTTTTGCTTTTTACCCGCAATCTCGCGGCTCTGCTCAATGGCGGAATACCGCTTCTTGAAGGCTTAACTACTTTAATTGGAGATACCACGGATATACGTATGCTTTCGCTTTTAGTAAGCATTAAAAGCTTTGTTGAAGCCGGAGGAACTCTGAGAGATGCCTTGGCGTTATATCCTAAGGTTTTTTCTGAATTGTACAAGGCGGTGGTTGCCGGGGGAGAAGCTACCGGAAGGCTGGGCGCGGCTCTGGAACAAATGTCAGATTACCTTGAATGGCAGCAAGACTTACAAGCCAGGATTCGAGGCCTTGCGATATACCCGATAATTTTATCTATAATAATGATTGGAGCTTTGGCGGTTATAGTGATATTTGTGTTGCCAAGGTTTGAAACAATATTTTCTGATTTTGGGACAGAACTGCCGCTTGTTACCCAGCTTGCTATGGGCTTTAGCAAGTTTGTAGGAAAAACCTGGTATTATATATTGGGGGCTATCTTTCTGCTGGTATTTATGATAAAATTAATTATTAAAAGAAATTACGCGGCAGCGCTTTCTTTTGATAAGTATAAATTACGGCTTCCTATTTTTGGCGAGATGTTCTATGATTTGGGAATTTCCCGTTTTGCCCAGGCAACATATTTGTGTTTATTTAATGGCATACCGATAGTTACCACTTTAGATATGGTTAAAGGCACTATAGCGAATAAATTTTTAGAGTCAGCGGTAGAAATGGTCAAAAAGAGCGTTTTTACCGGCGGAGAACTTTCTTCAGCTTTAGCAACTACTAATGTTTTTCCTTCTTTTATGGTTAGAATGGTTCATGTGGGCGAAACTTCAGGGAGTTTGGCTGAAGGATTTACTAAAACCTGTAAATTTTATGACAAGGAAACACCTCGCAAGATAGAGGGTATTTTTGCAATTTTAGAGCCGATGATTATTATTATCTTGGGGTTATCTGTAATGTTTCTGGCTCTTGTAGTTTTTATGCCGCTTACGCAATTGTTTCAAAAGGTAGGGTAAAATGAAGCCTGCAATTAGCATAGACATCGGGACATATTTAACGAAAACAACCGAGGTTACGCATAGCCGCGGGGTTTTTAGAATCTTGAGCCTGAAGTATTTTAGAACCCCTTATGATAATAGCGGTATTATCGATGAAGATGTTTTCTTTGAAAGTTTGCACAAAAATGTTTCCTTGCAGAAACTTAAAGCCGCGGATGTGGGCGTATCAGTGCCTTCAACTTTTGTTAATTATGCGGTTTTTGACCTCCCCCCTATGTCTCGGTCTGATTTTGACAAAGCTGTTGTCAATGAAGCAAGAAGAGTTATTCGTCCGGTTCCGGCAGAAGAGGATATCGTGCGCTACGTTACGCTTAAGGAACACAAGAGTAAGGGGGCCGGCCAGCTGTCAATTTTAGCTGCCGCGGCAATGCGACGAGAGGTGTTTAAATATTTTTCCTTTTTTACCAATCGAGGAATTACCCCTGATTCTATAGGTTCTACTGCTTCAAATTTAGCCGCTTATGCTGCGGGTTACCTTCCGGAAGCTTCCCGTGACTGGTGTTTTATCGATATAGGTTATGCAAATACAACTTTAGTAATTTTTTCTAATAATAAGCTTTCTTTAGTGAGGAACATTCTTTTTGCTTCACGTGACTTTGTCCAGGCGATAGCCAAGCACGAGCATATTAATGAGGCAGAAGCCGAGGCTAAATTCCTAAAGAACGAATCTCAGGATTCCGTTTCGGGAAGTTGGAGTTATCTTGTATCAGAGATAAGGCGTTCTTTTGCGTATTATAAAGAAATTTCCGGCGGCAAAATCATTGATTCTATCTGGTTCAGCGGAGGTATATTTAAAATAGAGGTGTATGCCGATTTACTCAAGAAAAAACTCGGGGGTAAGATAAACCTTTTTAATATGAACGCTCTTAAAAATGTTTCAATGGATAACCTTCCTTCCCAGGAGCTTACTGGAACAGGTGCTGTTTTTGCCAATGCTCTTGGTATGGCTTTGAGTATGCACAGCCGCCAGCCCGCGTTGAACTTTTTGCCTTCCGAAGCTAGAAAGGAAAAAAAGATTAGGCAATTTCGAATTTTTTCTGGTAATATTCTTGGCGTAGCTGCAGCGTTTCTTTTGGTTGTATTTTTTGTTCTTTTTGTCAGGCTGCAGTTTTTGAACCGTAGTCTTTCGGTTATAAAGAGTAAATTTTCAAAGTCCGAATATGATACTGTTATGAAAGCCGAGAAGAATATTGATACGCTTAACAAACAAATCAAGATTCAAGAGGCTTTTGTCAAAAAAATGCAGGAAGTCAGTTCCTCAAAGACCAAGTCGCTCGAAATTATCGCTAAATACATCCCCTCAAACACAGCTTTAGAAACTTTTGAATTCTCCAGCGAATCATCGTCTTCGGAGTCCGGCCGCCGCAGAAGATCTGCTTCTCAAGCCAAAGAGGGCCAAGACTTTAAGAATATAAAGTTATCGGGCGTAATTGATGCCACGCTTGAAGATGCGGTAGATCAGCTTAAGTTGTTTACGGAAAAACTTTCCCGTTCAGGGGTGTTTGCGGAGGTTATACTCAGGCGTCCCGGTTCGGAAGAAGAACCGCTGTATTTGCAAAGTGACAATTTTACCGGTAAGAAAAAACGTAAATTCGAAATTGAGTTGGAATTGAAATGAAGATAAAACTGGCTTTACCAAAAAAAGGTTTTTTTAAGAAAAATTTGTTTATCGTTTTGGCATTTGTTTGTCTTTTGGTTTTTTTAATGGATATTTTTTGTTATAACTATGGAAGGCGGGTTAAATTAGAAATAAAAAATATAAATAATATGCTTGGCCAAGCTTCACAGGCCAAGGCTAAGCTTAAAAGTTTTTATCGGGATAAACCTTATCTTCAGAATGAAGATTTCAACCGCAAGATTACTTTTGCTGAAATAATGCCTACTGAGGGTATGAAAAAAGCAGGGATCATTATCCGCCAGGAAGGCTCTTTTGGAAAATTAACTTTAACCGAGGAGGTTTCAAAAGATAGCGCTTTTGACAGAAATAATAAAAATAATACGCAGGGGTTGATTAACCTGGGAACCACAAAGATTAAGCAGTTAGGCTTCAATGTAACTTTTTTCGCTTATTATGACGATTTAGTCAGGATTTTAGAAAAGATACCTTCATCGGAGCCTTTACTAGTTATAAGAAAATTTGAAATAGAAAAAAATGCCGACGATCCTCGTCTTTTGAATGTTGAATTAGGCCTGTCTTCTTTTACTGCGGTTAACGACAAGGCTAAAACTAAAGTTGAGCTTATGAAAACTACCGGGGCCGCGAAACCTTCTCCTGCCAGGACAAGATAAGTTCTAGGCTTTTAGCCAATATTTGTATTGTAATTTTTTCCTGCCTATTATATAATTTCCTAATTTCTTGGCAGCTATAAACAAAGGTGGACAAATGGAAATTGCTTCAAGATACAATCCGCAAGAAATAGAGCCCAGGATACTAAACGCTTGGCTGCAGGGCGGGCACTTTCATTCTGTTTCCAGGCCGGGCCATAAGCCTTTTTCTATAGTTATCCCGCCTCCCAATGTAACCGGAATATTACATATGGGCCATGCCCTCAATAATACCATTCAAGACGTGTTAATTAGATTTAATCGTATGAGAGCTAAAGACTCCCTCTGGATGCCGGGGACCGATCATGCCGGAATCGCCACTCAGAATGTAGTGGAGAAGGCCTTGGCTAAAGAGGGGTTGCGAAAAGAAGACCTGGGAAGAGAAGAATTCACCAGGCGTCTCTGGGATTGGAAAGAGCAGCACGGTTCGGTGATTATTAATCAGTTGAAGCGGCTTGGGGCAAGCTGTGATTGGCAAAGAACCCGTTTCACAATGGATGAAGCTTACTCAAAGGCAGTTACAAAAGTTTTTGTTTCTCTCTGGAATAAGAATCTTATATATCGCGGCTACTATATAATTAACTGGTGCCCGCGCTGTAAGACTGCTTTATCTGACGAAGAAGCACCTTATCAGCAAGCTCAAGGCTATTTATATTATATAAAGTATCCCTTAGTATCACAAGCTGCAAACCGCACCCTTAAGCCAGGCACAGTGCAGGCAACGCAAACTAAATATATAGTGGTGGCTACAACCCGGCCGGAAACTATGCTTGGAGATGTGGCTGTTGCGGTAAATCCGGAAGATAAAAGATTCGCTTCCTATATAGGCAAGAAGCTCCTGCTTCCGATAATGCAGCGTGAGATTCCGGTTTTATCTGATTCTTTTGTTGACCCTGATTTTGGTACAGGAGCGGTAAAAATAACTCCGGCTCATGACCTTAATGATTTTGAAATGGCCAACAGGCACAATCTTTCACCAATTGTAGTAATGAATCCTGACGCTACCATGAATGAAAACGCCGGAGAATATAAAGGTATGGACAGGTTTAAGGCCAGAGGAAAAATTGTTGAATTTTTAAAAAATCAGGATTTGATCCTTAAAGTAGAGCCCTACACGAATGCAGTCAGCAGGTGCTATCGCTGTGATACAGTAGTTGAACCTTATCTTTCCCGGCAGTGGTTTGTACGGATGGAGCCTTTGGCGAAACCGGCCATAAAAGCGGTTAGAGCTGGTAAGATAAAGTTTAATCCTAAGCGTTGGGAAAAAGTGTATTTAAACTGGATGGAAAATATACGGGATTGGTGTATTTCCCGTCAGATATGGTGGGGGCACCGTCTGCCTGTCTATTATTGCAAGAAGTGTAAAGAAGAGCCGGGCAGAAATAATAAATCACAAATTACAAACGATAATTTTCACCCTAAAGGAGTTATTGTGGCTGAGGAGAGGCCGCAAAAGTGTCCGCATTGCGGTTCTCAGGATATCGTCCAAGACTCTGATGTTCTTGATACCTGGTTTTCTTCATGGCTATGGCCTTTTGCCACTTTTGGCTGGCCGTTTGACAAGTCACAAGTCAGTGCGAAGCCTCCCCGAAGGGGGCAAAGTCACAAGTCACAAGATATAAGCAGGAAAAGAGAGGAGTTAAAATACTTTTATCCGACCAATGTTTTGATTACTGCTCCGGAGATAATCTTTTTCTGGGTTGCCAGGATGATTATGGCCGGCTTTGAATTTATGGGCAAGGAACCTTTCCGGGATGTATGCATTCACGGAACGGTAAGGGATAATAGCGGCAGAAAAATGTCGAAATCCTTGGGCAACGTTATAGATCCCTTGGATATCATTGATAAAGTAGGAGCTGACGCTTTAAGATTTTCTTTGATTCTTTTAGCCGCCAGCGGTTCAGATGTGTACTTGTCAGAAGATAAATTTCTTGTGGGAAGAAATTTTTCCAATAAAATCTGGAATGCTACTCGTTTTGTTTTTTTAAAAATTGAAGAGAAAGGCATTAAGGTAGAAGATTTTAAATTCTCTGAATTGGATGAGGTTGATGAATGGATATTGCGAGAGCTTTCTTTAGCTGTAGAATGCGTTACGGAATCTTTGGAAACCTACTCTTTAAATGAAGCAGCAAAGAAGATCTATGAATTTTTTTGGCACTCATTTTGTGATTGGTATATAGAGATAGTCAAAGACAATTTTACCCTTTCTAAAGCCAAAGCGGCCGT
This sequence comes from Candidatus Omnitrophota bacterium, assembly GCA_028692655.1. GTDB lineage: Bacteria > Omnitrophota > Gorgyraeia > Duberdicusellales > 4484-171 > JAQUWY01. The sequence continues at coordinate 15,402 of JAQUWY010000013.1, read as the reverse complement.
TTTTGTGCTTTTAGAGTCAATCAAATTATTGCACCCGTTTATGCCTTTTATAAGCGAAGAGGTTTTTAACCTTATAAAAAAGCACACAAGCCTGCCTTTGTCGGGAATGTTGGCCTCTTTGGATTGGCCGAAAATTGGAAAACACGCTTGCGGCAAACCAATGGGTATTGAATTAATTTTTGACACCATAAAAGAGGTAAGAAACATTAAAGCTGACTTAGGGCTTGGGCAGAAGAAAGTGGATATTGAAGTCGATTGTTCACCTGAGGCGCTGAAGCTTTGGAATAGCAATCAGGGCTGGATAGAGCGCTTAGCCCTGCTTAAATCGGTTGTATACCGTAAAGGCTTAAACCGCGTTCTCTATAAAAATAAGTTCTGGGCTTTAAACATAGTTATGGATAATGTTAGTTTGGATAATTTCCTTATTTCCTTAGGCAAAAAAGTCGTAAACTTAGAGGCAGTATTATCCGAAACTAAGGCGCGACTCGAGAATAAAGGCTTTATCCAAAACGCATCCAGCGATATTATCGACAGGGAGAAGGCTAAACTCAGAGATACGTCTCTATTGCTTCAACGGCTCCTGAAATTGAAAGGAGCTTTTGAGTGAAGCTATTTATTCTTTGAGGGGTTTGTTTATGAAGGTAATAATTTCAAACGAAATAAAAAAAATTGTTGCCCGGGCTTTACAGGAAGATATAGGCCGCAGGGACACAACCAGCACAATAGCTTTGCCGCCGTCTTCCAAAGGTAGGGCTGTTATTCTCGCCCGGCAATCCGGAATTTTGTGCGGTTTAGAAGTAGCCAAAGAAGCTTTTTTACAAATAGATACTTCTCTGGTTTTTAAGCCGCTTAAAAAGGATGGTGATAGTTTTTGCAAGAACGAGGGAATCGCCCGTATCAGCGGTAATTTATGCAGTATTCTGGCGGCTGAAAGAGTAGCCTTAAATTTTTTGGCGCTTCTTTCCGGAGTTTCCACTTCGACGAAAAAGATGATCGTAAAGGCAAAAAATACCCGGGTAAAAATAATGGATACGCGTAAGACTACTCCGGGTTTGCGAGTTTTGGAAAAATATGCCGTAACGGTGGGAGGGGGGCGTAACCACAGGAGTTCTTTGTTTAGTGGCATAATCATAAAAGATAACCATCTTCGGGCATCAGGCTGTATAGCCGGAGATAAGCTGTGCGAAGAGAAGGTAGAGGAGCTGATAAAACGCTTTAGAAGCATGAGTTCTTTGCCAATCGAGATTGAAGTAGAAAATCTACGGGAGTTTAAGGGGATTATAAAGTATGAGCCCGATATCATTCTTCTGGATAATTTCCCCCTTTCTTCTCTAAGGGCTGCCGTAGATATTCGTAACAAGAAATTTCCGGAAGTTTTGCTTGAAGCTTCAGGGGGCGTTAATTTCGAAAATGTTTCTGCCATTGCCTGCTCAGGGGTCGATTTTATATCTGCCGGTATGTTGACTCATTCACCGCCAGCGGTTGATTTTTCCTTGGAAATGATAAGGGTTAAATAACGCGGATAAATTCCGGAGGAAATTTTCCGGAACTGGCGTTAACGCAGGCAAATTATTTTCTATGGATGGTTTTAAACTCGTAAGTAAATTCAGGCCTACCGGAGATCAGCCTCAGGCTATTAAGAAAATAGTCCAATATTTGAATCAGGGCGAACAAGCTATAACTCTTCTGGGGGCTACCGGGTCAGGAAAAACTTTCAGCCTTGCTTGTGCTATAGAGAAGCTTAACCGGCCGGTGCTTGTTGTTTCTCACAATAAAACTTTAGCCAGCCAGCTTTATTCGGAATTTAAGGATTTTTTTCCTCAGAATGCGGTTGAATATTTTGTAAGCTACTACGATTATTATCAGCCGGAAAGTTACATTCCCCAGACTGATACCTACATAGAAAAAGACGCCTCAATAAACGAACGCCTTGACCGGTTGCGGCTGTCAGCTACCAGCTCTCTTATGATGCGCAGGGATGTTATAGTAGTTGCTTCCGTGTCCTGCATTTACAATCTTGGTGCTCCACAGGATTATCAAAATTTAACATTAAATATTTCTCTAAATAGCGATATGCCGGCAGAAGGCATTTTGAAGGAAATAACGGCCTTGCAATACGAACGTAATGATTATGACTTTAAGCGGGGTAGTTTCCGCCTTAAGGGAGATACTCTGGATATCTTTCCTTCTTATCGGGAACAACCGCTAAGGATAGAATTCTTAGGTTCTGTGATAGACAAGATGTATGAATTCGATTTTGCCAGTGGAAAGAAGATAAGCGGCCTTGAGGTACTTAATCTCTATCCTGCCAAGCACTTTGTTATTGGCAGGGAAAAAATCGAAAAATCACTGCAAACGATTAGGCATGAACTGGAGGAAACGGTCCGTAATTTGGAAAATAAAAATAAAATTTTAGAAGCTCAACGCCTTCGCCAGCGTACACTTTTTGATTTAGAAATGTTACGTGAGTGCGGCTATTGCCATGGAATAGAAAATTATTCCCGTCATTTAAGCGGCCGGCCGGCCGGTGCCAGGCCTTATTGTCTTATAGATTATTTTCCTAAAGGTTTTCTTACGGTTATTGATGAAAGCCATGTTACTCTTCCTCAGCTGAGAGGAATGTATATGGGAGATAAGTCACGTAAAGAAACTCTTGTGCAATACGGGTTTAGGCTTCCTTCGTGCCTGGATAACCGTCCTTTACGCTTTGATGAATTTATGGATATTTGCGGACAAGCAATATATGTTTCAGCTACCCCCGGAGCTTTTGAACTGACTAAATCCAATCATAAAGTCATTGAGCAAATTATCCGGCCTACAGGCCTCCTGGACCCGCCGATAGAAGTGCGCCCGGCAAAAAATCAAATCGATGATTTAGTTGATGCCTGCCGCAAAAGGATATCTTCAGGAGAAAGGGTCCTTATAACCACTCTTACCAAGCGTATGAGCGAACAATTAACAGAATACCTTAAGGATGAAGGGCTTAAAGTTGAATATATTCATTCGGAGGTAGAGACTTTAGAAAGGGCCAGGATTTTAAAAGATTTGCGTTTGAGAAAGTTTGATATTCTGGTAGGAATAAATCTTTTAAGGGAGGGCCTAGACTTGCCTGAGGTTTCATTGGTAGTTATACTGGACGCGGATAAAGAAGGTTTCTTGCGCTCCGCGACGTCCTTAATACAGGTAGCCGGCCGTTGTGCCCGCAATGTTAACGGGCATGTTATCATGTATGCAGATAGTATCACTGCCTCGATGAGGAAAGCTATAAATGAAAGCGCAAGACGCAGAGAAATTCAGCTCCGGTACAATAAAGTTAATAGAATAACTCCAGCGACTATAGCTAAAGCTGTTGGCGAAGGCCTGGAAAAATATTTGACGCAAGACTCTTTGCTAAAGAGGCGGCTGGAGATTAAAGAAAAAGAATCTCAACTGCAAGAGGCTTTGTCGGAACTCGAGAAGGCGATGATTGCCGCTGCAAAGAATTTGCAATTTGAAAAGGCAGCTGAGCTGAGAGATAAAATAGAAATTTTAAAAAAGGCCTTGGATGATGCCAGATAAAATTCCTTTAAAAATAATTACCTTTGATGAGGTAAATTCGACAAATTCCACAGCCTTTGACTTAGGGCTAAAAGGGGAAAAAGAAATTCTTTTGGTCAGAGCTGCGTCGCAGACAAATGGAAAGGGAAGGCTTGGCCGCCGTTGGATTTCTGTGGCCAATAAAGGAATTTATGCTTCGTTCCTGTTAAGGCCGGCTAATTCTTTATCGGACATCAGCCTTTTACCTTTGTTTTTTGCCCTGGGTATTGCCAGGTCGATATCGAGCTTTGTTCCTGCCAGGATAAAATGGCCCAATGACGTTGTTGTAGGGCGCAGCAAGATTTCCGGAGTGCTTGCTGAAGCCAGAAGCGGCAGTAAGCGTGCTGATTTTATCGTTGTTGGAGTAGGTATTAATATCTCTTGTGATAAAAAAGATTTGCCGCCCGGGGCAACCTCTTTATTCAGCGAGACGGGAATTTTTCCGGTGCAGGATAAAATTTTCAATGACTTGGTCAAAGAGGAAATAAGCATTTACAAAGAATTTAAAAAAGGTAATATAAGGCAGTTATTAAAGGAGTCGGAAAACCTTCTTGATAAGGAAACTTTTAACAATGAGAGCTGCGGCAACTATCCCCTTTTACGGGAACTTTTTTCCGATAATGGCCAAACTGCAATAAACGGAAATCTTATAAAGAGTATGGTGGCGTTCAAATGATAGCAGTTGATATTGGAAATACTTGCCTGCATTTTGCCCGGATAAGAGAAGGCAGAGTTAAAAAAATAGCCAACTTGGCTACTGCATCTGTGACACAAGAGGCTATCCGCAATATTATCAAGAAAAACTCCCGGGATGTGTTTGTTGTTTGTTCTGTTGTGCCCGGCATTACCAGATTTTTCTCCGGTAGAAAAAACGTGCTTATAGTCGGTAAGGACATTAAAGTACCTATAAAATCTTTTTATGATAAAAAACAAGTTGGCCAGGATCGTTTAGTCGGAGCTTACGCGGCGAAAAAAATATTTCCCGGTGCACGGCTGGTGCTTGATTTTGGCACAGCTATAACGTTAGACATTATTTCCAAAAAAGGTTATTATCAAGGGGGTATAATTCTTCCGGGCATAGGCTCTACCTTGAAGACTTTTTCTAATTGCGCTCTTTTGCCCAGACATATTGATTTTTCAATAACAAGAAAACTCATTCCCCAGAATACCAGAGATAGCATCAACTGCGGCTTGGAGGAAGGCTTTGCTTTTATGATAAACGGTTTGGTGAAAAAATATAAAAAAAAGTTAAATATTAAACCTAAAGACAATATTGTTGTAACCGGAGGAGAAGGCTCATTCATTATGCCTAAGTTTAATTTTGTTTACACTTATGAACCTTTTCTTGTAATTAAAGGCCTTTGGCTGCTTAGCGAAAGCGCCGGATAAATCTTAACCAGCCTCTAATCTTAACGATTTCCGGGAAAGTCGGGCTATTTAAATATCTAAGAATTGTGGAGGCTTTATTGAAAAAAAGGTTTTCGCCCTGATTCTCTGCCGAGGAATTAAAAAAATCAAAAATTTTCTTGACAATACAAAACTGCTGAGTAAAATAATTTAGCACTCTAACCCATAGATTGCTAATTGATTAATCCGAAACCTAACAGAATAAAGTGTAGTTCCCTAAGCCCATAGATAAACCGTAAATGTAAAAGGAGGTGTCTAATGAAGTTTAAGCCGTTAAGTGACAGAGTGTTAGTTAAGCCGCTTGAGGCTAAGGATCAGACAAAAGGTGGAATAGTCCTGCCGGATACAGCTAAAGAAAAACCCCAGGAAGGGGAGATTATCGCAGTTGGCGAAGGCAAAAAGGGAAGCGATGGAAAAATAGTGCCTTTATCTTTAAAAGTTGGGGATAAAGTCCTTTACGGAAAGTATTCTGGAACTGAAATTACTCTTGACGAGCAGGAATACCTTATTGTCAGAGAAGAAGACGTTTTGGGTGTTATAGCATAATTTAAGGAGGGAAGGACCATGGCTAAGCAATTAATTTTTAATGAAGAGGCCAGAAAGGCAGTTTTGCGCGGAGTAGAAACTCTAGCCAGAGCTGTCAAGGTTACTCTTGGCCCTAAGGGGAGAAATGCCGTAATCGAAAAGAAGTTTGGCTCTCCTACAATTACCAAAGATGGCGTTACCGTAGCCAAAGAAATTGACCTTGAGAATGCCTACGAAAATATCGGCGCACAGTTAGTTAAAGAGGTCGCTGAGAAAACTTCCGACACCGCCGGCGACGGTACTACGACTGCTACTGTCTTAACTGAAGCCATTTTTAAAGAGGGTATAAAGAATGTAGCTGCCGGCGCTAATCCTATGGCTTTAAAGCGCGGTATCGATAAAGCTGTTGCAGTTGTAATAGAAGAACTTAAAAAACTCTCTAAGCCGGTGAAAGATAAAAAAGAAATAGCCCAGGTTGCGACTATTGCTGCCAATGGCGATGCAAAAATAGGCGAGCTCATAGCAGACGCTATGGACAAGGTGGGCAAGGATGGGGTTATTACTGTTGAAGAAGCTAAATCTATGGCTACAACTCTTGATGTTGTAGAAGGTATGCAGTTTGACCAGGGATATCTTTCTCCTTATTTTGCCACTGATGCCGAGAAGATGGAAACAGTCTTGGAAGATCCTTATATTTTAATTTATGAGAAAAAGATCTCTAATTTAAAAGATATGCTTCCTTTGCTGGAAAAAATCGCTCGTTCCGGCAAACCTTTAGCAATCATCGCCGAGGATGTCGAAGGCGAGGCTTTAGCGACTTTGGTTGTGAACAAAATAAGAGGGACTTTGACCTGCTGTGCCGTTAAAGCTCCGGGTTATGGTGATAGGCGTAAAGCCATGCTTGATGATATTGCTATTCTGACTGGAGGAAAATCAATTACTGAAGATTTAGGTATAAAACTTGAAAATGTGTCTCTGGAAGACTTAGGAAGAGCTAAGCGTATCAGGGTTGATAAGGAAAATACCACAATTGTGGAAGGTGCAGGAAAAACTTCTGATATCCAGGGCAAAATAAGCCAAATACGCAAGCAGATTGAAAATACTGATTCAGATTACGATAGAGAAAAACTTCAAGAGAGATTAGCAAAGCTTGCCGGAGGAGTTGCTGTTATCAACGTAGGTGCAGCAACAGAAACGGAGATGAAAGAGAAAAAAGCGAGAGTCGAAGATGCTTTGCATGCTACCAGGGCTGCTGTTGAGGAAGGCATTATTCCTGGAGGAGAGGTCGGTATTTTGCACAGTCTGCCGGCTGTAGAAAAAATTAAAGCCGAGGGAGATGAGCAGATAGGAGTTAATAGCATCAAACGCGCTCTGGAAGAGCCTTTGCGTCAATTGGTTGCTAACGCAGGCTTTGAAGGCTCTGTTATAGTAGCTCAGATTAAAAAAGAGAAAGCGCCGATAGGTTTTGATGCCGAAAACAATAAAATTACAGACATGTTTGCTGCGGGCATAATCGATCCTACAAAGGTTGCCAGAACCGCTCTTCAAAATGCTGCTTCTATAGCTTCGTTACTGATAACAACAGAGGCTGTTATAGCTGATAAACCTGAAAAAGAAGACAAGAATTCTATGCCGGGAGGAATGCCGGGAGGAATGCCGGGCGGAATGGGATATTAATCGTTTATAAGAAAAATAAAAAATCCCCGCTTTTAATCGAGCGGGGATTTTTTTATGTATTGGCATAGCTCATTAGCCCAATGGTATTGTAAACAGCTATGGGAGAAACCAAGTTTTCGAAGTGAAAGATCAAAAGTATCTCATTTTACAGTAGATTTTACTATAAGGAGTGATATAATTTAATGAAAGTATTTTTTAAACTTAGAATCAAGATTTAGAATTGATTAATTGAAATAAAAATTTTATGACGGACGATTTTTGCCTGACTCAGGTCGGAGCCGATAACCTTGAAATAGGCCTTTTCCGTTACGAACTTGTTCCCTGTGAAAAGTTCGCGGATGCAAATTTTTCTTTGTATCGTATGCTTGGATATGCTACCCGCCGGGATTTTCTTAAAATAACATTGGATGATTTATTTGTGAATCCCGCCGAGAAAGAAATTTTCCTGAAAATACTGCAGAGAAATAAAAACATAAAACTTTTTGAAGCTGGCTTTAAGCATAGAAGCGGCAAATCTTTATGCGTGAGCCTTACGGCAGCTTGCGTGTTTACTAAGAATAGGACTGAGTGTATTGAGGGCATAATTCAGGACATATCTTCGAAAAAATCAATACAAGACTCTATGCTTATGGAGAGGGATTTCTTGAAAAATCTTCTTGATAATATCCCTGATGCTGTTTATTTTAAAGATAAAAATAACCGCATAATGAAAGTAAATAAGTTCTATATTACAGGGACAGGTTTAAGAGAAGAAGAGATTTTGGGTAAAACAGACTTTGATTTTTTTCCTTACGAGCAGGCCAAACAAATGCTTGAGGATGACAATTATGTTTTACATACAGGCAAACCCATTGTAGGCAAGATAGAAAAGACAAATCTTCCCAACGGGGACTGGAACCAGGTGATTACGACTAAAATTCCTATGCATGATCGTTTAGGCAGGATTACGGGAACCATGGGAATAACCAGGGATATGACCGCTCACGCTAACCTTGAGGCTCAGCGGGTTTCAATGATGATTAACGCTTTGGAGGTATTAGGCAAGGCATTAGAAATGAGGGACCCCTACACTTTCAGCCACACCCGCCATGTGGCTGGCATAGCTGAAGAAATTGCCAGGACACTGGGATGGAATGAAGATAGGCTCTTGGCAATAAAACTCGCAGGTGAATTGCATGATCTCGGCAAAATAAGTATCCCCCTGGATATTCTTAATAAGGCAGGCACCTTGCATGATTTGGAATACAGCCTGATTCGGGAACATGTTAAAAATTGCTATAATTTGATAAAAGATATAAAATTTCCTTTTCCCTTGGCGGAAATAATATACCAGCATCATGAGCGCCTGGATGGTTCCGGATACCCCAGAGGCTTAAAAGGTAATAATATATTAGTTGAGGCTAGGATATTGGCGGTAAGTGATGTTTTGGAAGCGATGACTCACCACAGGCCTTACCGAGCTGCTTTGGGTTTAAAAAAAGCCTGCCAGGAGCTGGAAGAAGGAAAGAATATCCGCTATGATTCAGAAATTGTTGATGTAGCCTTTAAACTGATTAGAAAAAACGGCAGGAAAGAATTCTGGATAGATAGCTAATATTAAGATGTAAACTGTTCAGAATACAAATAGTTGAAATAAATAATTTAACAGCTATAAACTTTTATTCTTTATAATAATTGGACTTTTTTCCCATTCAACAGGCTTAGTCTCGGTTGAATACATAGGCTCCGAAGATACTCTTGTTTTTCATCGCAAAGAGCTTCCGGATAAAATAAAGGCTTTTTTGAGATGGACTTTTTTTGAGACCTTTTTTAAGACGGCATAATTTGTTTGCATAGATTTTATTTTTATGTTATAAGATATCTTTAAAAAATGTAGTTTCTAATAGAAAAAGTCAGGGGGAGAATAATGGCAAGAAATAAAGTTACTATGGATGGCAATACCGCTGCCGCTTACATAGCGCATGCGGCCAATGAGGTCATAGCTATATATCCTATCACACCTTCTTCCGGTGTAGGAGAAATGGCGGATGAAAAATCAGCTAAAGGAATTAAAAATATATGGGGCCAGGTTCCGCTTGTATCAGAATTGCAGTCTGAGGGAGGAGCTTCCGGAGCAGTGCACGGAGCACTTACTGCCGGCAGTTTAACCACAACCTTTACTGCTTCCCAAGGGCTTCTTCTCATGATTCCTAATATGTTTAAAATAGCCGGGGAATTGGCGCCTACGGTTTTTTATGTAACTGCCAGGACTATAGCAACGCACGCGCTTTCTATATTCTGCGATCATTCAGATGTTATGGCTTGCCGCTCAACCGGGTTTGGGATATTATTTGCTTCAAGCGTACAGGAAGTAATGGACATGGCCTTGATTGCTCAGGAAGCAACACTTGAAGCTCGTGTACCTTTTATACTTGCTTATGACGGATTTAGAACTTCTCATGAAATTCAAAAAATAGAGGTTCTTGATTTTGATGACATAAAATATTTAATTAACGATGAGCTTGTTGAAGCTCATCGCCAAAGAGGGCTTAACCCTGATAAACCGTTTATGAAGGGCACTTCTCAAAATCCTGACGTTTTCTTTCAAGAAAGAGAAACTGTAAATAGTTTTTATCAAAAAACTCCCGAAATCGTAAAGGATGTCATGGCCAGGTTTTCCGGCCGAATATCGAGGGTTTATAAGCCTTTTGAATATATTGGCAGCCCTGAAGCAGAAAGAGTAATAGTGATAATGGGCTCAGGCTCCGAAACCGTCCAGGAAGCGGTTGAGTTCCTTAATAAGCAGGGAGCAAAGGTCGGGTTAATTAAAATTAGGCTTTATCGTCCGTTTGCCATTGATGATTTTATTGCCGCTCTACCTGCTAATTTAAAAGCAATAGCTGTCCTAGACCGCACTAAAGAGCCGGGAGCAGTAGGAGAACCGCTTTATATAGATGTGCGTTCGGCTATAGGAGAAGCTATGGAACGGGGTATAACTGGTTTTAAAACCTGGCCCAAAATAGTAGGCGGCCGTTACGGGCTTGGCTCTAAAGAATTTAGCCCCTGTATGGTAAAAGCTGTATTTGATAATTTAGCTTCTAGTAACCCTAAAAATCATTTTACTGTAGGCATTAATGATGACGTAACCAGCACAAGCCTTTCTACGGATACTGATTTTATCACTGAGAATCCAAAAAATTTTAGGGGAGTTTTTTACGGGTTGGGCTCTGATGGTACCGTGGGTGCTAACAAAAATTCAATCAAGATAATAGGTGAGTTGACGGACAACTACGTCCAGGGATATTTCGTTTATGATTCTAAAAAGGCCGGTTCCCAAACTGTGTCTCATTTGCGTTTTGGTAAAGCTCCGATAAGAGGCACATATCTTATTCAGCAGGCAAATTTCGTAGCCTGCCATAATTTTTCTTTTCTTGAAAAGTACGACTTGCTTTATCTAGCGGAAAAAGAAGCAACTTTTCTGCTGGCTAGTCCTTATGGTAAAGATGAGGTTTGGAACAGGCTGCCTTTTGATGTTCAAAAAGTGATCATTGAGAAGAAGCTTAAGTTCTATGTTATCGATGCTGTTTCTCTTGCTGCTAAACTGGGGTTAGGAGCGCGCATCAATACGATTATGCAGACAGCTTTTTTTGCTATAACTGACGTTCTTCCCGCAGAGAAGGCTATCTTGGCAATAAAAGAAGCTATCAAGAAAACCTATGGCAAGAAGGGCGAGAAAATTGTTCAGATGAATTGTGAAGCTGTGGACAGAACTCTTGCGGTCATAGAAGAAGTGTTGGTGCCCAAAGAAGCCACCAGTACCCTTAAACGCCCGGAAGTTGTTCCGGAAAATGCCCCGGAATTTGTCAAGAAAGTTACTGCAAAAATTATAGAAGGCAAGGGCGATGAACTTCCGGTTTCTGCTTTTCCTGTTGATGGGACATTTCCTACAGCTACTTCTCAATTCGAGAAAAGAAACGTAGCCACTCATATACCGGAATGGGACCCTCAAGTTTGTATTCAGTGCGGCCAATGCTCCTTGGTCTGCCCGCATGCAGCAATTAGGATGAAAATATTTGATGAGAAACTCTTAAAGAATGCTCCTAAAACTTTTAAAACAACTCTGGCCAAAGGCCCGGGCCTTACGGAAAAGCTTTTGTCTATCCAGGTAGCGCCTGAAGATTGTACTGGCTGCGGGGCTTGTGTTAACATATGTCCGGCTTTTAAAAAAGACCAAAACAATAAGCCTACCGGAAAAAAAGCTCTAAATATGGTTTCACAGGTTGAAATTCGCCAGTCAGAAAGTAAAAATTTCAATTTCTTTCTGGATTTACCGGATTTAAAGATAGAGGAACTTCCTTTTGGTATTAATACTGTGAAAGGGTCTCAGCTGTTAAGGCCTCTGTTTGAATTTTCCGGAGCCTGCGCCGGCTGCGGCGAAACACCTTATGTTAAATTACTGAGCCAATTATTTGGTGACAGGGCTTTGATTGCTAACGCTACCGGCTGCTCGTCCATTTATGGCGGAAATTTGCCGGCGACCCCTTATTGCGTTGACTGTAAGGGCAGGGGGCCAGCCTGGTCAAACTCACTTTTTGAAGATAATGCTGAATTTGGATTTGGTATGCGCCTGAGCGTTGACCAAATAACTGATAAAGCTAAAATTTTACTCAAAGAAGTGTCTCAGATTAAAGATTTTAAGGGCCAAGCTGGATTCTTTGAAGAAATTATTACCGCTGTTCAAAAAACTCATCAAGATATTGAGGCGCAAAGGCAGAGAGTTTCTAAACTAAAACAAATTCTTGCCGCAGGAAAAGAGAATAAAATGTCTCAGGAGCTCAAAACTATTGCTGACTATCTGGTCAAAAAGAGCGTTTGGATATTAGGGGGCGATGGCTGGGCTTATGACATAGGCTATGGAGGCCTGGACCATGTTTTAGCCTCCGGCAAAAACGTAAACGTTCTTGTATTAGATACAGGTGTGTATTCAAACACTGGGGGCCAAATGTCTAAAGCTACACCAATGGCCGCTATAGCTAAATTTGCAGCTGCGGGTAAGGCTATGCCCAAGAAGGATTTAGCTATGTTAGCCATGACTTATTCCAATATATATGTGGCGCGGGTTGCTCTCGGAGCAAATCCCATGCAGGTTATACGGGCCATGATAGAGGCGGAAAGCTACGACGGGCCTTCTATAGTTATAGCTTATACTCACTGTATTGCTCATGGTATTAATATGACTAAGGGGATGGATGAACAGAAAAAGGCAGTGCTTTCCGGAGATTGGCCTTTAATCCGGTTTAATCCCGATCTTGTGAAAGAAGGCAAGAATCCTTTACAGCTTGATAGCAAAGCGCCGAGTATTTCTTTAGAGGATTATATCTATAACGAAAATAGGTTCAAGGCTCTTCAGTCAATAGATCCAGGGCGCGCAAAAAGCCTTCTTGATCTTGCTCAAAAAGATGTTAACCGGCGCTATAGGCTTTATGAATATTTAGCGAAGATGGAGTGCGGCAAAGATACAAAATAAGCAAAAGGGAAGCTAACTTGTAGGGTGTATAATTGAGGTAATTTCAGGAAAGGAGGAGGAAAATGGCCAAGGTTAAAATTGATGAGAATGCTTGTGTAGGATGCGGTTTGTGTGTCAACGCCTGCCCGGAAGTTTTCGAACTGGGAGACGACGGTATAGCGAAAGTAAAGAACAGCCAAGTTCCCGAAGGCTGTGATATGAACGAAACTGCCTCGCAATGCCCGGTTAATGCGATTATCGTAGAATAACAGATTATTATTTTAGATATTCCAACAACATTACCCCTCTAGAAATAATGTAGTTTATTTTTAGCGGGGTAATTTTTATTTATGGGTATTTACGATGCGGCTTGGAGCTGAGCTTCTTTGCGTATCTCATCCAAGAAGCGGATTTTTCTTTCTATCACTTTACTCTTAAGAATTACGTCGATATAGGCTTGTTTTTTCTTTTCAAAATCCTTCTCATTGAAATCAAGAATATCAATAAGCTGAATTATATAGGCTCCGTTGTCAAATAGTAGAGGTTTTTCGTATATCTGCTCTTTATCCATAGAGAAAACTATTTCGCTGACATCGGGCTCTAAACCCAGCCCTTCAATATAGTCGTAATATTTGAAATAATCAGTTTCTTTGTACTCAATTTTTTCTTTTACGGCTATTTTCTTTAAATTCTTAGTTTTTCCGGTATTCATTTTTTCAAGGACCGCTAAAGCAAATCTTTCTGTTTCTCGATGGGAAATATTTTCAAGCATTTTATTCTTAACTTCATTTTTGATGTCGGATAAGGGAGGGGTAAATCCCGCAATTTCTTCTTTTTTGCTTATAATAAGTAAACCCCTTTCCGTTTGAAGCAGAGGGCTTGCGGCGTTTATTTTTAACGAGAAGGCGATTTTGTTTATTTCTGGCTGCCAGCCTATTTCGTCAATAGGATCATCGATTCCTATAAGGCCGGTTTCCTTTATTCCATTTGGAAATTCAGTTTCTAAATCCTGTAGAGTTTTAATTTTAGGTAATTTTTTCAGAGTTTCGTCGCCTAAAGAATCTTTTTCATCAATAAGCAAATAAGCTATATTAACTTTAGGTTCTTTATGGAATAGCTGAGTATTCTCATCATAAAACTCTTCAAGTTCTGCAGAAGTTACACCGGAATCAAATTTGAATCTATTGTAAGGTATTAACAGGTAAGCTATTTTAGCTTTCTGGTTGTCTCTTAAATAGAGCTCTTTTACTTCGGAATCTTTTATATCAACATTGACATATTTTGCAAATAATTTATCTATCATTATGAATTTTCTTATATACTCTTCGAAGTTTCTGGGGCTAAGATTTAAGTTGTATCGGCGTGAAATTATTTTGAGGAAATTGTTATAACTGCTTTTATCAAACTTTTTTCCCTGAAAAAAAACATTTATAATATAGTTTGCTACTTCCTCGTTGCTTGCCGTGATATTATCTTTTTCAGCTTTCCAGAGTAATACCATAAAATCCAGCCCAAGATTTTCCAGTTCTACCCGGCTTATCTTTTTAGAGTCTCCGGGCGAAAGCAGTAAGTAAAGCTGAGCCATTTTTAAAGAGTCATTAAACTGGGCAGAAGTTATTTCCCTATTAGCTATAGTTCCTATTCTTGCCTTTTTCTTTCCCCTCAGAGAAGAAATCCCTCCCCAAAGTACAAAAGCCGGAAGAATCACCAGGAGCAGCCCCCATAGGATTCGCTTCGCATGCTTGTCTCGTATCATATTTAACATAAGCCTTATAATAACTCGTCTTCTAAAAAATTCAAGCCCTTTTTTACTATTCTTGCCAAAAGCTGCAGTTTATGATATGTTTGAGGAGTAGATTTCGCTTCGCCTTTATATAAAATAAATTTACGAAGGAAGCTTATTGTAATCTCGGCGAAATTAACTCGGCTTAACATTTTTTTCTACGCTCTTCGAGCTTAAAAAATGCTGGCCTCATTAAGGGGGTGAAAAGGTTTCGACTCAAAAGTTAGGCAAAAAGGCGCATGCCGCGGGGGTAGACCACTGCGTTAAGAGGGCCTACAAAAAAACAAAGGCAACACCTTTCGTTACAGCACCTGCTCACGCAATTAGCTAAGCAGGACTCTTGTGCCTTCTGCCTCGGAAGCCATAAGGGTTAAAACTTGAGGATAGAAACTTACTTTTTGCCTTAGGAGTTAGTTTCGAAACTATATAAGGCTGCTTTTTAAGGAATCCCGCCTTTTGGAGCCCTTAAAAAAAAGATTAAAGATAAGGCTATGCATGTAGAGGTTTTTTGTTACGCTTTTGAGGACGCGGGTTCGATTCCCGCCACCTCCACTAAGTGTACAATTTTTAAACATTTATTTATAACTCCCAGGCCTGCATAACGCCTAATTGCCTAATACATTATCGGATGAAAAGAGGAGTCCTTCGGACGCTGCTCTGCGAGCAGTTTTCATACGATTCCCGCCACCTCCACCAGCCTTCGCTAAAGCTACGGCTTGGCAGGCTAGCCTGCCAAAATTATGTCGAAGCCTAAAAGCAAATCTTCCCAAAAGAAAACTTTTCTCGATATCTTGCAAAACAATTTCTTCAAAGAAAACCGTTAAGTACTGTCAAGAATTATTCGCAAACTCTAAAGAAGCGTTTTCCTCTTTTGCTGTTGGCATATCCTCAAAAGCCCCATTTATAATAAGCCCTTCTTCTTTAAGGGTTAAATACATGAATATATCCA
>JAQUWY010000001.1 GCA_028692655.1 Candidatus Omnitrophota bacterium | reverse complement strand
AGAAATTAACTGGTCTAGTCACGGCATGTCCTCCTAGTTAAAAGGTTAGTATTTGGTAAACACTACCTTTTGAGGATATGCCGTTTTTATTTATCTGTCAATTTGCGAATAATAGTTTACACTATCAGGCCGGCTCAAATCCACCTTAAAATGAAGACAAAAGGCCCCATTTTTCAATGGGGCCTTAAATATAAACAGGTTTAGCCTATATAATTATTTAAACAAACTATAGGTGATAATCAATCCGCTAAACACAATTGACACCATAGACATCAACTTTAATAATATATTCAAAGAAGGACCGGCGGTGTCTTTGAAAGGGTCCCCTACTGTATCACCGGTAACGGCAGCCTTATGAGCTTCAGACCCTTTACCGCCAAGATTTCCTTCTTCAATATACTTTTTAGCATTGTCCCAGGCTCCCCCGGAATTAGCCATAAAAACTGCTAGAACAAATCCTGCTGACAAACTTCCCACAAGCAGGCCCACTTCGCCCCTAACTCCTAAAAGCAAGCCCGTAATGATAGGTGCAATTATAGCCAAAAGTGAAGGTAAAATCATCTCCCGCTGGGCAGCCTTCGTAGTCAACCCCACACAAGTTGTATAGTCAGCCTCAGCCTCACCCTTTAAGAGCCCCTTTATCTCTCTAAATTGCCTGCGTACCTCCTCAATTATAGAACCTGCAGCTTTACCAACAGCCTTAAGAGATAAAGCGCAAAAAACAAATGGCATCATCGCTCCAATAAAAACACCCACCAAAACGTTGGGATCAAGCAAACTTAAATTCATATTTATATTTATACCTAAACGCACCGCTTCATTAGCTACGTGTTCTTTATAAGCAACAATAAGAGCGAGCGCCGTAAGGGCCGCTGAACCGATAGCAAAACCCTTCCCCGTAGCAGCAGTTGTATTTCCTAAAGAATCAAGCTGGTCTGTCCTTTGACGCACAGAAGCGGGCAAGTTAGACATTTCTGCTATTCCTCCGGCGTTATCGGCCACAGGGCCGTACGCGTCAGTTGCCAGAGTTATGCCTAAAGTCGAAAGCATACCTACCGCAGAAATCCCGACACCGTAAAGGCCAGTATCAAAATTAGTAAACCCGCCATTGGCGGCAAAACTTGCTAAAATAGCAGCTCCCACTACCATAACCGCCCCCACCGGAGAAAGCATACCTAAAGCAATACCTTCAATAATTATTGTAGCCGGGCCGGTTTTCGCAGTGTTTGACAAATTACGTGTAGGTTTATAGCCTGCTGAAGTAAAGAACTCCGTAAATTGCCCTATTAATACTCCGGCCAAAAGGCCTATGACTACTGAAGCAAAGACTCCCATATATTCTGCGCCCAGAACATATTTAACTATCAAATAAGAGAAAGCGATAACAAAAGCTGAAGCGGTCCAGACCCCTTTCCTTAACGCTTTAAGCAAAGCTTTTTGATTAGCGTTTTCTTTTGTCTGAATAAAAAAATAACCTATCAACGATGCAACCACACCACAGGCAGCCATAAGAAGAGGGGTAATCACCCCTTTCATTCCCAAGCCAGCGGCAGCGGCTAATGCCATTGTCGCTACTATGGAATCAACATATGATTCATAGAGGTCCGCCCCCATACCAGCAACATCGCCTACATTATCCCCTACCAGATCAGCAATAACCGCCGGATTCCTGGGATCATCTTCAGGTATGCCAGCTTCTACTTTCCCAACCAAGTCAGCCCCTACATCTGCAGCTTTAGTGTAAATACCGCCTCCCAAGCGGGCAAACAAAGCATAGCTTGAAGCACCCATGCCAAAACAAAGCATCGTCGAAGTTATGGCTGTCAGTAAATCTGACCCCTGAGGAAGAGGGTGATGAGCATACCACCACTTTAAAATCATAAACCAAGTAGCCATCTCCAAAAGGCCAAGCCCAACTACAACCAGGCCCATAACAGTTCCGGCACTAATGGCTACTCTTAAGCCCTTGTTTAAACTTAAAGATGCTGCATGGGCTGTCCGGGCGTTAGAATTGGTAGCCACATACATACCCAGCCATCCGCAAAATCCGGAAAAAATACCTCCGGTAACAAAAGCTACCGGCACAAACATTACCAAGAAACCTTTCCAGGCCATCCACAACAGGATACAAAAAACAACCGCAAAAAATATCCCCACTATTTTATACTGCTGGTTTAGATACCCCCTTGCCCCTTTAAATATATAACGGGATATCGTCTTCATCTTTTCACTGCCCTGAGGCTGTTTAAATATCCAGCGAATCAGATAACCGCAAAAACTCAAAGCCAAAAACGAACCTATAAACACAAATAAAATCGGATTCATATAATTTCTCCTTCCCTACTTCTTAAAAATAGCTTCTCTTTTTTCGCCAACAGAAATAAATAACACCTTAACACTCAAAAATTCCTCAATAAAATTTATATAGCGGCGGGCCTCAAGCGGTAGGTTTTTAAAACTTCTTGCCATATTACAAGAATCACTCCAGCCTTTAAATTCTCTGTATACCGGCTCAACACAAGATAAATCTGTAGGAAATTGTTTACAGGTTTTATTCCGATACTTATATGCTGTACATACCTTAATCTCTTCAAGGCCGTCAAGAATATCTAGTTTAGTTATTACAAGGTGAGTTATATTACTGGAAATGACTGCCCGCTTAAGTAAAACCAAGTCCAGCCAACCGCATCTTCTGGGCCTGCCGGTTGTCGCTCCAAATTCTGAGCCTTTCGATTGAAAATAATTCAGCATATCTCCTTTCAGCTCTGTTGGAAAAGGCCCTTCGCCAACTCTAGTGGTATAAGCTTTTGCCACTCCCAAAATTCTTTTTACCGGAACAAAAGAAAGGCCAGAACCCAGGAGAGCGTTGCCGGCAACGACTGAAGAAGACGTAACAAAAGGGTAAGTTCCAAAATCAATATCCAGGAATGTCCCTTGGGCACCTTCAAATAAAAATCTTTTGCTTTTGAGCGGGTAAAAATGATCCGTTAAATCACAAATATACGGTTTAAGAGCTTGGGCATATTTACGGTATTCGGAATAAATAGAATCAAAAGAAAAGCCCTTTTCTCCATATACTTTCTCAAGCAAAGGATTTTTTTCGGCTAGATTATCTTTCAGCTTTAATGCAAATGCTTCTTCATTGATAAAGTCTACCATGCGTATACCGCAACGGGACACTTTATCTACATAACAAGGCCCTATGCCTCTTTTAGTAGTGCCAATCTTCTGCATCCGCCTTTTTTCCCGCAGGGCATCCATAATTTTGTGGTAAGGCATAATTATATGGCAAAAGGGCGATATCTTAAGGTTCCGGGCGGATATACTGACCCCTTGTTTTTTAAGTGACTCCATTTCTTCAATCAAAACCTTAGGATCCACTACGACTCCATTACCAATGGCGCAGACTTTACCCTTTCTCAAAACTCCGGAAGGCACAAGATGAAACACAAATTTCTTTCCGTCAATAACTACAGTGTGGCCGGCATTATTGCCGCCCTGGAACCTCACAATAACATCACTGTCACGGCAAAGATAGTCTATCACCTTGCCCTTGCCTTCATCTCCCCACTGCAAACCAACCAACACTGTATTCATATATCAATACCCCTTTTAGATGCTTAAGGATTCATGGTAAATATTTTTCTGGCAATCTCAGGATAGTTAGCCACAAACTTCAGTTCGTCTTCGACCAGCGGTTTTTGGTTATGCACATTAGCATAACGGGCCAACTCCAAAATTTTTCTGGCTTCTTTGTCATTTTTAAACTTTACAGCCAAGCGTTCGTAAACATTCCTGAATCCTTTTATCCCGGAGTATTCACCAACCGTAATGTTGCGCCCCGTATCTACTATTTCAGGTTCTCCTCTTCCCAGCTCCTCGTAGTTATAAAGTTCATAGTTTCTCCTGTCTTTCAGCGCCCCGTCGGCATGAATACCTGACTCATGAGCAAAGGCATTTGCCCCTACTCCCGGATGGTTTATGGGTATAGGAATCCCGAAAGCGTAAGAAGCGTATTTGCTTAATTTCCAGGCTTTCTTTAAGTTCACCTTTGAATCCAATTTATATTTCTGCATTCCACTTCCGTAAAAAATCGCCAGGATTACACTGACTAAATCGGCATTGCCGGCACGCTCTCCTACTCCATTTATACAGGTATTAATATAAGAATCTACTCCATTGTCAAAAGCCGCTTTGGCACCGGATATGGAATTGGCAACTACCAAACCAAGATCATTATGACAGTGAATTTCTACAGGCATATTGGTAGCTTCAACAACCGCCGAAATCCTGTCGTAGATAGAAAAAGGCGTATCAAAACCAAGGGTGTCGCAATACCGAAATCTATCTGCCCCGGCTTCTTTTGCTGCTTCAACGAATTCAATTAAATATTCAAGGCGCGACCGAGAAGCATCCTCAGCGTTGACACCTATGGCTTGAGCGCCTGACTTCTTGGCAAGCTTAACCGCCTCCGTCATGCTTTTTATGATTCCGGCATAATCGAGTTTTCCCTGAAATTTATGCTTAATCATCTGGTCAGAAGTTGAAATAGACAGATTGAGATACTTTAGCTTGGGAACATTTTTAAAGGCCGCTTCAATATCCGGCTTTATAGCTCTGACCCAGCCCGAAAGCCTTAAATTTTTAATAGCATTTTTACTTACTAATTCAAGATTAGCATTGAGATAATTAAGTTCATGACTGGTGGTAGGAAACCCGAATTCACTCTGGAAAATTCCCATCTCATCAAGGTAGATGTTAATCATGGTCTTCTGTAACTTAGAAAGGCATATCCTTGAAGTCTGGACACCATCACGGTTGGTAACATCTATAAGATAAATTTTTGCCATTGGTTCCTCCTCTTATATGGTCTATTTCTTAAAGCTTCACGAGTTGCAAAGAAAGAATATTAGGATTTGACTTTATCTGCGCAATTATTTCCGGGCTCAAGGCGCTGTCCAAATTGATTATCGTTAAAGCTATATCGCCGGAGGCTTCCCTGCCCAAGCTCATACCCGCTATATTGATCGAGCATTTCCCAAGAGTCGTACCCAAAAAGCCTATTACACCCGGCTTATCTTGGTTACGTATAACCAGCATATACTCTGAAGGCTCTATTTCAGTATAAACATTATCTATCTTAACGAAGCGGGCTTCTTTATTGGCAAATAAGGTTCCTTCTATAAGCCTCTGTTCCTTATCAGTAATAACTTTTACCCTTATAGAATTAACATATTCTTCTTCTTCCTGTACCTTAACCTGCTCTATTTTTATTCCTCGGGCTTTGGCTATCTCTAAAGCATTGATGTAATTTATCCCTTTTTCAAGCTGGTTCAGGAGAATACCTTTAACGAAAGCTGCTCCCAGAACATCGACCTTATAAGAAGAAATTTCTCCTAAATAAGATATCTGTAATTCTTTTATCCCGCCTTCGATAATCTGAGACATAAATAAGCCCATTTTTTCTGCTAAATTAAAGTAAGGCCCGACAATTTTATAAGTCTCAGGATCAAGTTGAATATAATTTATAGCATTACGGATAGCCTTGCCTAAAAGAGCGTCCTTAAGGCAATGAGCTGCCTCTATCGCAACATTAACCTGAGCTTCCTGGGTAGAAGCGCCCAGATGGGGAGTCAAAACAATACTATCAAGATCCATAATGTCTAAATCAAACGGCGGCTCTTTGGAAAAAACATCTAATGCCGCTCCGGCTATTCTTTTTTCTTTTAAAGCTTTAGCTAAAGCTGTTTCATCAATAATACCTCCCCGGGCACAATTAATAACAAATACTGCAGGCTTCATTAGGGAAAACTCTTCATCAGAAATCAAGCCTTTGGTTTCGGGGGTAAGAGGAGTATGGACCGTTATGAAATCAGCTGTTTTTAACAGGTTCTCTAAATCGGATAGTTTAACACCTATGCGTTCGGCCAAATCTTGGGAAACAAAAGGGTCGTAAACTAAAACATCCATACCAAATGCCAAGGCGCGCTTAGCTACTTCTTTTCCTATCCTGCCCAGGCCAACAATACCTAAAACTTTAGAATAAAGCTCAGCCCCTTTGAATTTTGACCTTTCCCACTGTTTTGATTTTAAAGAAGCGTGGGCAAAAGGAATATTTCTTGCTACTGAAAGCATAAGAGCAAAAGACTGTTCACAAGTGGATATGGTATTGCCGCCGGGAGCATTCATTACAATAATTCCTTTTTTGGTAGCCGCTTCGATATCGACATTGTCAACGCCTACGCCGGCTCGGGCAATAACTTTTAGATTTGACGCCGCCTCGATAACATCTTTGGTAAGCTTTGTATCACTGCGTATGATAATGCCCTGATATTCGGCTATACTTTCTTTTAATTCTTGAGGGCTCAGTTTATATTTGCAATCCACTTCAAAACCCGCATCCTGCAATATTTTCACTCCTTCCGAAGACAATTTGTCGGAAACGAGAACTTTAACCATAAAGAACCTCCTCCAAGCGGGCTAACGAAGCGCCCAAAGAAAACTCAGCGCCTAAATCTTTTAAGACTTTTTCCAAAAGGGAAAAACAGGAAATCAAATCCTGCTCGCTTATCCAGCCCATATGTGCTATTCTTATAATCTTGTCTTTCATCTGGTCCTGGCCTCCGGCAATGCTTAAGCCGTAATCTTTTCGTAAAATTTTAACTATCTGGCCTGATTTTATCGCCTCGGGAACGCAAATAGCAGTAACCGAGCTCGAGGGGCTTTTTGAAAAAATTTCAAGGCCGATTGCTTTCGCAGCCTCACGGGTAGCAAGGGCCATTTTTTCAAACCTCTTCCAACGAGCCTCAATACCTTGGGAATTAATCATCTCCAGCGCCTCTTTCAGCCCCACAACTAAAGAAACAGCCGGAGTAAAAGGAGTGTCATTTTTTTCATAACTCTTAAGGGCCTTGTTAAGATTGAAATAATACTTTGACAAATCCGATTTACTGATAGCTGCTTGTGCTTTTTTGCTTAAACTGATAAAAGAAAGCCCCGGCGGCAGCATAAAACCTTTCTGAGAGCCGCTAACCACAACGTCAACACCCCAGCTATCGGTAAGAAGCCTATCTTGGCCCAGGCCGCTAACAGCATCAACTATAAGCAACGCATCGTTTTCCCGTGTAACTTCAGCCATTGCTTTTACATCATAAACTGTAGCGGTAGAAGTCTCACAAAGGGTTGTAAAAACGCCTTTTACTCCTTTATTCTCTTTCAAGGCTTTAGCCAAAACCTCTTTTGATAAAGAGGTTCCCCAATCAAGCTTAAGCTCGATTACCTCCAAAGAAAAGCTTTTCGCTATCTGATTCCAACGCTCTCCGAATTTCCCGCCGTTGACAGTTATAACCTTATCATTTCTGGAAAAAAGATTACTCACCGCCGCTTCCATGGCGCCGGTCCCTGAAGAAGCAAGAATTAAAACCGGGTTGTCAGTACAAAAAACACGCTTAAGGCCTTTATGCACATCGGACAATATATTTTGGAATTCCTCTGTCCGGTGATGCATAATTTCTCGCCCTAAACTTTCTCTGACGAACGAAGGAACCGGTGAAGGCCCTGGAGTCATAAGAAATCTGCGTTTCATTGCCACTCCTTTCTTGCTACTTAATCAGCTTTTTAAAAAGTTGCAGTTTTTTAACAAACCAGAAACTTATTTCTTTCTGGAACGTTTTTCAGGAATAATAACTTCGTCAACAATGCCGTATTTTTTAGCTTCGTCAGCAATCATAAAATAGTCCCGGTCAGTATCCTTTTTGATTACCTCAATAGCCTTGCCGGTATGACTGGATAATATTTCATTAACCTTTTCCCGGAGGCGCAGTATCTCATTTGTCTGGCGCGAAATATCTTCAGCCGTACCCTGAACACCGCCCCAAGGCTGATGGATCATAATCCGGGAATTAGGCAAAGCGTATCTCTTACCTTTTGCTCCGGCACAAAGTAAAACCGCCCCCATTGAAGCGGCTTGCCCAACGCAATAGGTAGCCACTTCACACTTAACAAACTGCATAGTATCATAAATGGCCATGCCGGCCGTGATTACCCCTCCGGGGGTATTTATATATATGCTTATGTCTTTATTTACGTCCTCCATCTGCAAAAAGAGCATCTGAGCAATGACAACATTTGCGACCATGTCATCAATAGGTGTTCCTATAAAAATTATTCTATCTTTAAGAAGCCGTGAATATATGTCATAAGCCCTTTCGACCCTGCCTGCCTGTTCTATAACCATAGGAACATAAGTTTGATTCTTCATTTGGCTCCTCCTGTTTCGCTAAATTTTCTCTAAAATTCAGGAAATAGATATCCTTATTGTACACGCCGCCTGCGCTATTCGTATTTAGCCTGGCTTAGAACAAAACTGAACACCACATCAGCAAGATTGTTTTCCGCTTTTATGTTTTCCTGGCGGGCAATAGCCTCCAGAATATAAAAAAGTTTTATTTCTTCTTCGGCCACCGGCCTCAATTTTGTTTCCAGATCCGTCTTGTATTTATCCAAATCTTGCTGGGAAATCCCTCTCAAACTCAGATTATACACCTCGCGGTCAAGCAGCTCTTTATGGTGACGGTCCACTTCAGCCTTAGGTAAGTCAACTTTAACTGATTTTAAAAGCTGCCCCTTAACTTGGTTTTCAACCTCCTGGCGTCTCTGGCGCAATTTTTCCACATATAATTGGCCTTTAATGGCCTGGCGCAGGTCTTCAGTGTTTGCATAAGAAGCCCAACGGGCCAAATCCTGATCGGATAAGTCTTTATTTAAAACTTTCTTGACTCCTTCCTTTAAATTCGTAATCACTTTTTCTATCTCTATCTCTTTGACTTCACTTATTTTAGCTTTTACTTTTATCTCTTTGTAAGTGGCCTCTTTAACTTCTATCTCCGGCCGGATTTCAAAATCAGCAGTAAAAGAAAGCTTATCTGTCCCGAGTTCAACATCGTAAATCCTAGGCATGCTGGCTGGGATTATCTTATTCTCCTCAAGAGCTTGACGGTAAAACAAGGATAGGGCACTTTGAAGGAGTTCTTCCCTTAAAGCCTTAGAGTGGTGTTTTTCCAAAATATCCAGAGGGGCGCTGCCCGGACGGAATCCTGGAACTTTGAGCTTTTTGGCCGCGGCCGAATAAACTTTATTTTTCTCCCCAAGAAATTGTTCTCCGCAAGCCTCAACCTTAATGGTCCTTTTAATTTTATCAATCTTTTTTATGTCTACTTTCATTGCTGCTGCCGCTCCTCTTTATTCAAATTATCCTAAGTGTTTTTAATCCGTGATTATACGCATTCTCTTTGATGCCTGCAATCACCTGAGTTCCTCACATGCGGAAATCCTTTCCCAAATAAACTTCCCGAGCCTGAGCATGATTTATCAAATCATCAGCGCTGCCCGAAATCAATATTTTGCCGGCGGATATCAGATAAGACCTGTCGGTTATAGACAATGTTTCGCGCACATTATGGTCAGTAACCAGTATCCCCATACCTTTAGTTTTAAGCTCTGAAATTATCTGTTTGGCTTCACCGACGACTATCGGGTCAATACCGGAAAAAGGCTCATCAAGAAGCAAGAAAGAAGGATTGGTAACAAGGGCCCTGGTAATTTCAAGACGCCTGGTCTCCCCTCCGCTCAAAGTATAAGCCTTATTATTTCTCAAATGTGAAATATTTAACTCTGCTAAAAGTTCATCAAGCCTCCTATCCCTTTCGGCTCTGGCTAGAGGTAAAGTTTCCAAAATTGCCATTATGTTTTCTTCAACCGTAAGCTTCCTGAATATTGAAGGCTCCTGCGACAAATATCCTATACCATACTTTGCCCGAATATGTATAGGCATCGATGTGATGTCGTGATTGTCAAATAATATCTTGCCTTCGTCTGGCGAAACTATGCCCACAACCATATAAAAAGTAGTGGTCTTGCCGGCTCCGTTCGGCCCGAGCAACCCCACGATCTCCCCTCTTTTTACCGAAAGAGAAACCCCTTTAACTACCGCTTTAGTCCCGTAAGATTTAGTTAAACCATTCACTTCAAGAAGTCTCATATTTTATCCGCTTAAGGAAACTTAGCTTCCTGGCCTTCCTTGGGAAAATAAATAAGCCTGGGCCTTCCTTCTAAAACAAGTTTTTGGTCTTTATCAAAATAAGTCGCTTTCTCAGCATAGGTTTCGTTACCATCCCGCATTATTTTTACATTACCTTCAGAAACTATCTTAACAATCTTTTTTTGCGTAGTATCAAAATAAAGGGTAGTTTTGTCAGAAAAAACCTTTCCCTGAGGATGGGTCACCACCACATCATCATTAAAAATTGCCCTGCCCAAACTGTACTCAATTTCCAGAGGGCCGCTGCAAGTAGCGGTGGTAACAGTTTTATTTTCCGCATCAGGAAAAGTTACCTCCACATTTTTTTCAAAATTCGCTTTTTCCATCTGGGTATCGGCAGAAAGGCCCTGGGCGGTTATCTCCATGGCATCTTTGCTTGTCTTAACCCAGTCTTTTGTTTCTATGTGGTTTTTTTCTCTCTGCCAGTTTAAGGATTCTGTTGTCAGCTGAGCTCCGTCTTTATTTTTAACATGGACGTTCTTTTTAAGGTAAACATCCATATTTTCTTTATTTAAACGAGCCTCGTCAGAAGTAATAGAGATATCATCACTTTCTAAGAAGTAGTTGGCCCTCATAGTGTTAATATCAACATAGGTGTCGTAAATCATCGCTTCATCCCCTTTAACTTCCCAGTCATGGGAACCGTCTTCCTTGCAATTTGAAAGATAAAAATCCTTTATCCTTTGCTGAGAATAAGCCTGGATATTCAAAGTCAAACATACAAAACATAAAGTAATTATTATTAGCTTCATAGAACCATACACTATATCAAAATACCTTGGAAAGTCAAGTTCATAAGCTGCCGTTAACCTTTAATAAATAGGCTTTTTTAGCGGGGATTCCTGACAAACTCAAGCACCTTTTTCTCCAGGCCTTGAGCCTTGAGTATTAAATCGACTATTTCACGAACAGCCCCCTGGCCGCCTTTATTTTTAGTTACATATACAGAAGCCCGCCTAACTTGCGCGGGTGAATCGGCCACAGCAACTCCCAGGCCGACTCTCTCGATGATACCTATATCAATTAAGTCATCACCAATGAAACATATCTGGGAATCTCCCACTTTAAACCTTTTTTTTATATCGTCTAAAGCTTTTTCCTTAGGCAGAATACCTCCAATAACAGCAGCAACTCCCATATCCAGAGAACGTTTTTGCAAAACCGGTGAGTTACGGGCGGAAAGAATAACTGTTTTTATGCCGACCTTTCCCAACAAAAAAACTCCCAACCCATCTTTTACGTTAAATATTTTAAGCTCGCGGCCCCGGTCATCATAAATGATTTCTCCCCCAGTCAGGACCCCATCAACGTCTAGAATGAGCAGCTTAACCTTTTTAAATAAATCTTTAATGTTAGTTTTTTTATTTCCCGGAATTTGCATTTACACCTTTAGTTTATTATTCCTTAATATTGGCTGCAGCGTATAGACTGGTATTTAAATTATTCCTGCGGCAATTAAATCTTGAATGTCAAGCATCCCCACCGGCCGGCCCTTGCTATTAACAACTGGGACTTCATCTATTTTCTTTTTTTCCAGTATCTTTAAAGCTTCAGACGCTAAGCCCTCTTCCAAAATAACCACAGGATTTCTGGTCATTACCTCACTCACCTTAACCTTTAACAGGTTGGGGTGTGATTTCAGGTTTCTCCGCAAGTCTCCATCAGTGAAAATACCTTTGAGCTTTTTATCTCTGCCAACGACAACTGCCGCTCCGGCATGAGAAGAGGTGATTCTCACTATAACATCTTTAACCAAAGCTTTTTCTTCAACGACAGGGTTAAACCTGCCTTTTCTCATAATGTCCTTTACTTTAAGGAGAAGCTTGCGCCCTAGGGACCCTCGGGGATGAAAAAAAGCAAAATCTTTCTCTTTAAAACCCTTTATTTTCTGTAAAATTACTGATATAGCATCGCAGGCCACCAGCATTGCTGTAGTAGAAGTAGTCGGAGCCAAACCCAAGGCGCAAGCTTCTTTGTCTATTTTAATTTCCACCACGCTGTCAGAATAACGAGCCAGGCTTGAACGGCTGTTGCCGGTAATAGCTATTATTCTAGAACCGATTTTCTTAATAAAAGGAATAAGATTCCTTATCTCATCGGTCTCTCCGCTATACGATAAAACCACCACCACGTCGTCTTCTCTAACACTGCCCAAATCTCCATGCACAGCTTCAGCTGCATGAAGCCAAAAACTTGAAGAACCGGTTGAGGAAAGAGTAGCTGAAAATTTCTGTCCTATTATGCCGGCCTTACCCATTCCGGCGACTACTATCCTGCCCTTGCAATTGGCAATTATATTCACGGCTTTTAGAAAATCGCTATTGAGGCTATTCTCGAGATTATCTATCCCCTTCTTCTCGATTTCAAGAACCTCTCTTGCCCAATTTAAGATTTCCTGGGAATTATGTTTTTTCATATACAGCCTTTCTTACTTTCATAATCTTTTTTATTAAACTTTCAACTTTATCCAGCGAATAAGAAGTGTGCTTATCTGAGAGGGCCTTAGAGGGAGACGGATGGACTTCCATAAATATTCCGTCAATCCCGCAAGCAGCAGCAGCCAAGCTTAAAGAAGGCACGAACTGCCGGTCTCCACCTGAAACACCATCTTTGGCCGAGGGCCTCTGTAGAGAGTGTGTAGCGTCAAAGATTACCGGATATCCAAACTTTTTCATAATCAGAAAAGAACGAAAATCAACCACAAGGTTATTATAGCCAAAACAGCTTCCCCGTTCAGTGATTAATATATTTTTATTACCTGTTGAGGCTGCTTTCTCGATGATGTACCTAACATCTTCCGGTGATACAAATTGGCCCTTCTTTATATTTATTATCTTTTTAGTTTTAGCTGCCGCTAGAACCAGGTCGGTTTGACGGCATAAAAATGCCGGTATCTGGATGATATCCAAAACCTTACCAAGAATACCCGCTTGCTCGGGAGAGTGTATATCACTTAATATGGGTATCTGTAATTTTTCTTTTATCTCTTTTAATATCTTTATACCCTCGCCAATCCCGGGGCCCCGGAAAGATCCTATCGATGTCCGATTTGCCTTGTCAAAACTGGCTTTAAATATAAACTTGACGGGATAACGAGAAGCTATATCTTTAAGCGTAGCAGCAATCTTTAATGTCTGCTGGCGGCTTTCAATGACACAAGGCCCGGATATAAAAATGAATTTTTCCTTATTTTTCATAATCGACCTGCTTAACTATTTTCTTTCTCAGCTAAGATTTTCTCTACCCTAGATAAATCTTCCTGGGTGTCAACTCCCCAGGAATCAAACCTTGTTTCAATTACTTTGATAGGACAGCCGGCTTCCAGCGCCCGTAATTGTTCTAACTTTTCAGTCTCTTCTAATTTAGAAGGTGGAAGATTCTTAAAAGTATACAAAAAATCTTTAGTATAAGCATACAAACCTAAATGCTTATAATAAGAGCTGCCTTTTTTATCTCGGTCATAGGGTATAGGACAGCGGGAAAAATACAAAGCAAAACCACTACAATCACAAACAACCTTGACAACAGCCGGATCGTTTATTTGAACAGTATCATTTATCCTGGTTTTAACTGTCGCCATAGCCAGATCCGGATGCAAAAGCATCTCTTGAGCCAAACTATCAATCGCTGAAGGATGCATTAACGGCTCGTCAGCCTGTATATTTATAATTATCTTTGCATCAATGTCAGAAACAGCTTCAGCTATTCTGTCAGTCCCGGAAGTATGGTCTAAGGATGTAAGTACAGCCTTAGCTCCGATTTTACGAGCTTCCTCATAAAGCGCCTGATGATCGCAGGCAATAATGAGCTCATCTAAGGCATGACAGCCTGACGCGTTCTCCCATGTCCTTTGAAGCAAGGATTTCCCGCAAATCTTACGTAAAAGTTTATAGGGAAGCCTTGTCGAAGCATATCTTGCCGGGATAACCCCAATAACATTAATTTCTGGATTCATTGATTATTTTTACTATTTCCTTTTTATCTACCGTAGCCGCCCCTAACTTACCAACAACTATTCCGGCAGCGAAATTAGCTATAATAGCCGCCTGCTTAAAATCAGCACCACAACTTAAAGCTAGAGTAAACACTGATATAACTGTATCACCGGCGCCAGTCACATCAAAAACCTCCAAAGCCGCCGTAGGAATACGACAAACACCTTTATCACTAAAAAGCGCCATCCCGCCTTCTCCCAGCGTCACCAGCAAGACTTTGGGATTGAGTTTATTCATTATCACTTTACCGAGGGTTAAAAGGTCTTTTTTCTTTCGAATCTTCATATTTGCGGCAACCTGGGCTTCTTTTAGGTTAGGTGTAAGAGCTGTTACGTTTTTATAATAATCAAAATGTTCTTCCTTGGGATCTACGGTAACTATTTTATTCTTTGCCCTGCAAAGCCCCACTAATTCTTTGACCAGAACCGGGTTTACTACACCCTTACCGTAATCTTCGATTATAACCGCATCAAACCTATTTATATTTTTTCTAATTTTATCCAGAAGCATCTTGTTGGTCTGGCTTGATAAAAGCTCTATTGATTCCCAATCAACCCTGGCTATCTGCTGATGATTGGCTATTATGCGTGTTTTTAAAGTTGTAGGCCGTTTATTGCTCTTGACTACAAGCCCGGAGTCAATTCCGGCTTTGGCCATAATGGAAAAAAGATTTTTGGCAAAATCATCGCTTCCGGTCACACCACACATACTGACCTTAGCACCCAAGGCTCTGAGATTAAGCCCTACGTTAGCGGCACCACCGCAAACAAAACTTTCTTTGTTTGCCCAAACTACCGGGACAGGAGCCTCCGGAGAAATCCTCTCAACCTTGCCGAAAATATGATGGTCAAGTATCAGGTCCCCTACTACCAGGATGCTTTTCCCTTTAAATTTGGAAATTATACTTTTGAGTTTATTTTTATTCTCCATAATATCCCTTCTGTCCTGCTCAGACAACCACCCAATTATACCATTCCAGTAGAAAAAATCTACTCTAAAAAGCGCCTTTTATCTTATGGAAAAACGGTATTTACCTATAAAAGACTGCTTGAGACACTGTCACAAAAAAGGAAACCCTTGCGGCTCAAACAAACCCCCTTATATGCTCCGCCAGAGCGTTTATATCGGATAAGTCCGCCTTCAATAAGTTCGTTTATTGCTTTTGATTCCAGATTCATAAAATCTATCCCGGTCGCCTGTTTAAACCAGGAAAAATCTATGCCTTCTTTTGTCCTTATTTTTATAGCCGCAGTTTCTTTGGCTCGCCGGATGCGGGAAAGTTTCTCCTGCCGAATGACAACTCCGCGGTTATTGTCCAGCTGTTTAATATACTCTTTCACATCAGATATATTTAGCATACGCCGGCCATTTAAATAAGAAACAGCCGATGGCCCAAACCCTAAATAAGAACCATTACGCCAATAATTCATATTGTGGCGGCAAAGAAATCCTTTTTTAGCAAAGTTTGAAACCTCATACTGTAAAAAACCGGCCCGCGGCAAACGCCCCAAGGCATAAGTATACATCCGGCCGACAAGAGCTTCATCCAAAGGGGTTATCCGAGACTCTTTAAATTCCGAATAAAGAGGGGTATTTTTCTCATAACTGAGGCCATAAAGAGATATATGTTCGGGAGAAATCTTTATAGCCAAAGATAGCTCCTTTTCCCAATCTTCTAAAGTTTCGGCTTCTGTCCCGAAAATCAAATCAACGTTTATGTTTTTGAAACCGCTTCGACGAGCTAAAGCAAAAGCCTCTAAAGCCTGGTTTGCCGAATGAATCCTGCCTAATTTTTTAAGCTTAACATCATTGAAAGACTGGAAGCCCAAGCTCAGGCGGTTAACACCTTTGTCTAAAAACAGCTCTGCCTGCCGAGCATTAAAGCTTTCAGGATTAGCTTCAATCGTATACTCTTCGATATTGCCGCATTTTTTCTCTACGGAAGTCAATAGTTCCTGCCACAGCTTCAGATTTAAAACAGTCGGGGTTCCTCCGCCTACATAAACAGTGGAAAACTTTCCGCTTGATTCATTTATTTGCCGGCATAAAGCCTTAATGTAAGCAGAAACGATTTCCACATCCGGTTTTATGCTGTAAAAATTACAGTAAAAACACTTCTTCCGGCAAAAAGGTATATGGATATATAGTGAATTAACCATTTTTACACACGGATATATACGGATGCAAAGAAAAGAAACACGGATTAACACAGATAAAACTTTTCATGCTATAATAAAATTTATATCTCTCCAAACCCTAACCTTACAAAACAGTTTCAAACTGTTTTGTAAGGTTAGGGTGAGTTTTATTTTATAATTATAAGAATCCGTTTATATTATACCCAAATGCAAGACTCAGTCTATATAATTCAGGCTCCGCCATTCTGGCTAAAAACCCCTCCCCTGGCTTTAGTTTATTTATCCACCTGGCTTAAAAATAACGGCTGCAAGACTCAAACTATAGATCTCAATAATCAGTTATTTAAAGAATTGGCCGCAGCACCGGGAGACTGGCTGAAACTAAATACACACATGGAAAAGTCTCTATTTGAGATCGTCAAAAATAAATACCCTTATGTTCTGGAAAACTTCTACCAAACAATAAAAGATTCTAAATACCTGGGATTTTCTCTGTTCAAACGTAACCAAAATTTCACTTTCAGGCTGGCAAAAGATATAAGAAATAAATTTCCGGATAAAAAAATTATTTTCGGCGGGCCCCAAATGCTTTTTTTTAAAGAGAGCCTTCTCCGGGATTCATTCAAAGTAACCGGAGAAGGAGAAATACCTTTTTTAGAAATTATCCGGGGAAGTGATAAAAAAAATTACGAATTCAAAGAATTAGATAATCTTGATGAACTATGTTTCTGTGATTTCTCTTCAACCGGCCTCAACAGTTATTCCCGTGTCATACCCTTGCTCTCTTCCCGGGGCTGTCCACACAAATGCAATTTTTGTTCAGAACGGCTTCTCTATAAAAAGTTTCGTCATCACAGCCCGGAATATATGTTTGAACAAATAAAGTTTTTAAAGTCTGAACACTTAATCAATAATTTTGTATTTTGTGATTCTCTCATCAATTATAGCCGCAGGTGGCTGGAAACTCTCTGCAACTTACTGATAAAACACCGCCTCAATATAAATTGGGAAGCCCAGATGCGAGTTGAAGATAAATTCCCCTTGGGCCTTGCCCGGCTTATAAAACAAAGCGGCTGCTACAATCTTTTTGTCGGTTTAGAAAGCGGCTCTGATACCACTTTAAAAAATCTTAATAAAGGCTTTTCTGCTGCTACAGCATCTGAATTCATAGCTACCTTGAAGAAAGCCGAGCTTCATTTTGAAATTAGCCTTATATTTGGGCATCCCGGCGAAAACAATAAAAGCTTCAAAGAAACTCTGGTTTTTATAAAACAAAACAAAACCAACATACCTAAAATAGCCCAAGCCAACCCTTTTGTAGATTATCTGGGAACATTCCCCGGTGAATATTTTCCCAATCAACAGGCGAAAAAAAGAATAAATCTATTCCTGCGCATGATAAAGGAAGAAAGAATACCCTACACGAAAAGCTTTATCAATAATCTTGTTTATTAACTTCCATGGTATAATATTTAACATTATTCATGTTTTTATGAAAATAATACCGGCCAAAACTCAAAGAGTCTTATCTGCAACCCAAATAAGCCTGGCAGATTATGTAATTAATCCTTACAAAGGCTGTGAATTCGGCTGTCTCTATTGTTACGCTCAGGAAAACAAAAATATAGCCCGGCCCTCATTTTTTGAATCATTAACTGTAAAATTGAATGCTCCCGAAATACTTAGGAAAGAGCTGATTTACAAAAAACCCAAACGAGTGCTTCTCGGCTCAACTACTGAATGCTTTCCTTGCCAGGAAAAAAATTATAGAATTACCGAGCAAATACTAAAAATTCTTAACGAAAACAACATCCCTTATACCATCCTCACTAAATCCCATTTAATTGCTGAATATTTGCCGTTAATTGCCGAAAATCCTGGCAACAAAATATTCTTTACATTAAATTTTCCAACTGACCGATTAATCAGGTTGTTTGAAAGAAAATCACCAAATTCGGCAAAACGACTCCAAACTATTCAGCAAATCATCGCTGCTCGAATCCATTTACGAATTCATATCGGGCCGTTTATTCCCTATATTTCAATTTTAGAAGAAGTTTTAAAAATCATTCCCGAAGGCGTAAAGGAAATCGATATCGAGCTGTATCATCATAAAATGGGAAATTTTATAGAGATGCTTAAACAAATCGAAAGAAATCTAGGCAGAGAATTAAAAAATAAATTAGCAGCTGTATATGAGAATGAAAAAAAATATTTAGAATTCGCAGAAAAAATAAAGAGGGAAATCAAGCAAAATATGCCCAAATACAAAGCAAATTTTTATTATGTAGTTCCACAATATCAAACCTTTTACAGTAAAGAAATCAACTACGGCCATCCTTTAACATAAAAAAATAGTAATGCAGCTCGGTATTGGCCTCTTTAAAAAAAGGCTAGTATAATTAGCCCTATAATGAGAATTATCTGATATAGAAACA
This sequence comes from Candidatus Omnitrophota bacterium, assembly GCA_028692655.1. Classification (GTDB taxonomy): domain Bacteria; phylum Omnitrophota; class Gorgyraeia; order Duberdicusellales; family 4484-171; genus JAQUWY01. Next base: position 126,385 of record JAQUWY010000001.1, on the reverse strand, counting down.
GAGAATCTTCAAATCTATCAAGAAGCCAAAAGTATAATGAAGCTAAACCAAACGTAAAGACTGAAGATATAAAAACAGCAAAACATAACATTCCAAAAGATAATTTAATGGTTATCAACCCCAGAAGCAAAAAAGCAATTCTCACCAGTGAAATTATCCCTGTATAAATACCAGCACACAAAAGAGGTTTATTGTTGTTTAGCAATAAACGGCTTAAGGCAATCAAAATAACTATTTTCAAACCAATCCATACCATTTCTTACAACTTCCTTTTTTATACGAACAATTATTTTAGGAATTTTACAAAACATTATATCTTATTCTTTAAATTCCGTAAATACTCAAAAAATGATAGTGCCACTTGTCTCTTCCCGCAAGCTTATCAAGACAGCAGATAACCGTTTAGTTTTCTAATTGCTTTTGCTAAACTTATATTTATAATATCTTAATGGCACAAAAACCTTTTTTCAGTGTAGTTGTCCCCACATATAACCGAGCGGATTTTTTAAAAATTGCCATAGAATCAGTGCTAACCCAGACCTTTAAAAACTACGAACTCTTGATCGTTGACGACGGTTCAATAGATAATACCGCCGAAAATATAAAGTCACAAGTTTCAAACAGCAAAATTCAAACTAAAATAAAATATTTTTATCAAAAGAATCGAGGGCCAGCAGCAGCAAGAAATAAGGGAATAAAAAACTCAAACGGTGAATTTATATGTTTTCTTGATTCAGATGATCGATGGACCAAGGATAAACTGAATATAACTTTTGACTATACAAAAAAACATCCTGACTGTAAGATTTTTCACAGCGAAGAAATCTGGTATCGCAACGGTTGCTTGCTTACTCCAAGAATTAAACATAAAAAACCCAGCGGTAATGTTTTTACTCAGGCGCTTAAGCTCTGCTGCCTCGGCATATCCACTGCTGCTATCCACGCCAGCGTGTTCAAATCTCTGGGTGGTTTTGATGAATATTTTCCTGCCTGCGAAGATTATGAATTCTGGTTAAGAGCAAGCCTTAAATATCAAGTAACCCTCATACCAGAATACCTGACCATAAAGGAAGGCGGACACAGAGATCAACAATCAAAAAAGTACGAAGCTATGGATATTTTTCGAATACAGGCTTTAAAAAAATTTCTGGAAAGAGAAACTTTGCCCCCTGAAAAGTATAATGCCGCCTATAATGAATTAAAATTAAAATGCCTCATATATATACAAGGTGCTTTAAAGCGCCAGAAGCCGCATCAGGTAAAAAAATATCAAGAAATCGTCAATAACCTAAACCCTGATGGAAAATTTTAAAGAACTAATATCAAAAGAGTTTTCCTTTGACCCTAACCATAACCAGTTAAAAATCTTGGAAAGGCTTATGTCAGAGGTAATGCTCAGAGAAAATTTGAGCTTAAACCAATTAACCAACTGTCTAAACCATGATATGGCTCAGAAGAAATATTTGGGCCGTGATAAATTTTTCGCTCTTAAAAAGCTCCTCATCAACAGGCGTTTCCCTCTGACAAAAGCAAATAACGCTCTTAAAGAAAGTGATATTTTTTTCAGTAAGTTAAAACAGCCATTGGATAATAATTGGCAGGTTAAGAAAACCTTCATACCCGAAGCTGTTTTTGTCGAAAAGGAAGTCAGAAAGAGTTTTGTTGTTGATAATTTTAAAAAAGCTTTTCCTTCGGCAAAAACTACAGTTATAAATTCCTACGGGCAACACCTTAAAGAAAATAAATTTACACTCGCGGAACTGAAAAAACCTATTGTTTTTATAATCAAAGAAAAATGGGATTTTCTAAAACCCTGCCCCTGCACGAAAAGTCATCTTCGCTGTGGATATTGGATATTAAATTTAGGCTTCGGATGCCCTTATGACTGCTCCTATTGTTTCCTCCAGCAATATAGCAATTTCCCCGGCTTAATACTGCCGGGTAATCTTGACGATTTTTTTGACAAATTCGATTCGTTCGCCAAAAAGTTAAAACAGCCAATAAGGCTGGGGACAGGAGAATTCTGCGATTCTCTGGCACTTGATAATATAACCGGCTACTCCAAAAAGCTAATACCTTATTTTTCTAAGAAAAATGTCTTATTTGAACTAAAAACTAAAAGTACTTCAATTGAAAGTATCCTTAAAATCCCTGCGCCGCCGAATATAATTATATCCTGGTCACTTAACCCTTCCAAGATTGCCGAAACCGAAGAACTCGGTGCAGCAACTTTAGGCGAACGCCTCGCGGCAGCAAGAAAAGTCCAGGACTCAGGATATCTTTGCGGCTTTCATTTTGACCCCATCATACATACATCCGGTTGGGAAACTCTTTATAAAGAAACAGTGAAAATGCTTTATGAAAGCCTAGAGCCTCCTTTTGCCTGGATAAGCTTGGGAACTTTACGGGGCAGCAGAAATCTTAAAACAATTTCGGAAATGCGTTTTCCCAAAGGAAAAATATTTTACGGAGAACTTTTACTGGGCGAGGACAAAAAACTTCGTTATCCTGAATTTTTAAGAAAAGAGGTCTATGCCAAGATGCTGCGATGGATAAGAAAATACGACCAAAAAACCCCTCTGTATCTATGCATGGAAAGTAAATCTGTCTGGGAAACTATTGATAAAAATTTGGATTCTACCTCTAAAATAGAAAAATACTTAATCAACCGTTGATAGTTCAATATCTTTTCTCGATTACCGCGCCGGGATAATAATGTTTCAATATATCTTTATAGCTATACCCTTCCTTAGCCATGCCGATTGCTCCGGCCTGACACAAACCGGCTCCGTGGCCAAAGCCGGCTCCAAAAAAAACAAGCCTTTGAACTTTTCCGCTGGAATCCCTCTTTACTTCTAAAATAAACGCGCTGCTGCGTAAAGCATCAAAGTAATTACGCAGCTCTAAATCGCCCTTTAACATCTTCCTGTGCCCTTTTAAAATTACTTCTGCCTCTCTGTAATGGTAACAGTCTCCCTTCTCCCCGAAAAGAACCCCCTCAAACTCATCCATATCAAAACCAAAAGCTAATAAAAAATCCTGCCGGTCATAGACACGCTGCCAGCGAAACCTGCTATCATTTAAAGAAGCACAAAAAACTTCAGGTTCATGTAAAAACCACTCTTGTTGATCATAGAGGCCCTCAGGAAGCCTGCCTCCGGCGGCATCTAACTCATTTGTAAGATACGGACTAATTCCAAAAGTGTCGGAGCAGAGACACCCCCCGCAGTTGGAATGATAAAATGCCTCTATCGGCTTACCGTCAAAAATAAGGATTTCGCCTTCAGTCTCATCGACTGCTTTTAACGTTTGGGGCGTCTCGGCTGATAGGCCCTGATAAACCTGGCAATGCACATCGCAACAAAAATCAAATCCTTCTTTTTTATGGCGGCCCCGGTTTCTAAAAACAAGAGTCCTTGCGGCTACTGCCTGGGCTAAAAGCGCTTCTTTTTCTGAAGAAGCCGGTATTTCGGCCGCTAAAATTCCGTAAAGATATTCTTTTACACTTACTTTATTTATCAAAGTTATCCTGTCGTTTCTTAATATTACCTCTAGATTTCCCCGGAAAGCCCGGTCTATTCTTTTATGCCAGAAATTTCCTTCGCCGTAAGTTACATCAAAAATATAAAAGGGGGCCCGCTTTTTAGCAAAACCGGAACCCAAAATCGAAACCAAACCAGAAAAAGAACAGTATTTGTCCTTATTGTTGTAATCTTCTAAAACCAGGCCCCCGGCACTTTGTTTCAAAGTGTATATTTTTTCGGGTTCACCTCGGAAAGTTTCAAGATTATCTGTAATTAGAAACCCTTTACGGCAGGAAAAAGAAAATTCACGCAATCCCTTTGCTAAGCCAACCTTAACTACGACCGGCTCAACAAGAGAAACTTCATACAAAGGCAATTTAGTTTGGCGGCGCTGAGTATCTTTCTGGTCCTTCTTTTCGGAAAAATAACTCTTCCCCAACTTTTTTTTGGCCGCCTCAAGAGAACAGCTTATGGTAGAATTTCTAGGATAAAAACCTGCGGCTTTAGCTAAGTTCTTATATGACTCTTCAAAACTACCAGCTTCCAGCAGGCATTGCCCCAAATAATAATACGCGATCCTTATACTGGAATCGAGCTTAATTAAGCGGCGAAAAAAAACGGCGGCTTGTTTGTAATCTTTTTTTTCATAGTACAGTTTGCCCAGGCGAAAAAGCGCCAGGCCGTTTACTTTGGCTAAAAGAGAAGACTCGTAACTCTTTATTGCCTCCTGGTTACAATCAAGGTCTTCATAGATAAATCCCGCGTAAACCATATCAAGCCAGTTCTTTTGCCGGATTTTTTTATATAAACTTAAAGCACCTTTTGAGTCTCCCGATAAATAAGCCAGGCGAAATTCATAACTCTCTATATTGCGGCTATCGTTGGAGACTTGAGAAACAATCTCAAAAGCTTTATCGTAATCTCCTGTCTCCTTAAATAAGGCCGCCGCATTAAGATAGCCCTCTACCTTCACGCCTTCTTTGCTGTTTGAGGCAGCAAAACCCACAGGCTGTAAAGACACAACCGCTCCGAAATAAAAACAAAATAAAACGAAATTGATTCTCATGTATCTTTAACGAAGTTTACCTGGAAGGAGCCCTTCTGCCCAGAACAGGAATGGACCATTGTTCTGATAGAGAAAGAAATTTCTCTTTCTCTAATATAATAACTTTATCGGCTTCAAGAACTAAACCTGAAGCTTTAATTTTTTTAAGCAGCTTAAGAGTAGATAATCCGACCACCGGTAAGTCAAACCGCAAATCTTGTCTTGTTTTTGAGAACTTAAATATTACACATTTTTTTCCTGCAAGCCTCCCCGCCCGCCGTATAGCTCGGTCCGTTCCTTCCAAAGCTTCCAGGGCTACCACACTTAAGTGCTTAACGGCAATTGTCTGGCCAATATCAAGCTCAACAAACCCACAAATAACTCCTAAACCAAATTCAACGTCTTTCTCCATGCAAGCCGGAAGACTCAATCCGTTCATAACTCCTTCCTGGGCCAAATCATTTTTTAAGACAGGAGGAAGTTCTTGGAAAGTTACTCCTTGTTTTTTCAGGTAGTTTATAATAGAGCAAAATATAGCATGAGGACGAAAATCTTCCGTTTCTTTTACTAAACTCTTAAGTTCTTGGTCCCATTTTTTCTGATTGAATATCCTAAGGGGATTTATTTGGCCAGCCATAAAAGCCCGGTTTATTTTTTCAGAGCTTAAAATATTCTTGAGCTTTGATAACTGCCCCACATCTATCCAGTAAGATTCATCAACATACTTTTTGATCAAGGAAGAAGTTTCACCTTTAAAACAGACAGCTATAATTCTTGCAGTTGGATATTGCTCTCTTATCCTGCGAGAAAGAACAAGAGGAAGCTGCCTATTTCCGGCTATGATCGCTAATCGGGAAAAATCAACCACAAAGAAACTCCTGCTATTAAATTTAAGTGTATATTTGGAGCTCTGAACCGGAATAAGACTACTTAAAAAGCCCTAAAGCAAATATGTATACTCACCAAGCCGTAAAGCCTACTTGCTTACACCCCTTTTGGAAGCAGAAATAAAATCAAGAAGATACTCCAACTCAGCCGAAGAAGACAATTTTTCTTTTATAAGCCTGCGTGAAACATCCATGGGATGATCTTCGAAAAAAAGTATTTTAAAAGCTTTGCGCAAATCACCCAAAAGCTGCCGGGAAAAATCAGCTCGCCGCAGCCCTACCAAATTAAGCCCTCTAACCACTGCCGGATGGCCGTCACACATAGAATAAGGGACGATATCCTGAACGACTTTAGAACATCCTCCGATTATAGAGTAATCTCCCAAGCGGCAAAATTGATGAATTGCCACCAGGCCCCCGATAACAACATTATTACCTATCTCCACATGGCCGGCTAAAGTAGACGCATTAGCTAAAATATTGTTACTACCAATAACACAGTCATGAGCAATATGAGAATAAGCCATGATAAGGTTGTTATCCCCTACTGAAGTTTTTGAGCCCTTTTCTGTCCCGGGATTAATTGTGACAAATTCCCGAATTATATTATTTTTTCCTATAAAAAGAAAAGTTTTTTCCCCTTTATATTTTAAATCCTGAGGAGTGTTGCCTATCACAGCGTTGGTAAAAATATGACAGTTTTCACCCAGCTGTGTATAGCCCATAATCTGAGCAAAAGAATCTATACGACAGCCGTCTCCCAGTTTAACTTCCGCTCCGATAATGGCATACGGCCCAATAGTTATGTTTTTGCCTAGCTGGGCGCTGGAATCAACCAAAGCTCTTTTATCTATTTGAGTCTTCATTTTTTGTATTATATCAAAAAAATTGAGGATAGCAAGCGAAGCTCATTGGTTTATAAACCGATCCCCCTCCTAAGCAGGAATCCCAACGCATATTCATCTCTCAAACTTTAACTTGAAAAGATTTCTGCTCTAGGATTGAAAAAGTTTCGGTTTAAATAGAAAGGATAATAACAATTATTGAAAGGCCTGATGCTTCTCGGCAAACCACTGATGGCTAAATGCAGTTATAAACGACTTTGCCCGGGTTGTCTTATCGCCGTTAAGATTCAACCAAGGCAAACATAAGATCGGCTTCAGCAACAACTTTATTGTCAACATATGCTTTTGTATGCACAACTCCAGTCTTGCTACGAAGTTTTCCGGAAAGTACTTCTATGACAAGCCTGTCTCCAGGAACAACTGTCTTACGAAATTTTATATTATTAGCTGCCATAAAATAAGCGAGTTTCCCTCTATGTTCCTCGCAGGCAAGCATCAGGACTCCTCCTACCTGGGCCATAGCCTCGACAATCAGGACCCCCGGCATAACCGGCTTTCCGGGAAAATGCCCCTGAAAGAAATATTCATTCATAGTAACGCTTTTAATTCCTACAGCCCGCTTCCCCTTATCTAGAGAAATTATTCTATCCACCAAAAGAAACGGATACCTGTGAGGCAGGATTCTCATTATCTCTTCAATATTCAACTCGCCGGATTCCGGCACATAGGAAGTTTGGGAACGGACTCCCGCACTTTTTGTTTTCTCACGGTATCTGCGTAATTTCTCAAGAAGACGAATATTCAAAGAGTGGCCGCCCTTAACCGCGATAATATGCCCTTTTATTGGGCCGGCAAGATACAGGTCACCTATTAAATCCAGCATTTTATGCTTAACAAATTCATCCGGTATCCTGGTCTGATTATCCACAACACCTTTTTCGGAAATCACCAAAGTGTTTTTGTAATTGGCCCCTTTGCCTAAACCCATCTCTAAGAGATGTTTTACTTCATTTTCAAGGCAAAAAGTCCTTGCTTCATATAAATCGCTTTTCAGTTCTCCGTTCAAAGAAACATCCAGGTAACCGGAACCTATAGAAGAGTTGTCATAATCCAAAACATAGGAAACCCGTAAACCTGAATGAGGTAAAACTACTATGCTTGCTGGGCCTTCGTCAACCCATATGGGCTCACGCACAATTAGCCGGTCACGGTCTACATCTTCATCACGCAGGCCAACTTCACACATACTATCTACAAAGTCCTTAGCGCTGCCGTCTAAACCAGGGACCTCTTCTCCCCAAATGTTAACCTGCACATTATCGATACCCAGAATTTGAAAAGCTGCCATCAAATGCTCAACCGTATGGACACATACACCGTTGGAACCTATAGAAGTACGGCGGGGAAATTTCTCAGGATTAAGCACTGAGTAAAAATTAGCCTTTATAAGGCACTTCGGCTCGACATCTTGACGAATAAAATTAATCCCAGAGTTAGGCGTTGACGGCAAAAGCTCCAACTTAGTATGTTTGCCTGTATGAAGCCCTACACCCTCTAAAGAGATCTTTCCTTTAATAGTTCTTTGTTTATCCATCTTGTTGTAACTTCTCCTCCAATTGCTTTATTTTCTCTTCGAGTAATTTAACTTTTTTGTAGATATCCGGAAGCTTCTGAACGCAGGCATTAACTCTTTTTGCCATATCATGAGGTTTTGCCGGATAACCGGAAACTTTAACCCCCGCCGGAACAGACTTTGTAACTCCGGCCTGAGCAGCAACAATCGCTTTGTCGCCTATCCGAATATGGCCCACTATTCCGGCTTGCCCGGCTAAAATTGCCCCTTTACCTAAAACAGTGCTTCCGGAAATCCCTGCCTGAGCCACTATAATGCAATTTTCTCCCACCACCACATTGTGAGCTATCTGCACTAAGTTGTCTATCTTGGTGCCTTTTCCAATAATAGTCTTATCAAAGCGGGCCCTGTCAATAGTAACATTGGCTCCAATTTCAACATCTTCCTCAATTAAAACCGTACCAATCTGAGGAATTTTCTTTTGAACACCTTTAACCATGGCAAAACCAAACCCATCACTGCCGATTACCGCGCCTGAATGTATTATAACCCTGTCGCTTATTTCCACCCTTTCTCTGATCGTAACATGAGGATAGATGAGGCAATCTTGGCCTATCTCAACCTGGCACCCCACATAGCACCCTCCGTAAATTACCGTGTTGCTGCCCACCCTGGCGCCCTCTTCAATTACTACGTAAGCTCCAACAGCCACATTCTCTCCCAATTCGACATTCTTAGAAATTACCGCGGTAGGATGAATTCCTTTAGGATGCTTGGCATCACTAGGAGCAACTATACCCACAACTTTGGTAAAAGCTATGGAAGGGTTATCCGTTTTAATTAACGGTTTTGAAGATTCCAGGTTTTCCCTTGATGTAATTATAGCTGAAGCCTTAGTGGTTTGAGTCAAGCAGGAGTACTTGGAATTTGCCAAGAAAGTAATGTCACCTTCCCTGGCTTCCTTTATGCCTGATATTCCTGTTATAACGGTTTCGGGATTACCTACTAAATCACCCCCCACTAACTCAGCTATTTCTTTAAGGGTAAATCTCATTTGCTTTTATATTTCTTGTTGGCTATTTTGAGGATATCTGAAGTTATATCCATAACCTTATCGCCATACAAAACAGCATTTTTGTTTACAATCAAGGAGAAAGAATTTTTCTTAGCGTAATCATCCACTATCGCATTAATATCATCTATTATCTCTTTCATCTTTTCGTCTCTTTCTTTCTTCACATCAACAAAAACTTTCCTCTCTAACTCTCTATAGGCTTTAACCTCTTTAGCCATAACTTCCTGCTGCTTTTTTTGCTCTTCTTCTTTCAGGAGGCTTAATTTATTCTGAAGCTTTTCCAATTCCTGTTTCTTTTTATCCAGTTGTTTCTCAGCTTCATTTTTTTGTGTTTCTAATTTTTTATCATAGTCTTTAGTTTTTTTGTATTCGTTAAAAACCTTAAATATATCAACATACCCTATTTTTAAATCTTTGGCTGATGCTGTCAAAGAAACTGAACTAAGCAAACCCATAACCATCAAGGCTACCAAAATCCTCTTCATAGCTTCCTCCTTTAATTAAACCTATTTACTAAAATGACTATCTTCTTCTCTATTAAAATGCCTTACTGACATTAAAATGAAACCGGCCCTGCTTTCTATCCTCGCCCGGTTCCAGATTCAAAGGCCAGCCATAATCAACACTTACCGGGCCTATCGGGGTCTTAACCCTTAAGCCAAGACCGACACTCGATTTAAATCCTGCGGCAATGATATCATTGCCTTCACCGCCCCAAACTTTACCAGAATCACAAAAAGTAGCTACTTTTAAGAAATCGGCTAAAGGATAGGTGTATTCAATATTACCTATAAGCATTTTATCTCCACCAACAGGATCACTAGTATTTTTATCAATAGGGCCGACTTTTCTTTCTCTGTACCCCCTGACAGTATCGGCGCCGCCGGCGAAGAAACGTTCATAGATAGGCACTTTATCAGTAGATGAAAAAGGATCCGACCAGCCGCCCCTAAACCTGATTTCAACAACCGACTTGTTAACGGCCGGAATATAAAAACTTAAACGGCCAAAATATTTCAGGAAATCCTTATCCCCGCCGAAGGGGCCGCCGAACGCTTGAAAATTATTCATAAAATAAATACCCTTTAAGGTGCTATAAACATTATCCCGGGTATCAAAAGCCACATACGCTTCTCCACTGCTCACATTATTTATCCCTGCTTCGTCTTTTAAATCCTGTGTAGCTTCATCTACAACATCACTAATATTGACTCTTTCGAAACGATAAGAAACTCCAGCCCGCCAGTTATCATTAAACTCCTTACCTAACCGTAAATCGCCTCCTCTAATATCCTGGGAGTAGGCGTAGCCGGAATCTTCATTCTGCTTATGCCCTTTTTTATAACCGTCAAAACCAAAAGATATCGGACGATTAAATATCCAAGGATTCGTGAAACTTAATTGGTAACGGTCAGTCATAGTACCCATGCTCAACATTACACTTAAATCCTGGCCGGCTCCGGTAAATGTAGAAAAATTACGGTAGTCAAAGTTTCTCTGGCGCAATTCTACAAACCCTATAAATTCATCTATAGAGCTGTAACCTCCGCCAAAGCTAAAGTATCCGGTTTTCGCCTCTTTTACATCAAGCAGCAAATCGACTTTATTAGGCTCAGTTCCTGGCTCTGTCCCGAAACGTATCTCCTCAAAATAACCGAGATTCTCCAGGCGCTCTTTACTTTTACGGGCTTTTTTTCCATCAAAACGTTCTCCGGGATAAACCCTGAGTTCCCGGCGTATAACGCTATCTTTAGTTTTTGCATTTCCTCGGATACTTATATTTTCAATATAAGCAATTTCATTTTCAGATATCTTGTAGGTCACATCGACTTTCTCGGTTTTAGGATTAAAAAAACTGTACGGTTCTATTTGAGAAAATATATAACCTTTGTCTACATAAATCTCTCTTATATTTGTTGAATCCTCATATACCGCCTGTTCACTAAAGATGCTTCCTTTTTTTAGAACCATTGCTTTCTTAATTTCATCTAAGGACACTTCACGGTTGCCTTCTATTTTTATCTCTCCTATATAATACCTTTTGCCCTCTTCAATAGTTATCTCTGCATACACGCCTTTAGGTTCATACCGCGTGGAAGCAGAAACTTTAGCATCGCTAAAACCCTGTAACTTGTAAAAATCATTTACTCTGCGTACATCATCCTGCAAGACGTCTTCTTTAAAAACTCCCCGGTTCAGGAGCCAGGCTTTACGGGTTTTCATCAAACGGATAATTCTTTTATCGGGAAACTCCTTGTTGCCATTTACTGCTACACCTCTAACTTTAAGCACTCCTTTTTCATTAATTGTAAAAGTAACCTCAGCCTCGTTTTCTGCAGCGTCCTCAGCCACCCCTTTAGAAAGCTTCATATCAAAATCAACATCTGCCCTGGAAAAACCTTTCTTACTGTATAAATCCTTTATTTTCCTGACTGCTTCTTTAATGGTATATTCGTTTACAAAAGATCCTTCTTTAAGGTCAATGGAATCAAGAATCTTCTTATCCCGTATAAACCGGGCACCTTTAATAGTTATTTTCTTTAGAACCGGCTTTTCTTTTACCGTAAAAGTTATGCTCAGGCCTTCAGGGGATTCTTTTTTTTCAACTTCTACGGTTTCAAAGAATCCCGTCGCATACAAGTTCTTTACATCCTCGTTAATAACGTTCTTGTTATAAGTTTGCCCGGAGCGAACTTTTATTTTGGAAATAACGGTAGCGTCGCTGACTATTTTGTTCCCGGTTATATCTATGCGGGAAACAACTTCCTCTCCCAGAACTACACCGGCAAAGCTTAATGCAATTAAAAGGAAAAATATTTTTTTGGTCATACTCAATATTATAAAACTGCGGGAAAAAAAGTCAATCTTCCTTTTCCCTAGCCAGGTCGGCAAATTTTGTAAACTCTTTTAAAAAAGTTAAATTGATACTACCCACCGGTCCATTTCTCTGCTTGGCGATAATGACTTCGGCAATGCCTCTGTTGGATTCACTAGGAGCATAATATTCCTCACGGAAAAGAAGTATAACGACATCGGCATCTTGTTCAATGGCTCCTGATTCACGTAAATCCGAAAGCTTAGGCCTATGGCCGTCTCTTGATTCAACGGCGCGTGAAAGCTGACTTATCGCAATAACCGGTAAGTTCAACTCTTTTGCCAAAGCTTTCAAGCTTTGAGAGATATCGGAGATTTCCTGCTGCCGGCTGTCTCCTCTATGCACACCCCTTACCAGCTGAAGATAATCTACCATTATCAATTGTATATTATGGTGAGCTTTCAGCCTCCTGGCTTTAGCTCTCAATTCAAAAACATTAATCGCCGGTGTATCGTCTATGTATATAGGAGCTTCGGAAAGTCTGCCGGCTGCACTAGTCAAAATAGGCCACTCCTGAGGAGTCAAAAATCCTGTCCTAACCCTATTAACTTCAACTTTGGCTTCGGAACATAAAAAACGCTGCATAAGCTGCTCTTTAGACATTTCAAGGCTGAAAATAGCCACCGGTATCTTTTCTTCTACCGCAACGTAGTTTGCTATAGAAGTAGCAAAGGCGCTCTTACCCATTGAGGGCCTGCCGGCAGCTATGATAAGGTCGCCCTTCTGCAAGCCTGCCGTCTTCAAATCAAAATCTCTAAAACCCGAAGGTATACCGGTTACATGAGATTTCTTATGGTATAAAGATTCAATCAGTTCAATGCCGCCTTTTATAATATCTTTGATGTGTACATATCCGCCTTCTATCCGTTTATCGCTTATTTCAAAAATCAGCTTCTCAGCCTTATCCAGAATTCCGCTAACTTCCTCTTCCCCCTTATAAACGGAAGAAACAATCTGAGTCGCGCTGTCAATAAGAGAACGCAAAACGCTTTTTTCTTTTACTATTCGCGCATAATGATCTGCGTTCGCAGAAGTAGGGACAAAGTCAGCCAAGCTTGCCAAGTAAGCGGTACCTCCGGCTTTTTCGAGGACTTTCTTTTTTTTAAGGTTTTCGGAAATGGTAAGGATATCTATCTTCTGGCGGGAATCAAAAAGAGAAATGATGCTTTCAAAGATTATCTTATGTTCTTCTTTATAAAAAGAAGACCTGTCTATAATTTCAAGTATTTCGGATATGACCTTCTCGTCAATCAACATAGCCCCAAGGGTGGCCATTTCCGCTTCGATGCTTTGAGGAGGAACTTTATCCAAATACTGGCTAGGACTTTCTACACTCATATTCTTAAACGCTAATTACGCTAATCTAACGCTAATCCTCGCTAATTTTCTATTCGCGTAAATTCGTGTCTTTTTTTAAATTAGCGTTTATTCGCAGTTATTTCTTAACCACCCAAACCCGCAAACCGGCTTTTATTTCGGGATGCAGGGCAATCTTCAAATTGTAGACACCCAATTTCTTTATGGGTTCTTCCAGAACTATAGTATTTTTATCCAACTCTACTTTCTCGGCTTTCAAAGCTTTAATAATCTGAGCTTCCCCTATCGCACCGTACAGGTCTTCATTCTCGTTGGCCTCAGCTACAATAGTTAAAGATAGTTTTTCAAGTTTATCTTTCAAATCTTCAAAAACTCCTTTTTCTTTCTCTGCGGCTTTGGTCTTTTTGACTTTTATCTCTTCGAGTTTTTTAAAATTTTTTTCGCTGGCGGCCATAGCTATTCCCCGCGGCATTAAATAATTACGGGCATAACCGTCTTTAACTTCTGCGATTGTTCCTTCCTTGCCGAATTTTTTTAAAGTTTTAAGAAGAATTACCTTCACTTTTAACAAGACCTCCTTTTAGCGGATCTATCGATAAGCGCGTATTGCTTCCGGTTATTTTCCAACGTAAGGAATTAAATTCATAAATCTAGCCCGTTTTATTTCGCAGGCTACTTTTCTTTGATGTTTGGCGCAATTTCCGCTGATTCGGCGCGAAACTATCTTTCCTCTTCCGGATACATACCGGCTAAGCAGTTCAACGTTTTTGTAATCTATTTCCAAATCATTTTTACAAAAAGCACAGTCCTTCTTGAACTTAATTCCACGTTTTGCGAATTTCTTTGGTTCTTTTGTATTTTTTTTAATCATATTAAATCGCCTCTCCTACTTCACCGTGTTCATCAACCTCTTGTATATTATCTTGCGGACCTGGGCCCAAATCAACGTTCTGAGCCTCCTGTCGTACACCTTGGGGCATAAACTGTACCCTGGTAGCTATAACTTCAAGAACATTCCTGTTTTTACCATCACTGCCCTGCCAAGAACGCGATTGAAGCCTACCTTCAACAAAAACCGGTTTTCCTTTTTGCAAATACTGATTACAAACCTCGGCCATTTGTGCCCACACAACAACATTAACAAAACAGGTATCTTTTTGAGACTGGCCGCTTTTATCCTTAAAAGACCGGTTAGCAGCCATTCTAAGAGTAGTCACAGCCGTACCCTGAGGCGTATATCGCAGTTCAGGATCTCTGGTCAAATTACCCACCAAAAACACCTTATTAAGATTAACCACGCCTAACCTCCTTTAAGAATTCAAATTGCTACCTTCTCTATTAAAGAATACCCGGCATAAACACTAATTACTTCTCTTTCAATAGCGCAGCCTTTGCCGTTTCTTCCCTGTTTATGATAATATTGCGTAATATACGCTCTTCCAAACGAATAACTTCTTTAAGTTCACCGAGTTTGTCTTTATCAATATTGAAAACAATCAACCAGTAGCAGCCTTTGTAATATTTTTTCTTCTCAGCTCCCCGGCTCTTAAGGAAAAAATAAAAGTTCTTCTCTTTCGCCCAGATTTTAGAACTTAAAACTTCTCCCTCGGCAGCTGTTATTTTCTGGGTTATTTTATTAAAAATTTCTTCCTGTTCCTGCTCGGTCAAATCAGGCTCCAAAATCATCATACTTTCATACTGTCTCTCCACTTCTGCCTCCTTTAACATAAATTATATTTGGATTTATTTATCTTGTGCCTATACAGCTTTCCCATTATATTGCTGCATCGCAAAATCTATACCCTCTCCCACCCAGGCAAAACAAGCAAGCTTAGCCAAGGCTAAAGTTTCCTCTAAGAGGGGTTCTTCTCTGGAACTGAAATCATCAAGAACGTAATCGGATAACTCTTTGCTTCCACGGTTTCCGGAAATTCCCAGTCGCAGCCGGTTTACGCCCTCATCACCCAAACTGGAAACTATAGAACCCATACCGCGATGGCCTCCGGAAGAGCCCTTTGCGCGCAGCCTTATCTCGCCCAGCATCAGGTCTATTTCGTCATAAACTACCAGTATGTCGTTAATCTTTACCTTGTAATAACTGACTACTTTCCTGACACACCTTCCGGAATCATTCATATAGGTACGAGGTTTTATTAAAAGAACGTCTTGCCCGCTAATTGTTATACGAGTATAAAAGGCAGATAGCCTTAGGCTTTTTCTAAACTTAGCTTCCCCTGCCAAGCTTTCGGCAACCATATAGCCCACGTTGTGCCTATTTTTTTTATATGCCTGGCCGGGATTCCCCAGGCCAAAAATAACTTTCATTCACTTTTCTTAACAAGGCTATCGCACAATGAGTAAATGATTCCGGTTCTGTGCCAGAGATATTTCATTCCGCTTTTTTGTCAGCTTTTTTGTCCGGCTTTTTCTCTTCTTTTTTGTCGCCGGCGGCAGAATCTTCTTTCTTCTCTTTAATTACTTCCGGCTCGACAGGTACTTCACCAACAAGGGCTTCTTCAACTACTACTTCTTCTTCTTTCTTCACTACCAAAGTGGCCACTGTCTCTTGCGGCTCGGTAATAACTTTTATGTTATCTGCAATTTTTATATCCTTTACATGCAAAGAATGCCCCAAGACCAATTCCGAAATGTCTACCTCGACTTTTTCAGGTATATCTAAAGGAAGGCCCTCAACTTCAAGTTCTCTTAAAACCTGTTCAAGCATAGCTCCTTCATCTTTAGCAGCTTTAGTTTCACCCTTTAAAATTATAGGAATATTTACCTTTATTTTTTCTTTTAGAGACACTTTCAGAAAATCAATGTGTGAAACTTCCTCAGTAAGCGGATTAAACTGGACGTCCTTAATCATGACTGGTATAAGTTCCTGCTCCTGACTGCCAGAAATTTCCATATCGATTATGGTACTTTCTGAAAAATTTATAGAACGCAAGCCCTTAAGCCCTGTCAAAGGGATGCTTAAAGATAGATTAAATCCTTGGCCATAAACAACAGCCGGAATATGCCCCTCTTTGCGCATCTTTTTAACTGCTTCCTTACCTATTTTTTCTCTTTTTTCTGTTTTTATTTTTATTCTATCCATAGCATCATCTCCCTATTCCGTCAAACAACACGCTTATTGATTTTTCAAAATGTATTCTTTTTATAGCTTCTGCAAACAGGCTGCCCACAGAAATTACTTTTATTTTTTTGCTTCTTTTATCTTTAACTAAAGGGATAGAATCAGTAATAACCAAAGAGTCTATCTCAGACTTATTTACCTTGCTTACCGCATTTCCCGATAATATCCCATGGGTTATAGCGGCAAAAATCTTTTTTGCTCCGGCGCGTTTTAAGGCCTTTGCTGCTTCGACTATAGAAGAACCTGTAGCTATTATGTCATCGACCATGATTACATTTTTGCCCTTTACTTCCCCTAAAATATGCATAACATCAATGGACTCCGGGGAGTTCCGCCTTTTATCGACTATAGCTAAACCCGCATGGAACCTTTTCGCGTAAGACCGTGCCATCTTTATCCCGCCAACGTCAGGGGACACAACCACCAAGTCGTTCATCTTTATTCTTTTGAAATACGCTACAAAAGCATTTATCGCATACAGATGATCAAGCGGTATATCAAAAAACCCCTGAATCTGGCCGGCATGCAAATCAAGAGTTAAAATCCTGTCGGCTCCGGCACTAGTCAAAATATTAGCCACCAGCTTGGCAGTGATTGGAACTCTAGGCTGATCTTTCCTATCCTGGCGTGCATAACCAAAGTAAGGCATAACAGCCGTTATTCTGCTGGCAGAAGCTCTTCTTAAAGCATCAAGCATAACCAACAACTCCATAAGATTCTCGTTAACCGGAGGGCAGGTTGGTTGTATAACAAAGACATCTTTGCCTCTTACGTTTTCTCCGACTTCGACTCTCACTTCACCATCGCTGAAACGCATGGAGTTTATGTTACCGGGAGCAACTTTAAGGCTCTTACATATGTTTCCAGCTAAAGCTGGATTGGCCTGGCCGCTAAAAACAACTATTTTTTTCATTTCCTACCTTCTTTTTTTCTTTAAAACTCTCGCAGGAACGCCAACGACTGTTGTGCCGGAGGTAACATTTTTTGTAACAACGCTTCCAGCACCGGTAGCCGAGTTTTTGCCTAATTTTACCGGAGCCACCAGAACAGTGTCAGATCCGATAAACGAGCCTTTGCCTATAATAGTTTTATGTTTATTTTTTCCGTCAAAATTAGCAATTACTGTACCCGCGCCAATATTGACATTGTCGGCAATAGAAGCATCTCCCAAATATCCAAAATGCTTTATTTTTACGCTTTTTCCAACCCTGGTACGGTTTATTTCCAGAAAGTTTCCGACTTGGGTATTGTCTGCCAGAAAAGCTTTGCCTCTTAAGCGGACAAAAGGCCCCACTGAACAATTGTTGCCGATTATAACACCTTTCTCAATAAAGGTAAAGGGGTAAATTACACTATTTTTCCCTATTTTGACCCCTTCTTCAATATAGGTGGTTTTAGGGTCAATGATAGCTACACCCCTGGCCGATACCTCCTCCATAATCCGTTGGCGCATAATATCTTCGGCTTTCCAGAGATCCTTCTGGGAGTTGACTCCTGAAATCTCGTCGCCGGAATCCATGGTATAAGAATTAACCTGCTTGTTATTCCTGTAAAAAACCTCTATGATATCAGTCAGAAAGTATTCTTTTTTGACGGGATTTTTCTTTATTAACTTCAGATTAACCGCTAAGGATTCGCGTTTAAAACAATAGACTCCGCTATTAGCTTCTTCATATTTTCCTGAATCCTGGCCGCAGCATCGGGGGCCAACTTTTTCTTTAACCCTTTGAGGACATCCGTCTTTATCTCTTATTATCCTTCCCAGAGAATTACTTTTCTCTAAGAAAGCTGACAGCAGAGAACAGGATTTATTCTTTTTAAGATAAAAAGAAATAAATTTTTTAAAAGTAGCAGCCGTTAGCAAGGGGCTATCGCCGCAAGCAACAAGAATATTTTCATAAGCAACCTTTTTAATGGCCGCAGAAACCGCGTCAGCCGTTCCTAACCGCTTTTTCTGATTTACAAAATCTATCCGGATCCCGGAATATTTTTTTATAAACAGCCTTTTTACTTCCGCTTCAACCCTTTCCCGTTCATAGCCCACTACTACAATTATCTGTTTTATATTCTGTTTTGCTTTAAACAGCTCCCTCAAAACATAATAAATAAGAGGCCGTCCCAGTAAGAGATGCAGAACTTTGGGTAAGGTTGATTTCATCCTTGTGCCTTTACCCGCCGCCAAAATTATTGCTGTAAATTTTTCCATGATTGGCTAATAATTAGTCCTTTACAAAATAATCTTTTAAAATATGCCTAATTTTTCTATAAATACTTAGAGTTGATAATCGAAAATGGACCACAATCGACAATCTCTTATAATCGAATTTCGATTCTCGATTGTTCTGACTAATTAAATTTTGTTCAATACAATGAGCGTTAATACTATTTGCTCATCAATCCAGATAACATTTTAGAAATGTTTTCGATTTCTTTTTTTCAAACTATCGCTTACTTCTTCAGTAATTAATTTCTTTCGCTTAGATATTTCCAGAATCGGGACGCATTCGAATGCCGACCCTCTTGCTATTCTGAAAAAGTTAGTTCTACCCGCCTTATGGTATCTGCCATTACCCTCGGCTATATTTGTTGATATTGACAATGCTGCTCGATTCAATTGATCAGTAAGATAATAATTACCCCTTGAGAAACCTTCTGTAAGGTTTCCTATATTTTCAGAAAACATAACCGCTTTCTGATAAACTTCAAGGTTTTCAAACATGAAAGCCATACATCATCTTTTGAACAATAGAACAGTTGAACATTAGACCGCAATTGAACACAACCTCTATTGTTCTATTTTCTATTGCTCAATTGCTCTGTTTTTCGCCTAAGGCGAAAAAACTGCCCGGTGAGGACTCGAACCTCAAAACCAAGATCCAAATTCTCGTGTGTTACCGATTACACCACCGGGCAAAAAAATATTACTCTAAAAAATTATAAAAAAATCAGGCCTGCCATACTGGCAAAATTCCAGCTATAAAATTCGATAAGCCCTAAATCCTTCTACTGCCTTAAAACTTAGAGAGTAGCTTTACCCTCAGAAGCGGCTTTTTCTTCAGCTAATGATTCCCTTTTGGGAGCCGCTTTCTCTGTATGATAGGCATCCAAAACCCGGCTTTGCAGATAATCACGGAACTCCTGATTTATGGGATGCGCTAAATCCTGATGTGTAGCCTGACGATTCTCTTCTGTTCCTTTGTTAGATATTGGCAACTGAACACCACAATAGTTACAGTATTGACTTCCAACATCTATCTTTTTACCGCAGCGAGGACAAAACTGCTTCAATTTTCTAGCCGGCATAGCAACAAACAGGCCGTTATTGCCCTCTATAACCTTGATATTCCTAACCACAAACGAATTATCAAACGTTACGGTTGCATAAGCCTTGAGCCTTTTTCCTTCACTCTCTCGAAGAGAAACCCTTACTTCAGTTATTTCCATACCCCCCTACCTCCTTTTAACCCAAATTCCGCAAAGAAACAATCGCCGTATTTAGCTGTTATGAACTCTTAAGCCAGCTAAATACTTACTAATTGTTTACAGCAGTAAAACTTTATTTCACCGCTTAAGCCAAAAGCAAATCACTCTAGCGATTCCTTCTTTGCACCCTGTTGTTATGAATCATACTGACAGCCTAAGGCCATCCTTACAATTATCAACTTACAGTTTATGATTTGAGTTAAAAGTTTTAACCTGATAAATTTTCCAACTATCAGGTAAATGCTTTTTGATCTCAGAAAGTTTAAAATTGCAGGAAACGGTATAAAATGCACTTCCGCTTCCAGTCATTCTGGCTTCGATACCCCGGCTAAAAATCAAATCCCTGGCACTCTTAAGCTTTTTGCAAACTGAAAACGCACCTTTCTCTAATACATTGAAAACATTTTTTTCTACTAGCCCGAGGTCTGCCCGCTTAAGAGCATACTGCAATATCTTAACATTATTAAAAAAATTTGTCAATTTTGCCCTTGTTTTTCTATAAACCTCTTTTGTTGAAATGTTAATACCCGGCCAGATAATAAAATGCTTAAATATCCTGCCTGTATGAAAAGGCGTGACTTTCTCACCTCTGGAACCTAAAACTGCAAAATTACTTTCAGACAAAAAAAAGTTTACATCACTGCCTAAAGCAGCTCCTAAGCTATACAGCTTACTGTGGCTTATACCCAAACCCAGAAGGTCTCTGACTGCCAGAAGGGTGCTGGCTGCATTCGAAGAACCTCCGCCCAGGCCTGAACCAACCGGTATATTTTTTTTCAGGTGAATACGAAAACCAAAAGGAATCTTGTAGGTTTCTTTAAGCAGGCTCACAGCCTTATAAGCCAGGTTCTCATTAGTTTCCAAACTGCTATCATTGGAAGAAATACTTACTCCCTCTTCGGAAGTTACTTCAATACCTATCATATCTGAAAGAGATATCCGCTCCACAACGCTTTCTATCGTGTGAAACTCTCTAATAGCACCCGAGAAACGTTGCCGCATTTTGCCCGTTATATTAAGGTAAAGATTTATCTTGGCAGGACTTAATATGCTAACTTTGCTGCCGCACAAGCTTTTTCGCTTTTTCAGCGATACTACGAGAGGTGAGACCATAGAAATCCAATAACTCCTGAGGTTTGCCTGACTGGCCAAATCTATCTTCGATGCCTACCGGTTCAACGCGAACAGGATACTTCCTGACCAGAACCTCCGAAACAGCCGAAAAAAGACCGCCGGTTATTTGATGTTCTTCGCAAACAACAATTTTTTTATGATTTCTGGCTATATCGACAACCAAATCTTGATCTATAGGTTTTATAGTATGGAAATTAGCTACCGTTGCCGAAATCCCTTCTTTTTCTAAAAGAACCCTGGCTCCTATAGCTTCTCCAACCGTAATACCGCAAGCAATAATGGCAACATCCTTGCCTTTTCCAAGAATGTATCCTTTGCCTAAAATGAATTCTGATTTATTTTTTATAGTTTCTGCTTTTGCACGGCCTAAACGAATATAAAATGGCCCAGGAGTCTCATAAGCCGCAATGACTGCTGAGCGGGTTTCCGGTCCATCACAGGGAACAATTATTTTCATATTGGGTATTGCCCGGAAAAAATTTACATCTTCCAAAGCCTGATGAGAAGCCCCATCTTCACCTACGGTTATACCCCCATGAGTGGCAACTATCTTGACATTAAGATTATTATAACAAATAGAATTTCTGACTTGGTCCAAAGCTCTTGCAGTAGCAAACATGGCAAAAGTCGAAGCAAACACTATCTTACCGCAGCTGGCTAATCCAGCGGCTGAAGCCATCATATTTTGCTCAGCTACTCCAAAATTAACAAATCTACCGGGAAACTTATCTCTAAAAAAAGAAGTCCGGGTAGAACCGGAAAGATCGGCATCTAAAACCACTATCGAAGCATCACGGCCTCCCAGTTCAACTAAGGCATTTCCGTATGCATCCCGGGTGTATTGCGCTTGGCTCATAGTATTGTTACCTTATTCCTTATATTCTTTAATCCAGCTTTCCCTCTTCTCTCTCAACTTCTTCCAGCTCACGTAAAGCAACCGCTTGCTCTTTTTCTGTTGGTGCCCTTCCGTGAAAATCGGCTACGTGCTCCATAAATGATACACCTTTGCCTTTAACGGTATGAGCAATTATAACTGCGGGCTTAAGGCGAGTAGCCCGAGCTTCTTCAAATGCCAGCAAAAGCTCCTCTATATTGTGCCCGTCACACTGAATAACATGCCAGCCGAAAGATTCCCACTTGTTCGCTAACGGCTCTAGATTCATTATTTCTTCAGTCCGGCCATCAATTTGAAAACAATTATAATCTATTACGGCACAGAGATTATCCAGTTTAAAATGGGCGCAAGCCATTGCTGCTTCCCATATATTACCTTCCTGGTTTTCTCCATCACCCATAAGGCAATATACTCGCCAGTCTTTTTTGTCCATTTTAGCAGCCAAGGCCATACCCAAAGAAACTGATAACCCTTGCCCCAGGGAACCGCTAGCCACCTCAATCCCCGGAGTTCTACTGTCAGGATGGCCCTGAAGCAAAGAACCGAATTTACGTAAATTCATAAGCTCTTTAGTAGAGAAATAACCGCTCAAAGCCAGAGCAGCATAAACTGCCGGACAGCAATGCCCCTTAGAAAGATGAAATCTGTCACGTTCCTGCCAGGTTGGATTTTTAGGGTCATGACGCAAAACATCAAAATAAAGGCAAGTGATAATTTCAGTTGAAGACAAAGACCCGCCGGGATGGCCGCTTTTTGCCTCAGCTAACATTTTAATTATCAGTTTGCGAATTGAGTTAGCCTTATTCTTTAAGGCTTTTACCCTGTTTTTCATAATTATCGATTTTTTCTTGAAGCCGCTTGTAATCCGGAAAATTTTCCAACCCTTGGCCGTAAAACTCAAGGCCCTTATCTTTTTCTCCGGTGGTAATATACAAATCTCCCAGGTGTTCATAAACTTCCGGGTCCTTTATATAGGTAATAGACTTCTCAAGATATTCCTTGGCTTTGTCAAAATCTCCTTTCCTGTAATAAATCCATCCCAAGCTATCCAGATAGGCTCCATTCTCAGGTTCTTCTTTCAAGGCCTTCTGAACCATTTCCTCAGCCAAGTCTAAATTATTTCCCTCTTGAGCGTATACATAACCCAAAGAATTAAGGATCGGTGCATAAGAACCATCTATCTCAAGGCCGGCTTTCCACATATCTACTGCTTCCCGGCGCCTGCCCGCTTCTTCATAAAGATAGCCCAGCCAGAAATAAGCCGTAACATGTTTGGGGTTAGTTTCAATAATCTTTTTATATACTTCTATGGCCTGCTGAGGCTTCTTCTTGTAAAAATAGAACTGAGCTAGATACTCAGATATACCTATATCTTTGGGTTTGGATTCATGGGCTTTTTCCAGAAAAAACTCATACTCTTCTTCCAGTTCTTTATCTTTCTGAGCATAAGAATAAACAAATATCAAAACTAAAGACACATCTAAATTATTAGGATCAATTTCTTTTACTTCCAGAAGGATTTTTTCGGCTTCATCAAACCGCCTCATGTTAATCAACACGGTAGCGATTTTTAAGCGTATATGGATAGAATCGGGATCTTCGGCCCTGGCTTCCTCCAGAGCTCTTAGCCCTGCGGGGTAATCTTTTCGTTCAACATAAGCTAAACCTTTAAGATAATTGCTGTAAAGCTGGGTGACGGATTTTTGATTTTTAGCAAATGACAGAAAAGGAGATGCACAAAGAATTATAGCTATCAGAAATATTCGCATTGATGATTATTTCGATTTATGTCTTTGTCTTTTTCTTCTCTTTTTGAACCAGTGTCTTTTTACTTTTTTAAGTTTTTTCTTTCTTCCGCACGGCATAATTTGCTCCACTCATACCGCAGATGACCGCTGATGACAATTTTATTAATTCCTTTATCTGCGATTATCTGCGTTTCTTTGAATCTGTGTTAATCTGCGTATTATTAATAAATTACTTTATTCAAAGGATACTCGATTATCCCCTGAGCACCATTTTCTTTCAAAAGAGGCAGGAGCCTGCGTACTTCCTTTTCTTCCAATACTACTTCACATGCAACCCAATCGCTTAAAGTCAAAGAAGAGATAGTCGGCCGCTTCAGCGACGGTAAAAGAGAAAGTATTCTTTCAAGATTGGATTTTTTGACATTTAATTTTAACCCTACTTTGTCCCTTGCCTCCAGAGCTCCCTTTAACAACAAAAGAACATAGTCCATCTTTTTTTTCTTCCAGGTATCTTGCCGGTAAGAGGTTTTATTAGCTATAAATTGAGTCGTAGAAAAACAAATAGTGGCTATTTCTTTTAAGCCATTAGCTTTTAGGCTCTCGCCGGTTTCGGTAAGATCAACTATTGCATCTACAAGGCCGCTTTTAACCTTCACCTCAGTAGCCCCCCAGCTGAACTCCACATCCACGTTAATATTTTTGGATTTAAAAAACTTACTTGTGTATTTTACTAGTTCTGTAGCTATACGCTTACCCTTTAGATCTTTTAATTTCTTTATTTTGGAATCATCCCTAACCGCTACAACCCAGCGGACGGGATTTAACGTCCTTTTAGCATAAAGCAGTTCTGCCAGACGCAAAACTCCCGAACTGTTTTCTAAAACCCAGTCCTCTCCGGTAATGCCGCAATCAAGCACCCCTTCCTCTACATAGCGGGACATCTCCTGAGCACGAATCAATACGACTTTTATTTCCGCATCATCCACAGAAGGAAAGTATGAGCGTGGGCTGACGTATATATTAAAGCCCGCCATACGGAAAATTTCTAAAGTTTTTTCCTGCAGGCTTCCTTTTGGTATACCAAGAGTTAATGTTTTCATATTGCCTCCAAAGATTCCCAATTATACAATGGACGGATTATATTGTAAAGAAAAAAATTGCTACCGGGCCGCTTATAAAACAATTTTAAGTTCCCTAGATAGCTTGCTACAAAGCTAATTACGGCCCATTACAAAATAATCCACTATCGGCATATTACCTCTATTTATATCTGTAAACGGTTTCGCACCCATTTTTCTAAACCCTTGAAAGATATAACTTAAAAATGTTATGCTTAAATATAGGCTCCCTGCTTTGGGGGAGCTAAAGCCACGGACCCTCTCCCTGCACTTGGGAGGGGGCCTGTATTTTTACAAATACAGTTTACCGTTGGGGCCTTTCCCACCTGCACCAAAAAGTCACGTACAAAGAACGCATTATCAATTGGAAATCTAGCAGAAAGCTACGCTTCTGGATATACTGCAAATCATACTTTATTTTTTCCTCATTGGGAACGTACTTATCAAGGAAAATCTGAGCCAATCCGGTTAAACCGGGAACAACACTGGAACGCAAAGCCGCTTCATCAGGATTAAGCAACGCTACTTCACGAGGCATAATGGGGCGCGGGCCCACAAAAGACATCTCTCCTTTTAATATGTTAATGAGCTGCAGCGCTTCATCCATTGCGCTGGCTCTTAAGAATTTTCCTATGGGCGTAATCTCTATAACGGCTTTACTATCTTTTAATTTATAGCTTGGCACTTCTTCAGAATTCCGGCTCATAGAACGGAACTTAAAAATTGTAAACTTTTTATTATTTAATCCTACTCTCTTTTGGCTATAAAAAATACCTTTGCCATCCTCAAGCCATATCAAAAAAGCAAACATTATAAAAAAGGGCATAAGGAAAAATAAACCAAATAACGAAAGGATCACATCTAAAATTCTTTTGCTTTTACAGCCCTGCATAATACTTGATATTTACGGCCAAAACACACCTTTAATAACCTTTGGCTTTAAAAATTAACTCTATTGTCTTAAAAATTATCCACATATCATAAAGTAATAGTTTACCGGAAGAATAATTTAGAAATTTCTTATAATATTCGGCATCCATTTTATCTTGATCGCGGGAAATCCCTTTAGTTATAGCTACCACACCGGTAAGGCCGCTGCGCATAACCTGCCTGAAGTTGGCCCCTCTCTCCAGCTCTCTTTTATATACTTGCGGCGGATGGGCCCTTGGCCCAACAAGGCTGATATCTCCTTTTAGAACATTAAGTAACTGTGGAAACTCATCAAGGTAAAACTTCTTTAATATCTTTCCGGTAAAAGTAAGGTTGCCTGGATTATGCTGAAATTCAGAAAAGCTATAAGTACCCGGCGTTCTATTCTCCTTTATCTCTTCCAAAACATCTCTTTTTACTTTCCTGAATTTAAAAAACCGGAATGTTTTCCCTTGGGAAACTCTTGGTTCAGAAACGAATAAAGGCCCGCGTGAAGCCGGAAACAATAATCCTTCTATTGTAATACTTAAAATAATTGCCAGTAATATCGGGCTGCAGACAACCATCAAAAAGAAAGCTGCCGCTTTATCGACAGAATACTTTACTATGTATTTTTTATTAGAACCTGGCATACTTTCTTAACTTATAACCGAGATTTATTTTTCTAAATCCAGACAGGATGAAAGCTGTTTTGCAAGCTTACAATGCCTATTTTCATCTTTAAGAATAGCCTCCAAAACCTTACGCACCCTTGCGTCGTTTATCCTTGGCAGTGCTTGCGAAAGAAATCTAACCATTTCTCTTTCTTTAGCGTCTATAATGCTAAAATAACTTTGATAGTCCTCTTTAGTAAACATCTTTTTTGGAAATTTTCACTTCAGCTATAATTCCCTCAAACATCTTTTTATGACGCAAGGAATCATCCCTAAGTATCATCAATATCTCTTTTATAGCTCTTTTGTTTTCTTCGGAAAAACTTGAAAAGAACAAAGCATTGTCTATATGCTTGGAGTAAATAGGGATAACCTCTTCTTCTGTTTTAAGCCCCTCATCTAATATGTTCAGCAAGTCATTCTTTTTCAGCATGCAATTTATTTTTTGTATAACTATTTTTTAATAAACCGCTTTTCAAGGCTTCCCCCAACCAGCTAAGGCTGTTAGCGTAATATTCATTTTTATTCTGGTATACCCAACCTTCGGGATATTGCTTTATATATTCCCTTGTCTTCTCCAGTAATTCTTGGGCCTGAGGAAAGCCGTGAATATCCAGAGTCCAATAGTAAGCGGCGTAAAAAAGCGGGCTTTCATATCTTTTTATCGGGATGCCTTGATAGTTATATTCACAAAACAGTTTTTGACTCTCAAGCCATTCTTGTTTTATAAATTCTGAAAACCTTGAATTAAAAAACTTCTTAGCCTCGCGAGAGCCGTACCAGATGTAATCAAGCCCCACTCTAAAAGGTATGCGGACTGCTTCCCATCCAAAATCAGAACTTTTGCCTTCCAAACTATAGAAAATACCGTCTTTGTCGACACCGCACCAGTCAGGGATAAGTCCTTTGCCTTTTTTACCGTTAAATTCATTTAAAAGAGCAAAAAGAACATCGTAGGCTGTGTCAACCAACTCTAGCCAACGTTTATCGCCGGTATATTCGTAAAATTTCCGGAAATGAGCCGGAGAATAATATGAAGGATTAACCGGAAAAAGCTTGGTGTTAATATTTTTTTCTAAAATCCAGGGAGAAAGGTATAGTCGCCCGTCAGCCAAGCTGTAAGTTTCTTTCTCCAGAATATCATTTAAAACCATACTGGCCTTACGGCCATAATTTTCAACATTTGCTTGCGGTCCCTGGGGCCAACGAGCCTGAGCTATAATAAGGCTTAAAGCATAGTCTATATCGGCATCTGAAGCCGGCATCCAGTCAACTACCTCGCCGGATTTCCAACGCCAGGCCAGAAGATTATCCCCGTGTTTTCTTAACCTGGAAAGATTGGACTCGCTCCAATAATAACACTCATCAAAAGTCTTTTTATCCCCAGCCAGCACTGCCCTAAGCATCGCGTAACTTTGCCCTTCAGAAACAGTATCGCCATCTTTGGGCCTTAGGGTCCTGCTGTTTTCGGCTATAAAAAATTTTTTGTAGCCGCGCCAAGTTTGATTTATAGTTTCCCGAGAATATATACCTCTAAATCCTTGAGGGGAAAGAAATAGCCAGGTAACCACAACGCCAGCTAACATTAAAATTATTAATAATAATTTTAAGATTGGATGTTTAACTGCTACCTCTTTTTAATAAATCTTCTATTTTGGTAAGCAAAAGTTTCAAATCAAAAGGTTTTATAAAGTATGCATCAGCGCCATTAGTAGTTGCTTTATCCCTGTCACGCTGTTGATCCAAGGCCGAAAGGATGACTATCGGAATATTCTTGTAAGCGTCGTCGAATTTAAGCATTCTGCAAACTTCAAATCCGTTTATTTTAGGCATCATCAAATCTAATATAACCAGATCCGGCTCTTCTTCTTTTGTTTTGCTCAAGGCCTCCTCTCCGTCCCGCGCAGTAATAACCTCATAGCCGTTTACCTCAAGCCTTACCGAAAGGACATAGATGAAATCTGGTTCATCATCGGCTATTAATATTCTTTTCTGCTCTGCCATAGTTTTCCTCACTCATTGAAATCTTTAGCCTTATCTTTAATAAATCTAAAAGCATCCATGTTTTCTGAAACAATAGAATACAGCTTGTTATAAATGGCTTTATTGGAAAGCTCATTGAGAAGATCGGTATAGATAACCAGAGAATCTTTCAGAGCCCCCTCAATTTCAGAAAAATAATTCCGGTAATCGCTTTCAGTAAACATTATCTTTTGACTCCGACAGCTCTTTTGCTATACTCTCAAGCACTTCCATGTGAGCTTTACACGCTTTAACTCTTTCAAAAAAGTATTCCTTCACCTCTTCGCGATCCTGGCTCTTTAGTTTGCTAAAGAATAATGCCGAAGAAATATATTTACCAAAAAGAGGGTCTAAACGTTTTTCTATTTCTCTCAACATGTTGATTTTGTTCAACAACTTTTCTTTTAATATCATTTTCGTATCGCCTTTAGCAATAATTTTCTATCTTTATCTGAAACAGTAACCACACAAATGCTGGTTTTATATTTCCTGTGCCAAACGCTCCTTTTCCCTCGCCACAAGACTTCTCCGTCAAATACAGCCGTTGCCGTCTCTTCGGGTAGCTTAGCTTTGCACATAAGAAGAGTCCCCGGCTCAATTTTTTCCGACAAATACACCGAAAAACACACTCTTAATTTTCCCGGAGGCTTATCTAAAAAATTCCGGCCAGCTTCTATTATTCTATACTCAAATGCCGCTTTTTTCAATAGCCTTTTTCGATAAGCCAGTGGTATATCAAGCTCATTAAAGTAGAATATTCCTGACAAAAGCGCAAAATGATATCCCACCCAGGCGGCATTAAAAAACGAAGCCGTCGACCAGTCATAAGCAAACTTCTGTAAGCCCCAGGAAATCGCGATTAAAGCTACTACCCAAAGAAAAATCTGCGGCCAAAGATTATAGTAGGGTATACTTTTAGAGCCATCTTTAGCGGTTACCTGGAATACACCTTTAGCGCCGATAAAACCAAAAAAAGAAGCTCTAATGTAAACTGGCAGGCTTATAAACGCCAACATCTGGCCTCTAAATATTTGGGAAACAGTATAATGGCGACCGGACATGCTTGCGTAAAAGATTGCCAGAGACAATAAAAGATACGGGAAGAATGTAAAGCCATAAACGACCGGATTCATAAAAAAAGAGGGTATGTTGAAAAATATATACATAATCGGACAAATAACCAAAGAAAGATACGCCCAGCCAATAAGGTAGTAGCTTCCGGTAATAAAGTATTCAAACCATTGGGCAGGCTTAAGACTCAAAGGATGCCGAAAGAACTGTTTTACGATTAACCTTAGAACACCGACATTACCAAGCGCCCACCGGTTCTGTTGTTTAAAATACTCTCCGAGATTCTCAGGGCCCATGCCAAAAGTATGCACATGATTATAGTAAAGAGACTTCCACCCTTTAAGGTGCATGCGAAAAGAGGTAGCAAAATCTTCGGTAACTGTAGCCTCATCGAATCCTCCTACATCAACCAAGGCCTGCCTTCTTAAGACAACATTGGTCCCACAGCAAATCATAGATTGGTTGCTGCTTTTTCCTTCACAAACATACTCGTAAAATACAGACTGCTGCATATTAGAACCGAAGGCTATCTTGCTAGATTCAAGATTGCTATAAAACTGCGGGGTTTGTATAAAGGCAAGTTTTGGATCACTTTCTAGAAATGGCACTAATCGTGTTAAAAAATCCGGCAAAGGATTTTGGTCAGCGTCAAATATGGCGACATAAATATCATCCAGCGTCTTCAGGCAATCGTTGATAATACCTGCCTTGGCGCCATGACGCTGGCTTCGCCTAAAGAGCTTAGCACCATAGGCAGAAACCAGGGCTTCTGCCTCCTGACGGTATTTCTCTTGCGTAGAATCATCTAAAAGATATATGGTCTTATTCGGATAATTAAGATTATAAACTGTAGCCAGAGTTTCCTCTAATACTTTTTTTGGCTCATGCCTGGCCGGTATAAGTATGGCTACCGGCGGGAAACCTTTAAGCTCCGGCGGCTGCGCCAGCTCTTTCTTCTTTCTGCTAAGGTTATAGATACTTAAAAAATAACCAAAGGCGTGCAGCATAACAAAAGATTCAGCTAAAAAAAAGATAACCGCTAGAATTTTCTCTAAAGGAACATAATCAGCATAGTATATAAAAACAGCCCTGGTCAAAGAATACACCAGTATGGAAATAAATAAAAAAATTAATAACCCTTTAAAAAGGCCTGCTTTTTTCTTTATCAATTCAATCATAAATTTGCGTCCCCGGAACAGATTTGTTAAGTCTAAAAATAGCGCCTGAAAGACAGTGTAACCCTGTCTTCACTGTAAGTTTCCCTGTGTTCGTAAATCTTTTTATACAGCTCAAGGTGCGTGCTAAACTTATCGTTCCAGTCCCGGTGTATATCAGCATATAAAGTATGTCCGGTCTGGTCACCTGAATCAAAATTAATCATATACCTTAAGGTATAATAGAAATTATTCATACCCCAAAAAAGCTCTTCTTTATTTAAAAAATGCCTCCACTCCAATCCAAAAGCATCAAAATGGAAACTTGAAGGAGCAAAATAGTAATCACTGGGCTTATCGAATCCATACGCCTGATATTCATAGAATATCTTAAAAGAATGCGGGTCGTAAGAAAAGAAATAGTCACCTCTTAAATCAAAAGTTTTTTTTCGGTTACCGTCATTGTAATCTGAGTAAATATAGGCTGCTGAAAAAGCCAGTCTGCGGTTAATATTTAAGAGCCCGGCAAAGCCATAGTTATCTCTTTTTAAATTATTTTTCAAAGTCTGGCCGTTATCCATAACGTCTTCTCTTGCATGCGATAGAGTAAAAATAAGCGGATCTACCGGGCTGAAATTTATCTCTTCCCTATCGTTATGCCCGGACTTGAAATTATCGGAATAGAAACTATAAGAATACTCCAGCTTTGTCCAAAAATAAGGTTTCCTGTAATAATCAAGCGCGAGAGAAAGCTGTTGGCGGTTAACCTGAGAAGGCTCGGAAAACAAATAAGAAAAATTATCTTCCCGAAAAGTTAGATAAGCATCTTCCCTGAGCGGAGTAGTCGCCGATAGCTGCACATTATAATACCTTTCATCATTATGCCGCGAGGAGCTGTCTGCCTCATACCATTGGAACCCACCGTCAATAAACCAAGCATTAGAGTATAATTCTGTTTTAGTAAGCGCCTTAGCGGCTAAAACATGTTCGGGAGCCATAAGTAAAACTTTATTGTACATCCTCGAGGCATTCTCCCATTGCATTTGGCGTGAATAGACCTGGGCCAAATCAAATAAGGCCTCGAAATTATCCGGTTCGGCCGCCAGCCAACGGTTATATTCTTTTATGGCCCCTCGATCATAAATCCGGTAAAAATTCTTTTTAGCAGAAGCTTCGGCGGTCAACGCTGCGTTAGCACCATCAATACTCATAGCTTTTTGGTATTGCTCCAATGAGCTTGAAAAATCTCCCATCCACCCCAAGACTCTGGCCTTTTCCCGGTACGCCAAAACCCAGTCAGGGTAGGCTGCGATAAGCTTATCGTAAATCTCAAGGCTCTTTCGGCCGCTGCCCTGCCAGCTTAATATTCTCGCCATCCACAGTAAGCCCTCTTTATTATCAGGTTCTTTTGATAAAATTATCCCGCACATTTTTACAGCCTGTTCAAAATTACGCCTTTGCGCAAAAAACTCAGCTAAAGAAATAAGAGCCTGAATATTTCCGTAGTTTTCACGAATAATTTTATTCAAATAAACCTGAGCTTTATCAATTTTCCCTAACTTTCGCAAAGCCTGTATTTTATCAATTTTAGTACCCAAATCACCCGGATAGGCTTTCAAAAACTCCTCGTAATTATCAAGCGCTTTGCCGTAATTACCGGTTAAAGCGTAAGCTTTACTGAATTTTTTATAACTTTGCTCATTTTTTCTAGGTTCTATTTGCAGTCTTTCATATAAACCTATCGCTTTATCATAGTCCCTAGCACCAAAATAAACATCTGCCAATTGAAGCTGAAGCTGCTTATCACCGGGGTGCTTTAGAAAAAGAGCCTCCAGATAATCTTTTGCTGCGGAATAATCCCCCAGCCACAAGGAAGTATCGGCAAGCTTTCTTAAAATATCTTCATTGCCGGGAGAGTTTTTAAGCGCATTCAAATACTCCTGACGAGCCCTGGAGAGTTCTCCATTGGACTCAAGTATGTTGGCATAAACGCTCAATACTTCCTGATCCCGGGGGTATTTCGCCGATAAGGATTTTAGGATATCGGCGGAACCTTTGATGTCTCCACTATAGCCTTTGGCTTTTGCAAGTAAAAGGCTGGCATCTTTATTTTCAGGATACCTTAAATACAGCTCTTCCAGAATAGGGATAGCTTCCTGGTATCTCCCCACATTAACCAGGCTCGCGCTTAAGCCAAAACGGGCTTCATCATTGCGGCTCATATTTTCAGTTTCAGAATATGCCTGTTTAACAAATAATAAAAACAATAAACTTGTAAAAAATATTGTCTTTTTCAATTTGTCCCCTTATTTAGATACTCTTTATAAACTCCAATCGCTTCTTCATTTTTTCCGGAAAAACGTAAAGCCTGGGCTAGCTTATACAAAACATCTTTAGATTCATCTTTGTTTAAAAGCAGCTTTTTATATAATGCAACCGCCTTATCATAATCTTTGACCCAAACATAGATATCCGCTAAAAGCTCCCGAGATTCTCCATCGCCGTTGTCACGAGAAATGACATATTCCAAAGCAATTACCGCCTGGTCGTATTTTTTCTGCCAGGCTAAAACTTGCGCCAGCTTTCTCATGACTTCAACACTCCTTTTCTCTCCTAAAATCTTTCTATAAACCTTTTCCGCCTTATCATATTCATCCATAGAATAATATATGTCGCCTAAATATTCGGCCAATTTCACATCCCTGGGTTTTACAGCCTGCAAATGCTCAAGCAGAAAGATAGAATCATCCTGCATATCTAACTTCTCATATACCTGAAGAAGATAAAAGATATTCTCTAAGTTATCGGGATTGGTTTGGTAAAAATACCTGAAATAAGGAAGGGCCTTCTTATAATCATGCTCCCGGTAGCTTCTTAATCCTTGCGAAAACTGCATGTAAGGTTTTTGAGTATAATTAAAAATATATGCAGTAACACTTACGATTAAAATTACCGTTAAGCTTAAAATTATCTTTTTATACATCCCTGGCCTGGTTATATACAAGAATAGCTGTAAATCTGTAAAATATACTGCAACCGGCCATACATTACGGCCGGTATTTTTCGGACATACTTAGGACATTGTTGATATTTTCTATTTCTTTGCTTAAGTCTCCAGTCTTAACAATAAACCCCGAAGCCTTAAGGTCCTTAGCTTTATCAAAACGCTTCTGATCGGAATAGGCTGTTAAGATAAATATGGGTAAATCTCTGTTTTCTTTACGAATAGTTTTTAATATTTTCAATCCGTTAATTCCCGGCATCATTATATCAAGCAAAACAGCATCGGGATTCTCTTGCCGCATTTTTAGGAGCCCTTCTTTGCCGTCAGAAGCCGTAATGACATCATAATTGTTAGCCTCAAGCCTCAGCTTAATAACCTCTAAAAATTCCCGTTCATCATCTACCACTAAAATTTTTTTATTACTCATCATGCCCCCCCTTTAAAAAACCTAAACTTTATCATTACCTGCAGGTAAAGTGAATATAAATCTTGCCCCCTGAATGGTTATATCCTTATCTTGATAAGGACTTTCGGCCCAAATACTGCCTCCATGCATCTCTACAATACCTTTGGCTATTGCCAACCCTAAACCAGTACCTTTTTCTCCCGGTCCAACAGCCCTTCTAATTTGCTTGAACTTATCAAACACTGTCTTTATGTCTTCCGGTGGAATACCTCTGCCACTATCGCTCACCGCGCATTCAACTTCATCTCCCTTGAAAGCAGCTGTCACCTTTATGAAACCTTTATCGGTAAATTTAAAAGCATTGCCAATTAAATTAGTAAAAACTCTCACAATCGCATCTTTGTCCACATAAACGCTTACCGCACCTGCGGATAAATCCTGCTTAAGCTGTATTTTTTTATCTTTGGCTGCCGGTAAGAAAGAAGCAATGACTTCCTTAATTAAAACGTTAAGATCGACCATTTCTTTTTTGAGCTCTACTCTGCCTTCTTCAATTTTTGAAACATCAAGCAAATTATTTATTATCCTTGCCAACCTGTCAATATTGTCTCTGGCGGTACCTAAAATTTTCTCTTGTTTCTCTTTGAGCGGGCCAACCACTTTATCCAAAACCAGGCTTATTCCTTCTTTGGTAATAGAAAGGGGCGTGCGCAGTTCGTGCGAAACTACTGAAACAAACTCTGATTTTAACTTATCTAGCCTCCTGAGCTCCTCATTGGCCCGCAATAGCCCTTCCTTGGCTTTTTTGCTTTCGGTTATGTCTTTAGCTATATGGACATTGCCGATAAGTATTCCACTATCATCAAAAATCGGAGAAGTAGTTACAAGCAAGGGTAAGCCTATGTGTGGGTCGTCAATTTCTTCGGTATGCGGCTTATTGTCAGTAAGTGTTTTCTCAAAAGGACATCCTGGCCAAGGAGCATGCGATTTATGCAGAACTTGATAACATTTCTTCCCAATAACTGCCTCAGGTTCACCTCCCATAGCTTCAATGAAAGCCTTATTAGCTTTGATAATCGTAAAGTCTTTATTCTGGATAAATACAAAATCAGATATCGATTCGAATGTCCTTTCCCACTCAAGCGCTGCCTGGCGTAGTTTTTCTTCAACCTTTTTACGCTTGCCAATATTGCGTGCAACACCGATACTTCCTAAAAACTTCCATCCCTGTCCATTAAGGGGCTTCTCCCATTCTCCGGAAGCATTTATTTCGGCGTAATATAAGCTTTCGAAAAATTCCTTATTATCTCTTGGTATAATTTTTACTTCAAGTCCGCGGGTTGCTTTTATTTCAATCCCAAGCTCTTTATCAATTGGGGTTTGCCTTTTCCCGGAAACCTCACCAAAATCTTGCGGAGGAGTAATTTCTCTGTCTATGGCTTCATAATCACTCGGGTGAATAAAGGTCTTAAAATTCTTCCCAACAAGTTCTGCCGGTTCATATCCTAACTCTTTTACAGCATCACTTACAAAAATAAAATTGCCTTGAGAATCAAATTCATATATTATATCGGGTATCGTTTGCACAAGAAGCCTGTATAACTCTTCTCTCTTTCTTAGCTTGCCGGCAATAATTTCTCTTTCTGTGACATCTTCGACGAAAATCAAAGCCTTCTTTTTGCCTTCTTCCTGGTAAGGAATACCAGTGATATTTCTGATGCTGGATTTCTTGCCAACATAAGAAGTATATTTAACCGCCTTTAAAGAAAAACTTTCTTCTTTTAGAGTTCTTTTGATTTTTTCCACCAAGCCCAATTCTTTATAGGGAGGCAATTCAAAAACATTCAAGGAATAGAATTGCTCATTTGTATCTCCGCTTATACTGAGCATAGCCGGATTAGCATAGTCTATGCCGCCTTTTTCATTGACCACATATATACCGAAAGGTGCTTTTGCAAGAATACCACGGGTAGTTTTTAAAACCTTTTTTATCTCTTCTTCGGCTTTTTGGCGTTCGATGATCTCCTTATTCAAGTTTTTAATAGAAGTAGTATTGGTTTTTAAATTTGCGGACATTTCGTTAAAGGCATCAGCCAGCCGCTCCATTTCATCATCGGTATTAATACTAACTTTGTAGTCAAGGTCACCGGAAGATATCCTTGCTGTAGCTTCCTCGAGTTTTTTTATCGGTTTAACAAACAGGCTACTGACAAAAAATCCTAAAGCAGATAAAGCCACCAGTGAAATAAAGAAAATCACTAAAGTTTGGACCTCTAATGACCACAGAGGAGCAAATACTTCACCATAATCCTGATAAACAAATATAATCCACGGTGATCCCCCTTTGAACAAATCAGGCTGTTCGACCAGTGACCAAGCAATCAGCCCTTTATTCTTATGGATTCTAGTATTATCTACTACCGCATAATTGTCTTGATTCTCTAACAAAGTTTTCAAATCTCTGGCATTAATTAATTCTTTACCTATAGATTTAAGCTCGTGATGAAACATAATATTGCCGAAATAATCAACCAGAATAACATGGCCGGTTTTACCAAATTTAAAATCTTCCAAGGCTGAGAATAATCTGTTTATATCTAAAACGGCTTTACAAGTTCCCACCACCTCACCGGAAACGTTCTTTACCGGTATTGCCAGGGATACACTCAAAGAACGGCTGGACTCATCAAATTCAACATCCTCAATAGAAACGCCTCCTTTACCATCGCTGTAAGCCACTTGCCACCACTTCTCATCTGCCTGGTAAAAATCTGAGGTTTTGCCTGAAGCCGCCACCAGAGCTCCAAAAGCATCAGTTATCATTACTTCAGCCAGCCCTTCATCGTTATCTTTAATAGAAATCAGTCTTTTGCTGACAGAGTTATCTAAAATTTCCTGTACAAGTTCATTGTTTGAACCCTCCGCCATCCATTGGCGGTCTTTCGTTTCAAAATAAGCCTTTAGTTCTTCCCCGCTCATACCAGCATATTGCAAGTTGGAATTTTGAGCCTTGTTTATACGTTCCTCATGAGACATGTATACTCGTAAGTCAGATATTTCTTCATTAATGATTCTACTCGTGGCGGCACTGAGGAGCTGGGCCATTTCGAGATAGTTTTGGCCTATTGTTCTGCGCAATAAGTCTGCCGACCAGAAATAGCCCAGAATCATAATAATTGAAATAACCGTAAAGGCGGAGAAAAAAATAATCAACGCTATTTTTTTCCTTATGCTGGTTTTGTACTTAGTTTTTTTTGTCATCGGAGTATTTAAAAATTTGAATACAAAAGGTGTGGTATATTAAATTAGAAAATTTCGGCCTGAAACTGAACTGGCAACAAAAACAATATCTTTTTACAGTATTAGTCTATCATCCGGAGTAGAAAATACAAGCGGATATTAAAAAGCTTCTAAGATTGGGCAACTTCGGCTGGAAAAAATGTCTGCAAGAGAGCTTGGAAAACTTAAGCAAAAAACATTTTTAGATGGCTGCGGATTAAACACTCCGTTTAAGCGGCTGCTTTTCTTGCCCTGTGCTTGATAAATTCTCCCCCTAAGTCTATCAAGATAAACAGCATGGCAATTCCAAGCAAAAACCAATTTTTAAAGTCTAAAGTTTCCCGTTCAGCCAAAAGCTCTTCTTTGAGATGAAAAACTATAACCACAACTATCATCCATAAAAACAGTTTATATTCCTGGCTTCTAATCAGGCGCCTAAAGCTGAACGGCCATTTCTCTCCTTTCTTGTAAGGAAAAATTTTAGGAATCATAGCAGGAACGCTTTTTTTATAATCAAGATAAACTTGTTCGAATTTATCTTTGAGCATGGCCTCTTCTTTTTTGATCGTCCGGTAATATATCAGGCTCAACAAAATTAAAAAGAATGCGCCTATATAATATATTTTCAGCATAATCATAAACCCTAAAGCCAACAGCATCGTCCCAAAATACAACGGATGGCGCAGGTAAGCATATGGACCGCAAGTAGTAAGCTTATCGAGCTTTATGGCATAACCATTCGCCCAAAGCCTTATAAGCAGGCCGGCAATAATAAACCATATTCCGGCCATTATGGAACGGTCATCAGGAGTAGCTGAAAAAAGTATAAAAAGGCCAAATGGGTAAAAAATAAAAAACCGCAGTTTCCCCCAGCGCTTCAATCTATTTTTAATGCTCATTTTTACCCCTAGTTTATAAGCAGCTTTATTCCTGTAAGCTTTTTATCACTGCTGGAAATTCCGAATATCTGTTATGGAATTTTTTATTATAACATAGAATAAGCTAAACTCAACATCTGCAAAACTTCGACTCTTAACCTTAAATTACGGTATATCACAAACTTTGTATTTTTAGCTATCAGTAAAATCTCCAAACTTAAGACTGCGATTGGTTATCTTCTTATAAAAAACCATCAGATCATCACAAGTGCCGTAAAAATCTGGTATTATCCCCGCTTGAATAAAACCTCTTTTACAATAGAAATTCTGAGCCAAAACATAATCTTTCCTAGCTGAGGTTTCAACTCTTACTATAGCTTTATCCGCTGCGCTTAGAATAAGCGCTTCAACCCGCCTCAAAAGCCTGGTCCCGATACCTTTACCCTGTAAATCCTTATCAATGGCCATCCAATATATATCCCAGCCAAAAGCTGTCATGGGAATTCTGCCTAACACTGCAAACCCGGCGACACGCTCTCCTTCTTTTTCCTCAACCAGTTTATATGTACTGTTGGAATTGACATTTATGTCCAGAAGTACCTCTCTTAAAACACCCAGCTCAACCGGAGTAAAAACTCTCGCATTGTCAGCAATCTTTAAATATATGCTACTTATCTGTTGCATTTTGTTTCTCCCGGCCCAATGTTTGCCAATTGAACAATTTTAACTATTATTTTCTGATAATCATACCCTTTTTGATAGGCCTGCTTTATAAAACCGCTCTCAACCGATATATCCGGGTTAGGGTTAACATCCAGAACGAAAAAACCGCCCCGTTTTTCGCGTATGTCAACTCTCAGGTAGCCTTTACAACCTAACGCTTTCGCGCAAAAAGAAGCAGTTTCGTGTAGCTTATTTTCTATCTGCCCCTCTATGGGCTCAATAAGAGACGGCATTATTCGTCTGTACTCAGGAGTATTCCTATCCCACTTGGCTTTATATGTCAAGAAAGGCTTAAAGTCCTTATAAAGAGAATAGTCGGTAGTTGAAATTCCCAGCAACTCATAAGGATACTCGCCAAGTAAACCCACATGATATTCTTTACCCCCAATAAATTCTTCCACCACAATCCCCCGGGGAAACATTTCAAGAGCCCTTTCAATGACACTGGCTAGCTCTTTCTCCTCATAAACCAGGCATTGCTCGTCTATGCCATAACTGGCATCTTCAAAGCAGGGTTTAACAAAAAAAGGAGGCGCTAAATCTCCTAAATTAAAATCTCCGGATTTATTAATAAATATGCCTCTAGGCACGCTTACGCCTGCTTCTTTGAGTATTTTCTTGCAGGCTGCTTTGTCCAAACAATTTTCTAAAGCCATAGAGCCGTTACCCGTATAAGGTAGGCCTTCGCTTTCAATTATGCGAACCAATTCTATCTCTTTCGATGAGTCATCAACGAACCCTTCAAAAAGATTAAAAATACAATCGGGTCTTTTTACAAATATTTTTCTCTTAAGGCGTCCAACGTCCTTGAAATCTTCTTCCGTAAGGCATCTGGCTTCTACTTCAAATCCACCAGCAACAAGAGCCTTTTTTATTTCATCAACGGCCAGAACCGTATCCTTTATGTTTTTCTTAATCTCTTCATCCCTGGTGAAAACAATGAGTATTTTTTTTGCGGCCAAACTGTTTCTCCTTAATAAAAAACGCCTTTAAGCTTAGACTAGCCACATCGCAGCTAAATCCATTTTAAAGGCGCATTGCTAAAACAATTAGAGAAAATACCTTATCCAGATATACAGAACAGAAATAACTAAAGTCTGCAGCATAAAAGGAAACCCGTATTTGGAAAATTTCATAAAACTAACAGGATATTTATTACGCTGGCTGATCTTAGCCATAACTACATTCGCTGAAGCCCCGATTAAAGTACCGTTACCCCCCAGGCACACTCCCAGAACCAACGACCACCAAAGAGGGTAAGCTATTTGAGCCTGGATAAGAGAAGCATCAGCCAGGCCATAAGAAAGAGAAACTTTTCCGATAATGCTTTTAACCATCGGTATCATGGTTACAACAAAAGGTATGTTGTCCAAAACTGAAGACAAAAGCGCACTGCCGCAAAGAATGACAACGCATAAAATAAATAAATTTGACCCGGCAGCATTTAATAACCCTTGAGCCAAAAATTCTATAACCCCGTTATGTTCCAAAGCCGCCACCATCATGAATAAGCCTATGAAAAAAAATACTACACTCCACTCAACTGATTTAAATGTCCTATCAATCTCGACTTTACAGACTAAAGTCATAACCATCGCCCCAAAAAGAGCTATAACCCCCGGTTTCACGCCTGTCAAGGTATGGGTAAAAAATCCCAAAAATATAAAACTTAAAACGACCAAAGCTTTGATCATATTCTTGCGGTCAATAATAGCCAAAT
This sequence comes from Candidatus Omnitrophota bacterium, assembly GCA_028692655.1. Lineage (GTDB taxonomy): Bacteria > Omnitrophota > Gorgyraeia > Duberdicusellales > 4484-171 > JAQUWY01. Next base: position 85,887 of record JAQUWY010000001.1, on the reverse strand, counting down.
GTGGTACAGACTCAATCACCCTCTTTCTGATTTGCCCGGATATGTTCCAGCGCCTGCGAAACAGAATATATACTGTAAGCAGAAATACAACAAACATGACACTGACTACCGGAAATAGATTAATCAAAAAATCGTTAAAAGACAGGTTGGCCTGTGAACCCACGATGATATTGGGAGGGTCTCCAATAAGAGTGGCTGCTCCGCCAATATTAGAAGCGATAACTTCCAGAATAAGCAGAGGTACGGGGGAAATTTCTAAAATCTGCATTATAAGTATGGTAACCGGCGCCAAAAGAATTATTGTGGTAACATTATCCAGGAAAGCTGAAAGAATAGCCGTCACTATCAGGAATAAAAGGGTTATTAGCATCGGATTTCCCCTGGCCAGCTTTGCCACAATAATGGCAACCCACTCAAAAAATCCTGTTTTTGCCAAAACAAAAACACTGGTCATCATGCCCACAAGAAGAAAAATAACATTTAGATCTATCGCCGCTACCGCATTTTCAAAAGTTATCAAGCGGAAAAAAAGCATCAACCCGGCTCCTATAAGCACAACGGTAGTCTTATCAAGCCTGTCTGTGGCAATGAGAATATACGCAATTATAAATATAACTAGTGACGGTATCATGTTTTAATTTTAAAAAAACAATATTTTATCGATTATATTAAAACGGTCCAACTCTCCTACTAACCTGCCCTCATCGACCACAAAAAGTTTTTGCCTGTTTTTAACCGTAAGTTGAAATACTATCTCAAGTAATGTAGCATCCTTGGCTATAGCCGAAACATCTTTACTTAAAAGATTTTTTACTTTTACTCCGCGTTTGATTTTAAAATAATTTTCGAAAGGGTCAATATGGCGCACAAATGAAACCGTACTTAACTGCTTAAAAAAATCCGGCATACCGTAAGAAAAAATATCAAGGCAGGATATTTCACCACACAGCCTATCTCCTCCGTTTACTACCGGGAGAACGTCGAGATGGTTAAGATGCATCAGCCGGGCCACATCTTCAAGGCTTGAATCTAATTTAACAGATGCTTTTACCGGCCTCATTATATCCCCGGCAAGAATATTTTCACTTGTTCGCACATCGTAAGACGTAAAACTGTCCGCTATTTGTCGGGAATCCATATTTTCAAAAGACCCGCCGCTTTTTTTCATTCGGCGCAGGCATCTTATTATAGAAGCCATAGTCTGAAGAATTACATAAGGCTCATCCAATGATGAAACCATGAGACAGACAAAGTTAACCGGGTTTTTGTCCAGGCTTTTAAAGTCAATACCTTCATTACAAATACCCAAGGCTACGGATAGCTTCTTCCATCCGGCTATACGGGCATGAGGGAAAGCCATATGTTCTCCCACGCCGGTCGTCTGCATGCTTTCCCGGTATAGAACTTCCCTGCAAACATCTTCAAAGCTTACCGAACCACAGCAGGAATTATCCTCCTGAAAAACACGTTTGATCAGAATTTTTATAGCCTCTTCTTTAGTCTGGGCTTTCATTCCGGTTACAATGGCTTCCGGTTTTATATAGTCGTTTAAACTAATCATTTTTCCTCTTATTTCAAAAAATGGTTAATAATGCAAAGATGAATTATATGGCAGGGATTTTTTAGAGTCAAGGGATATTAATGCTTTAAAACTTAACTATAAAGTCAGACTGCACGACAATCTGCTTAGCCTCGGTATCCATGGAATTAATGCTCTTTATCGGTTGAGCATAATAACAGGTAAGATTAAACAGTGCATTCTTTCCCAGTCCATACCCCAAAAACCAGGTATGTCCTTTAGTGTTGGTATCACCGCTATATGTATCAGAATTAGGAAGAGCATCCAGCCAGCAATCAGCCTCAAGCCTCCTATAGTAGTAGCCGAATTGCCAATTGCCGAAATTCTCAATATCTTTATCGCCGAGTTTGAATCCGGCTATAAAACCATTCTCGTTCTTCTTGGGCTTTAAGGCGTGAATGTATTCACCGGTTAAAGACGCATAAGGTAATAACCCTAAAGGATTATCAAACCCTAATTCAAAAGCCGGGCTCACAGAATCATAATCGTATCTCTGGCTATCTCCCGCCATAGTGTTTCCCGCACCCGGATGAGTAAGAGTTTTACCTTTAGTATTAACATTATAATAGGTAACTGCTGCCTTAAGATTCGTACCTTCATCCACCGCCCAATCTATCCCCGGTTGCACAAAAGCCACATAAGCACCGTTATCGCTTCCCGAATCAGCCTCAAGAACATACATATTCATATTCGAGAAATACTTAATCTCCGGGGTTTCTTTTAAAAATACAACCGCCCCGCCTTCAGGAGTAATAGATGTATCCCATAAAAGATCCGTGGGCTCCCACATAACGGTATTGCGTTTCATTTTACCGGCTTCAAAAATAAACCAGGGAAGCGGAGCATACCTGAGGTAAGCATAATCAAGGCATATTGCTTTGCCGTCAAAAGTTCCGTCAAAGGTAATATTACGCGAACGGGGATCACTTCCTCCTGAAGCAAGCCCTCCGGCCAATGCTATTCTATCGTTTATCTTAACGTCAAACCCTAAACGATATTGTATTTTGCCAAGATTTCTTCCATCAGTAGAATCATGTTTTGTATCATCATACTGATAACGCAGGCGCAAGTCTCCTTTAATATTCAGGTTTTTGGCCCACTGCGGCAAATCAAAAGTTTTTTTCTCAAAACTACCCTTAGCCTCCCGGCCAAGAACCGTTTTTTCGGCCTCTTTAGCGGCCTCGTTTCTGGTTTCATCCAGGATTTCTTTGGCTTCGTCCCGGCTCAAAATGCCTTTTTCCACTAATTTATCAACTAATATATCTATCTCGCTGGCTTCAAGGAGATTTTGAAAAGAAATAAAAAAAATAAAGACAAACGCCAGAATAAGCCGCTTACCCATACAACCTCCGTTTTGCATCTATAAATATAATGTTATACCTTTATAGTTGTATCCGCCTGCCGTTATTGATCCTGACGGCGAGATGCTTTAAGCGCAAGTTTACTCAACCACATCATTATAAACATGGTAAGTATAATAGAAGAGGCAAAGACATAAATGCCGGCTCGGGGCCTTGCTTTAATTAAAAACCCGAGTTTAACCGCAACAACCGTAACCGCGACTACAAAAACATCCAGCATCGACCATTTCCCCAAAAGCTCAAGCCGTTCAATTATAACCATTCTGCGTTTACTCGAAAGTTTCGCCAGCCAAAGCCAAGCCAGAGCGAATAGTTTAATCACAGGAAATATCACCGAAAAAAGGACAATTATCAAAGCTAAAAATGGCTGCTTTTCCTGCCATAAGTTCTGTATCCCCGAAAGAACCGAAAAGGTAGTTTTAAACCAGGCCATTTCTTTAAAAGTTAGAACCGGCATAAATAATCCGGCAATAAGAAGGCTTCCGGACAGCATTATGAGTAATAACAGAATAATGCCATATGTTCTTGGATAAATTTGAAAAAGGGAATTGCCCTCAGCGATGAATCCAAAATCACTAATTTTAGATTTTTGAGAAAACATACTGATCTCGGGGTTAAAAAAAACTTTAGAACTATATTTTATAAGAAATGAGGCTTATTGCAACCAAAAGGTTTGAAGATATAAAATCATAGGTCCAAAGATTCATGAAAGTCTTCATATACGGTAACTGCCGGAACTACCGGCGACGCGCTTACCACAGATATCTTCCTCCATTTACCAATTGAATAGCGCCAGTAAACAAGAAACGAGAACATAAGAAATATTCCTACCACCACGCTCCAGCTAATCTGTAATGATACTCCGTATATTTTCAACAGCACAAATAGTACCGGCACCAGAACCCAATGCAGGGAAACTGAAATAAGCATTGCCCAGAAAGTATCTCCGGCTCCTCTTAAGGCTCCGATAAAAACTACTATCATCGCCTCAACTAAAACATAGATCGACGCCAGCCGTATCATAAAAACTATTACCGGCTTAGCGGCTATAAATACGCTTGCGGAATTACTGGGCCGGAAAATTTCAGTCAAAAATTGCGGAAATCCGAAAAATAAAACAAAAACTATTGCCGAATACGCTGCCCCCATTTTAAGCCCGGACATAGTAACTTTATGGGCAGTATCAGGGTCTCTTGCTCCCATATAACGGCCAACCAAGCTCATCACTCCCACCTCTACCCCCAATAAAGGCACAAAGGAAACCATGTCCCAGTTAAAGACAATAGTCGCGGCTGTAGCGGCAATAGCACCTGCGGAATGAAAAATCATTATTACTATATCAAACGCTAAGAGATTAAGAAACATCTCAAGACCGGCCGGATAGCCAAACCATAGCAACCTTGTCATCACGGTTTTATCAAAATATAAAGATTTTAAAACTTTGTATTCTCTGCGATTAGTTTTTCCAAGATATGAAACCAACAAAATTATCAAGCCGCTTACTCCCCCGGCAATGGTTCCATAGGCCGCCCCCCTTATGCCTAAAGCCGGGAAACCCAACTTACCGAAAATAAGGACATAGTTAATTACGACATTTACAAGCATAGCGGCAAATGCCGAAATCATTACAATCTTTGTTTTGCCTATACCGGAGAAAAAACCGCTAAGGCAATTTCGCAATAAGCTGACGAACACCGCCCATAATAATATATCGAAATAAATCTTTTGCAGTGCCAGTTGGCCGGGAATTATCCCCATAAATTCAAAAAGGCCATGAGCCAGAGGCCGGCAGGAAAGAATCAGCGGATAAGCCACCAAAGCTATAATCGCGGCCTGGCTTACAGTAACAGCGCATTTATCTTTTTTGCCGGAGCCTAAATACTGAGCCGCGAGAGCTGTAGTATAACCGATTAAGCCTAGGAAAAACGTCATCATCATAAAAGCCGTCAGGCCTCCGGCCATAGCCGCATTCATATATTCAGGGCCAAGGCGCGATAGAAACATCCGGTCGGTAAAAGTCATGATTGTATAGCAGGCCTGCGATATTACCATTGGCATCGCGATAGAAATCATTTCTCGCACGCCGCCCTTTACCATCGGTTTTTCTTTCCTCTGTATGCTTCTATTCATAACAATCATTCCAAAACCTTATCAATAATTTAAAAACCCACCGCGCCTCATTTAAACGCGGTGGGTTTAAAATTATCTCTTGAAAACTTTCGTTTTTACAGACGTTTCTTTATCTGGCCTAAGAGCTCACGGGCCGGCTTTTCTTTTCCTACTAACCCGTAGCGTATCTCAATGCTGACCACTTTCGGGCCTTTATCAAAAATATCCACGGCAACTTTTTTGCCATCTTTATCATCCCCTCTTATCTGGGCAGTCTTCTCTTTGACAAGCTTATCGGTAAGTGTAATCTTCTGCGCCTTAAACGTAGCTTCAACCACAGCTACAGCCCTGTCAAAGGATACTGTTTCCTCGGAAATAACTTTTCCTGACTGCCACAGGGCTGCTCCTCCGGCACCGACTATGAGCCCTCCAACACAACCTGAAGAAGATATGACCAAAGCTGCCATAAAAAATACAACTAAGAATCTTTTAAGCATCCTCCCCTCCTTTTTAATTAATATCCGTTAAATATTGTACTTAGAATAATATACTAACGCAAGCTAAAAGATTTTCTTCTGAGCTTAGTTACTTATCGCGATTTTCCCCTGGACAGTTATTAATTCCCACTAACCAGATTTTTTATTCCGTAGAAAACTTTTTCTTCAAAAACTCCGCTTGTATCACCCCCATGACTCTGCGCTAAAGGGCCGGAGGAGCCGCTGATACTTCCTCTGAAACTCATATTTATAACAACAGTAATCTTCCCAACATCCTCTTCTTTGATTAACACCTCGCCATTAGCATTGGCACGATACCAGGCAATTCTGGAGTCAGGAGCGATATACTCTTTGGCTTCTTTGTTAGTAAGTGCTTTCTTAAAAGTAATAACGCCTTTATTTTTATCCGCGGCAGTAATCTCAACTCCCTGAGAAGACACAGTCTCCAATACTGCGTTCCAAACAACATCGTATGAAGCATCAAAAACCCTCTTTTTTATAACCGGCCTGGTAAATTTTGAAGCAGTATCCATGGTTTCACAACCGGTCATAAACATAAAAGCGCATAATCCAAAAATAGCTATTTTAAAAATATTCACTCCTCCCTCCTTTTTTTAAAATTATATCATAAACCGTTATCCCGCTCAACCCAGCCGGCGGCAAGAATGCCGTGCGGCATAATTGAAATGGTCAAAATATCCGCGAAACAGCTTCTCTAAAGAAGAAAACTCATTAGAGCTATAAAAATAATCAACTATTGCTTCTCGTAAACGGGCCATTTCCTTAAGGCGAGATATTTTTTTAGATGAATCTAAACTTAAATCCAACAATTCCAGAGCTCTTAAAACAGCTTTTTTGGACATCTCTTCTCTGCCCTTATTTTGCCAATTAAGCGCTCTGGATATTTCACTGCCAATATTTGCCATCTGCTCGCAAAGAGATATTTCCTTCCATCGCCCGGCAGCTAAATTTTTATGCTGGATATTTACCTGTTTATCCATTGGCATATAACTTTAATTATCCTTCCATATTCATATCTAGTTTAAAACAATCATAAGCCCCTGAAATATTTTTACTGCAAAAAAGCCCTTAAGCGCTGTTTCATATTTTTACGGATATTCTCATAAAAGAAATAATAGTCATAAACATGATACACCCCCGGCCCAAAAAGCATATCAAATTGGCTCTCGTCTTCTATCTTCGGTATAACCAAAGCGCCATTTTTTACCTGAGCACCTGTGTAATAAGGAATTATTGTCTCAATCATCTTATCATCAAAAAACACCGCTCCCTCATTAAGCATCGCCGGCATAAAAATATCCGATTTCAGCCAGCAAAGCGGGTTAACCGCGACCGCTCCCGCCAAAAGTGTAGGCGACTTATCCTGGAATCCGTCAGCAACAACGTTATAAGTTATTATCACCCCGGTATCATCGGGTGCCTGGGCAATTTTCAAGAAAGGATACTCTTTGAGATCATCTTCTGTAACCGACCAGCCTACTATATAGGCTGCTACTAATTTTTTGCGTATTTGCTCACTGGCAAACATATCCTTCATCATTTCAAGAAGCACATTAGCTCCCTGGCTGTGGCCGGCAAGGATAAACGGCTTGCCGTGATTGTAATTATCAAGGTAAAAATTAAAGGCATTTTTGATATCCTCAATCGCTATGCCTAAATATTTTTCTTTTTCCTGCTCGTTTGCGGAAAGAACCTTCAGGCTCGCCTGCCGGTAGTAAGGTGCGTAAAGGTTTCCATTGTCTTTGAACATATCAAGATATTTAGAAGTAACCTCTTTTGCTTTCGCCATAGCCTCTTTATCATCAAGGGGCATATTCCAGTTATCCTCTGAAACATATATAGTCGGATACACCCAGAAAATATCGGCTGCTTGAGCATTAGAATCTCCGGGTAAAAACATCCAATTTATAGAATTCACGTAATCCGGCTCCGGCAAAACTACGCTTTTAGTATCAAGGCATACACCTTCATTAACAAAACAAAAACATAGGCTCAAAAAAAGCAAACTGGCTCTTAATAGCTGCCGGAATTTCATTCTCCCTCCATTTTTTCAAAAAGTTATTTTTATATCGCTTCCATGGTTGAGGGGGGTTTATTAACTATATTGTAAGTAACGCTCACCACCCCGGGAACCTCGGTAGAAATTCTATCGCCAAGCTTACAAAGAAGCTCGTAAGGCAAATTAGTCGGTGTGGCCCTGCGGGCATCAACGCTATCCCAGCACCTTATCTCAATTTGCAAACCAAAATCTCTTTTTCCCTGGCGCATTCCGGTTACTCTATCGTTATGTAAAATGGCCATATATTGGAAGGCTCCTGAAGAAACAAGCTCTGCCTCAACTATCTTGGTAGTAATTCTGACGACTTCTATTTTCTCGGGTGTCACTTCGCCAATTACCCGCGCCGCAAGAGCCGGCCCGGGGAACGGCATCCGGTTGAACAAAGACTCCGGCAAGCCTGTTGCTTTGGCGATTTTTCTTACTCCATCCTTACGCAACTGTATTAAAGGCTCAATGATTTTGTAGCCAAAAGTGCTTTGCGGGTCTATGCCCAGCTGTTCAAATACATTATGCTGCCTTTTGATTCCGGCAACAGTTTCATCCACATCGGTTAAGATTGTTCCCTGTAAAAGATATTTTGCCCCGCTATTCTTTACCAATTTTCCAAAGACATCCTTGTAAAAAGTTTGGGTGATTGCTTCTCTTTTTTCTTCCGGATCAGTTAGGCCTTTAAGAGCAGTAAAAAACTCCTTGCGAGCATCTATTATCTCTACCGGCACGCCTAATTTTTTAAATATTCCGGCTATCTGTTCAGGTTCGTTCTCCCTCATTATTCCATTATCAATAAAGTAAGTTTTCAACCTGCCTGCTAAAGCCCGGTGCCCCAGCATCGTTACCGCTGAAGAATCTACCCCTCCAGATAAAGCGTTAATAGCAACGCCATCACCGACAGCTGCAGATATCTCTTTAACTTTCTCGTTTATAAAACCTTCCGCATCCATGCCTTCTGCTTTTACTTCTCGGATACCTGCCATCATTTGCCTCCTTAATCTTTTAAAACCCATCTTTGCTTAAACCAGTAAGTTTTTATCAACTTTTAAAATAAACTGTTTTATCAATGCAATCGTATTTTCTAAATCCTTGAGGCTGACTATTTCTACCGGGGTATGCATATACCTTAAAGGAATACTCACCAGTCCCGTAGCTACTCCCGATTTCGTAAGCTGGATAACATTGGCATCAGTTCCGGTAGCCCGGGATATTGCCTCTATCTGATAAGGAATATTTTTCTCCTTTGCCGTATTGACCAGTAAATCAAATATTTTAGAATTAATATTAGGGCCTTTAGCGATTACCGGTCCAGCTCCGATTTTAATATCTCCCGTTTCTTTTTTATCCATTGTGGGAAAATCCGAAGCAAAAGTTACGTCAACAGCGATTCCGATATCAGGAGAAATTCCGTAAGCGCTTGTTTTCGCACCGCGCAGGCCTATCTCTTCCTGAACCGTAGCTACGCCAACCAAGCAAGTGTCAAAACTTTCTTTGAAGATAGATTTTAAAACTTCCGCCGCAACAAAAACCCCTGCCTTATCATCCAAGCCCCTTCCGACTATCCGATCAGAGCATAAGCTGTCAAACCCTACATCAATAACCGCCACATCTCCAATATCAACTTTTGCTTTAGCTTGGGCTTGATTTTCTGCCCCAATGTCTATCCAAAGGTCGGTTATTTCTTCTGCCTTTTTCTTTTCCTCCGGTTTTAATAAATGAATTGGTTTTTTTCCGACAACGCCTAAAACATTTCCTTTTTTGGTTTTGATTTTTACCCTCTGCCCGGAAACTAAACGCGCGTCAATGCCGCCGACTGCCGAAAAATAAATAAATCCCTCTTTGTCGATATATTTCACCATAAACCCAATTTCATCAATATGAGCCGCAAGCATCACCTTGGGAGTTTTAGCCTCATTTATAACCGCAATGCTATTGCCGTGAATATCATTTTTAACCTTACTGATGCTCTTGGCTACTTCCTCTCTCCATATTATGCCTGCTTCTTCTTCAGAACCTGAAGGGCTGGCAGTATTAATCAATTTTTTTAGAAACTCTAAGGACTCTTTTTCCATTAAAAACCTCCTATGCAATAAACAAAATAATCCTACATTAATTACTCCGGCGACTTCTAAACATTTTATCGCTGCTTGAACTCTCTTACAAGAATAAAACAATATATATTGCTTATATCTGGCAAAAACTGCTGCGATTCTTCTGGTTTAATTACTTTTTCAAAAATAAACAGCCGTTTCCAACCGCTTTCACCGGCAAAGCTATATTTATTGTAAGCGCGCATTAATCCAATTCATAATACGCTTTTCAATAAATGTTGTTTCAGTTTCACTCAGCTGTCTTTTTTCTGGTATTTCATACCACTTATAAAGGCACTTGCGGCAGCATGTAGCAGTAGCGTGTTGAGCCTTAAAAACTGGGTGGCCCCTAAAAGGGGTTTGCTTTCCGTCATTTTCAGGATTTGCCGGTTTTAATCTTGTAACGATAAAATCGTGGGCATGACTCTTAATTTTTGCAAGCCCAACTCTTTTTATATAAGCTAAGTCTTTGAGGGTAAGTTTAAAGCTCGACCTGAATTTTGATTTTTGTAAAAGGCTTTCTATGTTTCCCGCTCTGCTCATGGACAATCTAATCGCAAAGCCACTGCACACTCATCGCCGGCATACCAAGGAAACATGTCCAACTCATCTCGGGGAAGATATGCTCGCTTAGCCATTTATTGCAAACATAGGCAGCTAAGCTAATCTCTTCTCCAAGATGCTGTCTAAGCTCTGAATAAACCGGTGAATTCTGGCTGATAAAAAATGTAACCGTACCTTTTCTTCCTTTCACATCAAAAACAAGAGCTGTGGATTCTTTCCGCTCCCCCTGGCATCTGTTTTCTTCTCTCACAATGCCTTTTATGCAGACTGGAGGCAGCCAGTGGTATTCTTCCACCTCCATCACTCCCGGGCTTTTGCCTTTAACCCAGGGAGTTATTTTCCCGGTGAATTCTCCTACCTTGCCGATCATTGTTTTATCTAAGTCTATTCCTTTAAGCCTTAGGAAACGGCCCGGAGAATTTGCCGCGGTAGAATAAATATAAACCACTAACTCGTTATAACCCTGAAAATCAAACCCTATCGGGCCGATAAGGCTGCTTTCTGTATAAGGAGTCCAGAGAGCATCCTCTAAACAGGCGTATTCTAAGGCCTGCCTGCCGCCGCAGTTTACTATCCGAGCCACTCCGCACCAAGCAGGTATACTTTTTACCTTCGCAAAATCGCTGTCATCGACAACACGCGTACCAAAATGCCTTTGGCCGGTAATTTGCCATTTGCCCTCAGCACTGGCGTATTTAATGAAAAAAATAACTGACAGAAAAACTATCGAGAAAAATAATATAGAAACCTTACGTAAAATCACTTATACCCCTCTCTAAGCATAGAGATATTCTTGTCAGCTAAAAATAAATATTTTATTGCTTATTAACTCTATTAGCTAATTATATTTTTTTGCTTTCATCTGTTCAATTTCATCCAACACGTCAAAAATTATCTTAGCATTAATAATCTGGCCATCCTTAAACTTAAAAATAAATACCATCGGATGGTCATTGAATAATCTTTCCTTACCTTCTATTATTTTGAATGCTCGATCAACATAAACCAATACTACCACTTTATCATCCTCGGCAATGACCTCAGAGATATCAACGTTATGCGCCGTTTCGCTCTTCCAAGCCTTAGCTGCCCTACGATGGGCCTCCTTCCCTTTAACCTGGTTAGTTCCTAATGCCGGAATTATGAAATTTTCAGGAAACTCAATTTCAATCTCAGGGGCAAGATAATTATCAACAATAAAATCAATATTGCCTTCTTCTAAAATTTCCTCTACATACTTTACGGCAATTTCTTTATTTGCCTCTAATCCTTCCGCCTGGCCGGCGTTAACTGATGAAGTAACAAAAATAAAACCCAGTGACAATAAAACCGCCAATATCATCTTTTGCCTCATTCCCGCCTCCTTTTTTTATTTTAAATCCTTCTCTCTTTTACGCTACCACAAATGGTAAAAAAGACAACTTTTAACATTTTTATTAACACAAAAAAGTAACAACCAATTCTCTGCACGCCTTAAGCAAAAATTCTAAATAACCCTCCATCTCCTCAGGCTCATCCATTTCTGATAAGCGCATAAATTGCTTAACTTGTTAACCTCTCGGCGGCCGACGGCTGGAACGATGCGGCGCTGATAACTGGCTCAATGGATCTATCCCGAACCAATGAGGTTTAATTTTAGTAGCGCTTAGCATTTCCCGCACCGCAGGAATGTCATGATGGGTTATCAAAGATAATGCCCTGCCTTTTCTGCCCATACGCCCGACTCGTCCGGTACGATGCGTATATTGCTCGCCTCGGGGAAAATTCCAGTTAACAATATGAGAAATATGGGAAAAATCAAGGCCGCGGCCGGCAACATCTGTTGCAATCAAATAGCGAATCTTTTTAGCCCTGAATCGGCGCACTATTGAAGAACGCTTGCCCTGTTCAAGGCCGGCATGAATATACTCTACATCACGAAAATGCTTGCGCACAATCCTGTGCAGGGTATCCACCATGCTCCGGGCATTGCAAAAAATAATCGCCTGGTTAACTCTTTCGCGGCGCAAATAATCAAAGAGGGCTTTTTCTTTAGTTTCCCGTTTAACATAAGCAAAATAATGCTCAATACTCTTGGGTGTAGCCTGCTTGTTAATCAACGATATATGCTTGGGGTTTTTAAGGCAGTCATTGGCGAGTTTTTTCGTCTCCTCGTTCATCGTGGCTGAAAACATAAGTATCTGGTGTTCCTGCCTTATACAGGAAAGAATAAGCTCAATACCTTCTAAAAAACCATCGTCGAGCAGCCGGTCAGCTTCATCCAATATCACGCATTTTATACCGGTTAAATCAACTACTCCGTCATAAATCAGGTCTATAAGCCGTCCGGGAGTAGCCACCAGGATATGCACCCCATGTTTAAGCTTGGTTACTTGTATTGACTTATCAAAACCGCCGTAAGCGGCAAAAACTGCAACCTGAGTTTTAAGCGCAATCTTATGAATTTCATCGACATATTGAATGCAGAGCTCGCGTGTAGGCACAATCACCAGCCCTTGGATACTTTTAATATTAGAATCAACTATCTGAATAAGCGGAATCGCGCAAGCGCTAGTCTTACCTGAACCGGTCTCAGCCAATGCGCAGATATCACGCCCGGTCAAAATAATCGGGTAAGTTGCTTCCTGTATAGGAGTAAGCTCCTTAAACCCCATTCTTTGCAGAGATTTTAATATAGATTGCGGTAAATTAAGCTCACTGAATTGCATAGACTTATTTTAAAAGTTTCTTGGGAAAATAATATTTATCGCCGGGATTTAAGCAATCACTTTATATACTTTATCGTTAGCATGGACAGCTTCGGAAACTTTTATGCCTACCTTGTCCCCTTCTTTAGCCTCAGTTACATCATCAAACCCTATCCGCATCGATTCGACCTTTTGAGAAAAATCCGCCTGCTTTCCTTTAATGCGAATGGTCTCTCCTACTTTAAGCTCGCCGCTTAGGTTGATCATCCCAACAGAAATCTTGCCAAAAAAATGGTCAACTACTCCAATCTCTTGCTCTTGCATATCTAACCTCCTTTTAATGAACCCTTGATATCTTTAATGTCAAGGGTGAATTATGTCCGAACCGCTTAGGGTTAAAAGTTACGGCGCAAAACAGGGCAAGATTTAACCCGCTATATAAGCGGCCGGAATTACATTTTTATATTATATCACGAAAAAGAAAACCCTCTGCAATATCTTACATTATAAATAACTTTTTTAATATAAAAATGACCGTAAATGATTAAGCAGTAGGCAAATCCCAGCCTAATTGTAGAAAGTTCTTTTTTGCTCCACTAATTCGACAATCGGGCTTTTGGCAATATCACCGGGAGAAGTTACATCCGCTTTATCGCTTTGCGGTACGATATCTAAATCGCCGCCCTTTAAAAAAGCTTCATAGCAGAGCTCTGAGCAAAAATAGTCTTTGCCTTTCTGCCATCTATTGGCGGCATTTTTAAGGGGCCTGCGTAAAACAATAGCTAAACTCTTTAAAATTGCTAAGTATATTACGCCTAAAAAGTCATACTTGTTATTTAACTGCTCAACTAAAAAAGAAATTACTCCATCCAGCCGGAATTGATGCTCGTTTTTGATGCGGTAAATATCTATCCTGCGTTTAATTTTGCGTAAGTCAATTGCTCTCACTCCGCCTCTTGTGTTTGCCTCAATGGCCAGGTTCATTTCTGCCGATACACAAACAGCAACATGAGAATAGGCGCTTTTTGTGCCCCAGGCAATAATCCTTGAAAGCAAATCTCCCCCGGGCTTAAAAAGAATAATGTCACCGGCTTTTATGTTTTGCATATTTTAAGTATATCATTATTGGCAAATTCGTGAAGGGAGAAAATCCTCTTAGAAATGGACGGCAGAATAGTTCGAAATGTGAAAAATGGCTGGAGTTCATCTTTGTTGTTTAAGAAACGGCCAAGGGCCAGCCTCATCGTGGTAGCCTGTTGGCGTCTCTGGTGGGGTGCATATACATCGTGGTTGCTTGTTGCAGTCTCAACCCCTAAAAGAAGGCTTCGCTCTGCTCGGGCCTACCGGAGTTTACCCCGAACCGAATCTATTCTGGTTCGGGACTCCGAACCTGCAAGTGAGTGGAACACTAAATACCCACCCAGCCCGAAGAATTTCGGGGTAGAAATTCCCCTTTTTATCACTGATCTTTATACTCTTTTTAGCCTTTCGATCTCTTTTTTTATTTCCTCGATTACTTCGGGATTATGAATTAACTTATTTTTACCTTCAGTTATTGAAATAATATAGAACACTTTACCTCCATACTTTGCTGAAAATTTTTCGTGAGTTTTCTTCTGCTGCTCTCTCTCATTAATTATTTGCGTTATATACTCATAACCTGCGGGTTTTATTTGAAGACCGATATGTTTACCATCAATTCGAATGAAATAATCAACGTTATAGCCTCTATCCCATTCGTCAGGAGCGGATTCAATTTTTACCCCAAGAATCTTTTCAAGTTGGCCATATATTGTTTGAATTTCTGACTGATATCCATCAAAGGTTCTGTTAATTACCAAATTATATACAAATCCTATGCAATCTTCTTCGGTAATATCTTCTATTTCTGCCTTGCAAATATCAGTTACCTTAATGAACAATATTTTCCCGAGCTGTTCAAGGTGTTGCTTTGAATAAGCTTTATGCAAATAAAACTCTTCCCATTCTTTTAATGTCTTGGGTGAACATTTCCTTATTAGTTCTGCAACAGGACCAACTTTACTCTTTCTAGTTAACCCCCATCGCATATTTGCCTGATTTAATATCCATTCTTTTGCCATTATTTAGCTCCTGCCAAAGATAAAAATTTTGTCTTATATCTATAATCCGTTGCTGCATCAACGTCCACTAGGTTATTTTTTACTAGATGTGCATTCACAAAAGTCTTATTTTGTAAATAAAGGTAACAAAGCAGGTTATTTTTTTCATCATGTTTTGCTTTATCGTATTTAAGAAAAACTCTTGTTCCCTTAACCTTATCGCTCAAAAACTGAGTAGCTTTTCCATTTTTGTCAAGGTTCTGCTTGATGCCTAGAAGTCGTATAGTAAGACCATTGTTGAGTTTTAGTAATTCGGGGCTAATAACTTCCTTTACAACAAAGGATTGGTGTCGCTCCCCACTATTTTTATCGATTCTTGAACCAAACTGCAACTTTCTAGGATCAACTTTTTTATCAAATTTTATTGGATCCTTAAAAACATAAGGCAATTTATTAATTTCCTCGGTTAAATTATTCGCTATTTTTTCTTGTTGTATAACTTCGAAATTATGCGTATGAAAAAAATTGTGCTGCTTCATTCCGAGTTTTGATTTTATAACAGACAAAAAATCTTTATTTATCTCGTATCCGACAGAGTTTCTTTCTAAATTCCTTGCTGCCAAAGAAGTCGTACCGCTCCCTAGGAAAGGGTCTAATACCGTATCGCCGACAAAAGTAAACATTCTTAAAAGACGTTTAGGTAATTCCTCCGGAAACATTGCCAAATGCTTATTCTGTCTTTCTCCGGTAAATTGCCAATGTCCAGCAAAATACTTATTCCATTCCTCAGTTGTCATCTTTGAGCGTTCTCTAATCTCTCTAAATGGTCGTGGAGAAATGCCTGGTTTTTTAAATAACAGAATAAATTCGTAATCTAACTTTAAAATCCCATTCCGGGGGTAAGGAAATGAACCCATTATTGTCGCACCACCTGTAGTATTGCAGGTAGTTACTTTTTGCCAGATTATAGCGCCCATATAATCAAACCCGATCGTTTCGCAAAACCTAATAATCTCCGTTCGGATAGGAATAATCTTATATCTTCCATAGTAAACTGAACGTGCGAATTGATCTCCAATGTTGACGCATAAACGACAACCTTTATGTAAAACCCTATGGCATTCTTTCCAGACTAAATTAAGGTTATTGATGTAGCTCTCATAACTATCATTAAATCCTATTTGATCTTTAACTCCGTAATCTTTCAGTTGCCAATATGGCGGAGAAGTTACAACTATATGGATGCTTTCATCAGAAAGCTCCTTCATCTTTCGCGAATCACCAATGATAATTTTATGCATCGTTTTCATATGTTGTTATTATACCAAATTTTTCACTTTTTCACTACCCCTATAAAAATACAAAAACCTTCGCTTGTTTTGCAAAGGTTTTGCTTATTTTTACGCATAGATTCCTCTTCCTTGCCCAAAGCATTATGATTATCTTAATGTACTGAAATCCAGTGTCAATATATAAAATCTTTCCTCCGGCAACCACGCTTTTTTAGCAACTGAATATGTGTAAACCCTGCTGTAAACAAACGTACTTATTTTTTATAATAACTTTATTACCGAAAGTTTATTCTTGAAAAATCTTCCTCAGAGTAATCTGTATTACAATTTTTGCATATTATTTTTTCTATGCCTCCAGTGCGTTCCTTGTAAACAGTCAATTCTTTATCTTCCAAGCAAAGTGCAGCTTCGTGAAGAATAGTTTCCTGAATGATAAAATTATCCCCTCCACATTTTCTGCATTTTTTGATTTTCATATATCCCTTTTATTTTATGTATTCTTAAAATAAAAATCCCTCACCATTTCCAGTGAAGGTTTTACTTTTTCTCAAGACGTTTAAACAACTTTTTATTTATCCGCGGAATTGTCCATTTTAACGGACCCACATAATCAATATATTGACCATAAGCATCTCTGAAAAAAACATTGCACCACTCTAATTCAACCTCTAACGGCTCCTCTTGCTTTACTTTCACATACGGGTTTAACTCAACCACTACCTCTAACTCGCCCCTGCCTGATTCCTTTATTTGTTTAATTTTGTCGTAAACAGCTCTTTTCTCTGCAATATAGCGCTCTTGTTCAGAAGTGTAATACCTTTTCGCAAAAACATCGCCCATTGTCATAGGCATACGTAAAATAATATGCGTGTTGCAATTAGGCGCTGAGATGGGAAATTTTTCCTTGGGAATAAATAGTTGAAAGTTTCCATATTCAAAGAAATATTCGCTAGGTCCATATTTATGATAAGTAGGCAAGGTTAATTCTACATTATCGGGAGTCAGTGTATATTTCATATGATAATAATCTATCCCTCTATGCGTACTAACATAAATCTTAGGCTTTGCCGAAGGATTAACTTCCGATGCTATTGCGTTAGCAAAAAACAATAAAAACAAAACATTAAATAACCAATATTTTTGTTTCATTTCCATAAAATAAAAAATCCCTCACCGTTTCCAGTGAAGGTTTTACTTTTTTTAAGTCCGGGATTTAATCCTCTAACTCGGGACTTTTGCCTAATTGTTACTTTTAATATAGCTCTGATCGGAAATTCTGTCAAGGAATTAGATTTTAGCGAGAATTTCTTTCCACCCTCCAACCGTCACCCATATATCAGCTGTATTTCTGCTTGGGAAGTACGACCGGATAACGACGGACTCAGTATTTTTGCTATTGTATTTATACTCCATACCGTGTATCATTCTTTCGTCTATTCCAAAATAATCTCTGGCGACTTTATTTCCTAAACAAATTATTTTTTTAGGCTTCAAAAAAGCAATCTCTTTGTCTAGATATTTCCGGCAGTAGCCTATAGCTTTTTGAACATTAATTCTGCCGTCCAAATTAGCGGCTATGTCTATTCCTTGCCAAACAAAACAACGTATTAAATCAGCAAAAATCCAGCTCTTTCCCTTTTGATCTAATCGTTTAAACAATTTTCTCATTTCATATTGATGGAATTTCTCAATAGAGTCACTGCGATAATAATTACCTATCTCAGTAACTTCTTTTTCCAGAGATAGCTGTTTACGAAAGCACTTTTCTCGACCGCCGCCATGGGCCTCAGCAATAACTAATACATCTATTGGTATCTTTACTTTAGAACTTGAAAAGCCAGGAAGGAGATTGCTGTAAGAAGAATTATATTTTTGATCCTTTAAACGAAATTCTGACCTTGCCGATCGACATTCATTACACAATTTCTGTGAATTTATTTCTTTTTTGAAAAACGCCCTCGCTTCACTGTGCGATAGAATACCGTAATTCATATATATATCTCTCCATCCATAAACCTCACTAAAAGCCACCTTCGGCCATTTTAACACCTCCTTAATTTATAAAGGAAGTTAATTCTTCTCTTTGTCTAGTGATAAAATACCCATGACCTTATTTTGAGTTTTTACACTTATAAATTTACTACTCCGTAAAGATAAGCCAAAAATGATAAAAGCCACGCAAACAACAATGAGCACCCCCGGTATGTTTATTTTAAAATCGTTAATCCGTTGGAGGAGGGGACGTATTACTTAATTCGAAATAAGTACTCTGCCCTCCTGAATTCTATCGGTTGTAAAAACATCTAATCCACTTGGTGAGCTGTAAGAAATAATGACTTTCCTAAAGCGGTAAAGAAATCTTGATAGGTTTCGGCATCATTAATAGAATTTATCCCATGCTGAGCGTTTGCTCTTACTAATAATTGAGTCTTTCCTCGAGGCCTAATCGTTACTGTCATTTTTATAACGGCATATCCTAAAAATTTTGTACCGGTCACCGACCCAAGCATAAAATCTGCTTTATCAATAACAAATTCTAAATCCTGCATTGTGCTAATAACTGTTTGCATCATCGCTTTTTTATTTGTTGTATCAAATGCCCTCGTCTGCATACTTCTCAGCATAACCTGGCTCTCGTTAGTCACAAATGCCTTTTGTGAAGTCGAAGCGCAACCTGCAAGAAAAACAACTAAGAATATTGTAAAAAACATTTTTTTACTCTGTCTATTCATATTGAATGTGCCTCCAAAAATATCGATTTTGATAGACTATCAAAAAACTTCTGGTAAATCTCGGGTTCGTCTACAGTTTCCACTCTATTAATTTTATTGCTGACATTCCAAACAATACGCTGAAAAGTCACACGAACAACAGTTCTGCCACCTTCAAGGCTAGGTTTAACAATTACAGAGGCTTTAACATGCTGTACAGCATCAACATTGGCTGATGCGTTTGAATACGAACCACCCAACGCGGCTAGCAAGTCGATAAAAAAAGCAGTTGCAATTTGCCCACCGTCAGTAGCATCAGCTTTTTTTGAAGCAACCACCAAACCCACTTCTGTTTCGCTATCATCAAGCATAAATCCTAAATCTTGCAAAACTCCTGCTACAGAAATAATAATTTTTTCTTCATCTGTTGTATCATATTGCCGTATTTGCAATTGCCGCTTTTCAAGATATGTTTCAGGAAACTTTAGAAAACCTTTTGGAGCACTAACACACCCGGACAAAAAACAACTGATAATAATTAACGGGAGTAATTTTGAGACACGTAACAACATTATTTTAAAATCGTGATGTATGATATGCAAAGTCACGAACCTTATTATCTTTATCGAATTTTATTATAACTGTCAGAGTCCTCTGTGATGTTGATTGCGCTCCTGAAGCCCCACTACCGCCAATAATTAGGAGTCCTGCGCCAGCTTCACTTTTTGAATAACTGACATCAGTAGAAATTTTGTCGTAAAGCCAAACTTCTCGCCTCTCTTCATCGGTACTCACAACATTTGGAGATCCCAGAATTTCAGCAACCTGAGCTGATGGCATGCCTACGCGTATTTCTCGTTGAACCTTTCCAACCGTTATGCGCTCTCCGGTATCATCTTGGACATTCTGCCTATGCTTGCTAGCAGATGCACAGCCACTAAAAATCATTAGAGCAACAAAAGTTATATAGAATATCTTCATCCTGCCTCCTTTTAATGTCTATAAAAAAACCTTAAAAAGTACCTCGAAGCAAAAAAAGCGCTAGGGGCACCTAGCGCTTTAAATTCTTTAAATAATTTGGGTATATTGCCAATGCATAGATATCCGTTTAACCGTAACAAAAGGAATTATAGTACTTTCTTTAAATATTTACAAGGAGATATTTTTGTACTCTCTCTTGTAAATTTTCTCCTGTGAGGAGGAGGGGACGGAGTTAACTTAATAACTTATTTCCCCTCTCCCTCACAATCTCTTTAATCATATACTTGGCTACCGCCGGTTGAGATATTCTAAGCCTTTTGGCTATTTGGGCTCCGCTGATACCGAGCTTTTTATTGGCAAGGTAACAAATCAAGGCTTTGGCTTCTGAGTATATATTGTTTCTGCCTTTTTTGTAGATGTCTTCCTCACTTATGGCCAATTCGCAACATACCTTATGGATTACCTTAGTTAAATCCCAGCCCGCTCTCCTTAGCTTATCTTTTTGATCCATTTTCTCCTCGTATTCATTCAATACCTGATTAACAAATGAATCGCCCCCTAGTATTCTCTCGTCTCCCCGCCAATAATCTTTTTTACGCCTCATGGCAGCAAGTTCGCTCCAGCCGCCGGCACTTCTTATCAATCCGCCACCTAAAAAGTCTACCATAGACTTTTTGCCTACGCCTTCTTTTATAAAATCTCTGTAGGCAGCTACCGCTTTTCCCTTTTTCTTCGAAAAGCGAAGCAATACTTCATCTATATTCTGCCAAGGACAATTTTTACTACTCATTATTGTAAAATGACCAGTCCAAGGGTATTTATCTAATTGGCTGATTGTTGATACTATTTTAGCTTTTAAAGGGTTTAAGTGGATATATCTTATAAGTTCTTCAAAATATATGTCCTCTTGGCAAAGAATTGATTTATATCGGTTCTGGTAAAGATACCCTCTACGTTTATGTCTGATGTTGAAATATACAGCATAGCCGGTGAATATTCTTCGGGCTATATCAGTTAAGGTTCTCTTGCCAGGACGAAGCATAATATGAACATGATTAGGCATCAATGCCCAGGCATAACAGGTTGATTTTGTTTTATCTAGCGTATCAGCAAGGCGGGATAAGAATTCTTCACGGTCGGTTGAATCTTTAAATATCTCTTTACGCTCTATTCCCCGAGTAAATACATGATATACACCGCCAATAACGTTTAATCGTTTGTTTCTTGGCATATAATCATTTTACAGAAAGTATTAACTATGTCCATAAGTTATTAAGTTAACTCCGTCCCTTTTATGTCCCTTTTATTATTAAGAGTCTCTATTCTGCTTTTTTAATTTTCAATATGTCTAAAGCTTCCTCGACAGGAATAAAATAATTCAAACCAATTCCAACTCTGTCCCTGCCAGCAGCAATAATGGGATATGCCTGTACCGTTATTCCAACAGCCCCACTTTTTTCTGAAATTAGAGGACCACCTGAATTACCTGGATGTACAGTAACATCACTTTGTATATATCTGATACCTTCATCGACTCGAAAGCTACTAACGATACCCTTGGAAACAGTATTAGAATATTTTTCTTTCTTAGGTGTACCAATAGCGAAAACTTCATCGCTAATTGATAAAAGAGAGCTGTCGCTCAAAACAATATACGGGTATAGGTCAGCTTCTAGCTTCACGAGGGCAACATCTCTTCTCTTGTCTTTACGAATAACTTCACCGGTTCTTTCTGATCCAGTAACTAGCTTAACCTGAACAAAATTAGCACCACCCACAACATGCGCATTGGTTAAAATGTATCCATCATTGGATATTAAAAATCCAGATCCCCATCCATCCCCAGCAAAAATTGTAACGGCAGCATTTCTAGCTTTTTTAATCATGTTCTTGTCGGAAAAGTCTCCGATATTCTTTTCATTCATTTTTTTATAACTAACCTGTATAGGCTTTAACTCTTTCTTATCTACCTTCTCTCCAATATCCTGATGTAAAGCAACTAATTGAAAAAAGTTTCTATCTGCTAGCATATTATTAGTGGCCACAGAAAAGGCTTGATAGAACGCTTCATCACTTCCATATTCCATATTTTTTGTTTTTGAACTTCCTTCTGTCTTAAATCGTAACACCACATCTCGCGTTAAACGGCTATAAATTTGCCACTCAATTTCCATATATGCTTCACCACTTGATGTTAAGAAATCTCCCCAGCCTAAATTCGGATAACATACATTTGCCTTTATGTCTGTTATGAGTGCACCTATTAGGAAATTTGCACAATCACCTTCTTCATCATCCCAAAGAGATGTGGGGTCCCCGACAACAGTATATCCATTTTTTTCAAGCTCTTCATTCAAAATTTCGGTATATTCTTCATCAGGCACATTGTATCTACCACGTCTGTAAAATAACTGCGCTTGAGGTATGCAAAACATCCCAGCTTGAACACTTCCAATAAATTGGCCTCTGCTAAGCTTTATAACAACCTTTTTTAACATTACAGGTTTTGTTTCTTGGCTTTTGGGCACAATTACCGGCATTCTAGTTATATTTTTGATTCTAACCGCTCTAGCACAACCAAACAACGACATTGACAACAAAACTATCAAAATTAATTTAACTGATTTTTTCGTCACGCCAGCCTCCATTCTTACGTTTCTCTTAACTCTTCCATAATTTTATCAAACAATACTTCATATAGCCGCTTGTTTTCCACTATCCCTTCCTCATTCTCAGCGATTAATCTCAATCCGACGTGGTCTGCCACTGTTTTTTTAACAACAGCCGTTATCTGCAAAAATGGATCATGCCTGACACCAACAATCAGCCCCTCCGAAAAGTCTTTTCCCTTCTTCACAACTCTATTATTTGTCGCAATTTCATCTCTTTTTCCAAAACTTATATTCGTTCCTTGCCTATATTGTTCAACATTCTTGATTTGCCCAACTGACGTCTCTTTTACTGCGTATCCCATATTCTTTAATGCTTGTTTCGCAGCACACAATACATCTTTTTCGTTTCCCTTTATTTCACGATATTCTGTTTTTTTTCTTTCCTCTTCTGTTAAATCGTAAGGATTGGAAGCCATTTTCTTTACAGCTAGAGCTGTTAAGCCCACAGCGGCACCAACTAAAAGTACTGTACATCCTGATGTTATTAATGAAACCGTGATAAGCAAAACTATAAAAATATTTCTCATTTTCAGCCAAATTCTTGATTGTAAAAAGAAAAGACAAGATTAGCTTATCAGCTCACCAAAAACAAAAAAAAGCGCTAGGTGTTCCTAGCGCTTTGATTTACTTAAATAATTTGGGTATATTGCCAATGCATAGATATCCGTTTAACCGTAACAAAAGGAATTATAGTACTTTCTTTAAATATTTACAAGGAGATATTTTTGTACTCTCTCTTGTAAATTTTCTCCTGTTTTCCTAGAGCTTTTCCTCAGGTTTAGGCCACAAAAATCAAAATCTTGACGCTTTTTATCAAATACGCTATAATTAGCAGTCTTAATGAGATATTCGATTACACCGATTCGAAAAAGATTACACAGATTAGTGCTCTTTTAAGCAAGTTTTCCCGATAGCAGTCGGAATTAATTCAACCAAGCGATTTTTACTAGATACTTAAAAATCACGGTTTCATTGAATTCCCCGGTTCAGCCATAGGCTGATCCGCCTCTGGCGGAAGCTCTAAATAGGCAGCGCTTATGCCATTTATTTATGTATTAAAAAGCAAACATAATGGTAAAAGATACGTAGGCTACACATCAAAGAATGTGAGGATTCGCTTAAAAGAACATAACTCGGGAAATACACGCTGGACAAGGTTGAATCGTCCATTTGATTTATTGCATTACGAAGAATTCTCTAATATAAAAGAGGCCAAGCAAAGAGAGAAATTTCTCAAGTCTGGTCAAGGAAGAAAGTTCTTAGATAATTTATTCCCCGGTAGCTCAATTGGTAGAGCGGTTGGCTGTTAAGGTTAGCAGCTTTCTCAAGAAATTGAGATTGAAACAGCGAGTAAATTCAGGGAAACCCTTCAAGCGAAGGGCAATCCTGAGCCAAGCCCCAAAAGGGAAGGTGCAGAGACTAGACACTCGCTACCTAAAACTGAACGAAGCGAAGTTTTATCCCGAATAAAATAAGGGGTAAGTTGTTCAGTCATGGTAAAGGGATAGTCCGACTCTCACAGTAATGTGAGTCAGATCGTAACCAATAGGTCGTAGGTTCGAGCCCTACCCGGGGAGTTGGCTTCATAAAAAGGCCCGCAGAAATGCGGGCTTTTTTTATGAAGCAGAGCAATAGAAAATAGAGAATCGAAAATTGAAGGAAAAATTTTCTATTGCGGTCTAATGTCGATTTTCTATTTTCAAAACGATTCGCCAAAGGCGAGCTAGGTTGAGTAACCGAAAACGAAATATCTGAGTAAGCGTCGAGGTCTCCGTACGAAACCCTTCCCCACACAATCTTCAACTTCCAGCTTCTCCCCCTTACATTTCGTAGTATAATAGATTGGTGGCCTTTTATGGACTTGAAAAAAGGAGGGTGTATGAAAAACCTTATCGCCGGAGTCAAAAAGCTATCTGAACCTATGTTTATTGTTTTTGCGGTTTCAAAACTTCTTGTAGGCTTGGGCCTGGGAATACTTCTAGCAAATTATCTTATGCCTTTAGGCTGGCCAGCTCTTATCATCGGAGTAATTTTATCTGTCATTTGCATAGTTCTGGCAGCACAGTCTAAGTAGTAAACTAATTGAATCCGTTTAGGCTTTGGAAATTGAGGTTTGGAAATTATTTGGAATTTGGCAATATTTGAATTTGGAATTTCCTCAACCTCTACCTCTGCCTCAACCTGCTCTTATCTACTTCGGTATATTCTTCAACAGACGGAAGTCTTCGGCGAGGACGCTCTTCTTACTCATATCATAAGTTACTACTGCCGGATGAAACAAAGGCATTATCTTTATCTTTCCGTAAGCTACATCACTGAGGAAGATTTTTCCGTGGATTTTGGTTATCCCCTGCACTTTTGCTCCAAGAGAAAACTTCTTCATGATATAGCCGGTTGAGAAATTCCCAAGACAGCATAAAACAGACGGCTTAATAAGCTCAATTTGCCTATCAAGATAAGGAGTGCAGGTTTTTATTTCAATTTCTTGAGGGTTGCGGTTATTAGGCGGACGGCATTTTAAAATATTGCCGATAAATATCTCCTCCCTCTTTAACCCGGCAATCGCCAGCAATTCATCAAGGACTCCTCCGGCCTTACCACAAAAAGGTATGCCTTGAGCATCTTCTGTGGCACCGGGGGCTTCTCCGATAAACATAACCTTAGCGTTCAGGTTTCCTTGTCCGGGAACCGCGTTTGTGCGGGTTGCACCCAATGGACATTTCTGACAAGAATGAATTTCCTGGTTGAGTTTTTGAATTTCCTCAGCAGTCATAATAGCTTTATTCTTTTGTTAAAGTATATTGCTGGCTAAATCAGCCAATTCTGAACGCTCACCTTTCTCAAGGTTTATGTGAGCGTAAAGCCTCTGGCCCCGCATTTTATCAATCAGGTAGCTTAGGCCGTTAGAATAGGTGTCTAAATACGGGTGATCTATCTGGAAGATATCGCCGGTAAAAACAAGCTTGGTATTTTCCCCGGCACGGGTAATTATGGTTTTAACTTCATGGGGTGTTAAGTTCTGGGCTTCATCGACGATAAAATAAATATTTACCAGGCTCCTTCCTCTGATGTAAGCTAAAGGAGCGATAATCAGCTTCTCTTTTGTTAACAGGTTCTTTGTCTGCTGGTGGCGAATGTCTGAGCCCAAGTATTCATTTTTAATAACACCTAAGTTATCAAACAAGGGCTGCATGTAAGGATCTAGTTTATCAGCAATATCTCCCGGCAAAAACCCTATATCCCGATTGCTCAAAGGCACTACCGGCCGGGCCAGAAAAACTTGGCGATAAGCTTTTTTACTCTCAAGAGCCGCGGCTAAAGCAAGAAGGGTTTTACCGGTTCCGGCTTTACCGGTTAAAGTAACTAGTTGAATTTTATTGTTCATTAACGCATCCAAAGCAAAGATTTGCTCGGCATTACGGGGAGCAATGCCGTTGGCATAAATCTTATCAACATGTTTTATTTTTCTCTTAGCATGCTCAAAGCGCGTGAGCACCGAATGTTTTCCGTTGCGCAGTATAATATATTCATTAGGAGATAATTCTTTGTCAAAGCCAACCTCAGAAGAATCAATCTCGAAAGGCTTTTTATACAGCCGGTTGATCGTCTCCTGAGAAACCCCTTCCTGCACGCGGTAACCGGTATAAAGGTCGGAGATATCTTTAACATGGTCGGTTGTATAATCAGTTGTTTTCACACCCAAAGCCCTGGCTTTCATGCGCAGGTTAACGTCTTTTGATACCAGGATAACCTGCTCTCCGGGATAATCTTTAGTCAGGCAATAGGCGGTATTAAGGATATGATGATCGGGATTGCTGGGAGAGAAGCTTAAAGCAAATTTATCATCAAAATTTCTATCCAGCTTAATGATTATCTTGCCGTGTTCAGGGCTTATCTTTGCCCCTTCATCAAAGATACGGTCTCCGTTTATTGAGTCCAGAGCGCGAAGAAATTGGCGGGCATTTAAATTTACTGTCTGATGGCCCTTTTTAAATTTATCAAGCTCTTCTAAGACAGTAATCGGGATGACGATGTTATTCTCGGCGAATTGGTAAATGCAGGATGAATCATGCAGAATGACGTTGGTGTCTATTATGAACAACTTTTCTTTTTTTTCCGGCATCTCTTAGAATGATTTAACGGTTAAGCCTTATACAATATAGTACCTGTATTTATTATATCTGGAAACTCTCCTTAAAGCAATGGGATTATGATTTTAAAGAATATTTTTCAGGCAATGGCCTTTCTTTCAGTAAGGGCCTGGCCGAGGGTAGCTGAGTCAATATATTCGATTTGGGTACCCAGAGGGACGCCGATGGCTATGCGATAAATCTTCACATCGTAAGAAGAAAGCAATTTGATAAGATACTGGGCGGTAATTTCTCCGTCGTTATCTGGGTCGGTAGAAATAATGATTTCTCTGATCTCCTTTTTTTCAAGACGATTAATCAGCTTTTGCAAATTAAGATTCTCAGCATTTATGCCTTCTATGGGAGAAATAGAACCTAAGAGGACATAGTAAAGCCCCCGGTAACGGGAAGTTTTTTCAATTGCCATTATATCTTTGGGCTCCTCCACAATGCATATCACGTCTTTCTCTCTTTTTGGGTCAGAACAGATAGAGCAGATATCTTTGGTTGAAAAATTATTACATAAGCTGCAAGGCTTTATGTGATTATGGATTTCCTCCATCTTTAGAGCCATATCTTTAACCTCTTCAGGCTTCATTTTCAGGATATAAAAAGCCATCCTCTCGGCGCTGCGCCTGCCCACGCCGGGAAATTTCGAAAAACTCTTTGCTAAATCATTAAATGCTTTGTTAAAACCCATAGATTAATTCGTATATAGTATATAGTATGTCGTGCACAGCGTGATGGTTATTTGAGTTTACCAATTAAAACCGTAGCCATTCTTGAAAGATGGTCTAATTTTTCACAAATGAATTCCATATTTATTTTGTCTATATACCTGAGCTCATTTGAAATGATAAACTGAGTTTCTAATTCCGCGCAAGAGCCTAAAGCAATAAACAGAAATTGCTTATATTCTTTATTGTGATATCTCTTAAAACCTTCAGCTATATTAGACGGTATAGATACGGACGCTCTTCGCATCTGCGAAATTAAACCGCGAGTCTCTTTATTGGGAAATTTTTCTGTAATGCTATATATGTCTTTGACAATCTCAATTCCCTTTTGCCAAATTTTTAACTGCTTAAAGCTATTTATCTTCTCCATCTGCAACCCACGATATCCTATATGCGAAATGCTATATACGACATACTATATACGAACGCTACTCTTCCGTCTGGAATTTTCCTCCAAAAGTATCAAGTAAATCATTTAAAAATTCATCATCGCCTTCGCTATGCGCCTTACTTTCCTCAGGAATTGGCTTTTCTTCAGCTTCCTGGGGAAAATCCGTTTGCCTAGAATCTCCGAGAGTATCTTTTAGCTCAAACTTTACTCCAACTTTTTTTTCCATAATCTTTGACATTGCCTCTTCGATGAATTGGACATTCTTTGCAGTCTCAACGATTTCTTTATGAAAATAGTTGGCCGGTAAAAACCCTATAGTCACAACACAACCCCTGGATGAAACAGGCTGAGAGAAATGCAAATGCGAAGCTATCGCAGCCCTTACCTTTTGTATATAGGTTATTATCTGGTTCCATCTTGCTTTTATTAAAGGTAATAACGCATCGTCTTCGGGGCCGAAATCCAGCGGGGCTTGCGCCGGGATATCAGCTTTAGATTCAGAGGCTTTAGCCTTATTAATCGGCAAATCAAAATCAGCATCGTCTATTTCTTTGCCCAAAGCTTCAATCGGCGTTACATTTTTAATCGGATTTATTTTCTCGGCTAAATTCTTTTTAGGCTGAATACTAACACTTTCAGTATTCTTCACGGGTATTTTGGACTGCCGGGTTTCGGGTTTATGACAATACTTTATGAGGGCAAGTTCGAAAGGAATTCGAGCCGTATTGAGTGTACGAGAAAGATCTTTGGCCTCTATCAATAAATCTATAAATCTTAATATGTCCGCGGTAGATGAAACCTTTGTCAAAGCCATGGCAGCATCTTTGCCCTGGGGAGACAATTCACTGAGCTCTTTAAAGTTTTTAGGAGAAATCTTTGCCAGAAGAAGGTTGCGGGCGTGTTCAATGAGTCCGTTTAAAAAAATCCCCAAATCTTTTCCGTCTGCGGATAACTTTTCGATAAATTCCAGGCAAGAAGGCAAGTCTTTTTTTATAATCTTATCCAAAGCCTGGTTTAGGCTCTCTTCGTCTACTATGCCCAGAAAAGAAAAAACGTCTTCCAGGGAACCTTTTTCAAGAATTACCGGCACCACCTGATCCAGCAAAGATTCGGCATCACGGATACTGCCGCCACTGGCTTGAGCTATTGTATGAAGAAGGCTGTCTTTGATATCCAATTTTTCAGCTTCAACGATTTTTTTAAGTTTAAACACCACCTTCTCCACCGGCAAAAGGTTAAACTGAAACTTCTGGCAACGGGATAATATTGTCGGTGGTACTTTATGCGGATGAGTGGTAGCAAAAATAAATTTAACGTGCGCCGGAGGCTCTTCTAAAGTTTTAAGGAGAGCATTGAAAGCCTCTTGAGTCAACATATGAACTTCATCGATAATATATATTTTGTACCGCGAATGAGCCGCTGAAAGCTTAACATTTTCTCGTAAAGTCCTTATCTCATCGATACCCCGGTTGGAAGCGCCGTCTATTTCAATCACATCCAATGATTGGTTTTTGGCGATTTCAACACAGCTTAGGCATTTCCCACATGGCTTAGGTTTCGGGCCCTCAAAACAATTCAGGGATTTAGCAAAGATTCTGGCTAAAGAAGTTTTACCCACTCCCCTGGGCCCGCTGAAAAGATAAGCGTGATGAACTCTTTTGCTAATTATGGCGTTCTTTAAGGACATAACCACATTTTCCTGCCCTACAACACCGTCAAAATCAGCCGGTCGATACTTTAAAGCAAAAACTACATATTCCATATTTATCTTTTTAAAAATAAAGCCGCCAAGAATCCTACATATCCTAAAAGCAAAGCTCCCCCTTCCCAACGGGTTATCTTAAAACCGGTTCTCATAACAACTAAAATCGCCAAGCTATAAATCAGCAATACCGGCAACTCTAAACTAAATATCTCCGCAGAAATAGTGATCGGCCTTACAAGCGCCACCACTCCCAATATAAATAAAATATTAAAAATATTACTGCCGACAATATTGCCCACGCTTATGCTGGGAACTTTCTTAAAAGCAGCTGTAAGCGAAGCCGAAAGTTCAGGCAACGATGTGCCTATAGCAAAAACAGTTAAGCCCACAACCCAAGGACTGATTCCAAAGGCCGCGGCCAGCAGGACTCCGGAATTAACCATTAAGTTAGCCCCCCAGAATACTCCCAACAATGACAATAATATAATTATTAGAACTAACGGCGTTGAGGCGCTTTTTTTCAGAAAACTTTTTAGTTTAAAATTGTCAATTTCGCTGGTATCAAAAGACTTCTTGCCGCCTGTATAAGCTATAATACAAAAAGCTACAAAACCTGCCAGCAAAATAATACCGTCAATGCGGCTTATGCATAAATCAGCGCTTAGGATAAAAAGCAAAAGCACCGAAGCCAGCATCATTGGCATTTCTCGTTTAAAGATGCTCTTGTTTACACCCAACGGCCTAAAAAGAGCACAAATCCCCAGTATAAGGCCAATATTAGCAATATTGCTTCCTATTATATTGCCTAAAGCAACGCCTCTGTAATTACGGATAGCCGCCACTATTCCCACTCCAGCCTCAGGCACAGAAGTTCCGAAAGCAACCAAAATTAAACCTATGAATAAGGGGGATAACCTGAAAAGATAGGATACTTTGACACTTGCCTGTATCATCCAGCCCGAAGAAAAAATCAAAATCAACAAGCCAACGAAGAAAATTATAAAATTTGAAATGACTTCCATTTAACCCTATTATACACTAAACACTGTGTTTTTGGCAGTGTGTTGAAATTTGTTTATCTTAGATCATTCGGTACAATCGTCGGCATAGCGATTACAATTTTCTGAAAATCGATAGTTAAAATTTGACCGCAATCGATAACCTCTTATAATCGAATTTCGATTATCGATTGCTCCGCCAATTTAAACCAAAGGTTTAAATTGGCGGAGGGGTGGGGATTTGAACCCCAGGTACGGACTTTCGACCGTACAACGGTTTAGCAAACCGCCGCCTTAAACCGAGCTCGGCCACCCCTCCTATTCGCAGAATGCTTACGCATTATCTTCAATAACAAAGTTGTTAGAGCGAAAATGCTAAAAATCCCAAATTCCAATAATGCCAATACTACCAAATAAATCCCAATTACCAAATCCAAAATTGGGATTTGGGATTTTGAATTTGTTTGGGATTTGGTAGTATTTGGATTTTGGATTTTTCATTCTGTTTGGTTATTGAATATTGTAATTTATTTGTTTCTTGTTGCTTGGTTATTGGTTATTTTAAATAACCTGTTACCTGATACCTGTGGCTTGCGACCTGTGACCCGAAGAATTTTTTCAAACAATCTATTTCTATTTGTTTCCATATATCTCTACCGTATTTCCGCTAAAGAAATGTTCTTTCGTTTTTCGGTTAGCGCCTGCCTGCCGGTAGGCAAGGTCTTAACTTCCCTATTCTTTATGTTTTTCAATCTTTTAGTTTTTATGTTCTTCGGTTTTTTGGTCTTTCAGTTTTTCTGTTTTTAGTTCTTTAGTTTTCTGTTTTTTTGTCTTTTGGTTTTTTAGTTTTTCTCAACCTTAACCTCATCCTGGATATCCTATAGTCTGTGGACCGTGGACTATCGACTGTGGACTGTGGACTGTGGCCGGCGGGAACAGAAGCATTATATTGTTATCTAAAGAATGCGGCTTGTTATAAAACCAAAGCTATTTATCTGCCTGCCTATTAAGAGCTTGTTTCATTAAAGCAAGTTTTTTCCCGGGAATTCTGTAAAGATTGCTGTTCCCAAGTTTAGCGAACAAACTTTGCTTGTCTTTATCTTTAAGTACATACCATTTGCCATTCATCCAATATTCAACTTTTCCAGTAATCTTATTGGCCCTGTAGGGCAGTTTAAATCCGTGTTGATATTTAGGATATACAAGATAGAACAGAAACCCCAAAGCACACATCAGTAAAATTACCTGGAAGAAAGTTTTCCAACTCATTCCCCTTTCATGCACTACCTCAACCATCGTCCACCCCCCTTGGTATTCAGACTTTTGGTAAATATCTATTGAATAATAATACTACTACAAACTGATTCTTTCAACAGAAAAATATTTATAATTAATCAAAAAAAGACTTAATAAGCAAAGCCAGAGACTTAAAACATATGCATGCTGGAATTGAAGCGCTTTCAAACCCACACCCTCAGAGTATTGAAAACTGCCTTTATTTGTTTTATACATTAAGTGTAAAGAGGCACTGCCAGCCACGGGAGAGGCCTTAAACGAACTCATTCAATTCTCCTAAAATAGGGGCTAAAAAAGCCCCTATTTTTAGTTTATGGGCTTTTTTTAAAGTTTTTTGAGGTTTTTTAGAATAGATACTGAGGCTCAGGCAAGACAGACATTGCTTAAAAACTGGGTTAAAGCTTTACGGCAATCTTGGCCTACTTCAACGAATTGTAAGCCTGCTGAATACTTGTCAGACATTCTTTCGCGATTGCACCAGACTATTTTTGCTTTTAATTCCAAAACTGTATCGATAAGGTTTAAATCCAGGCGCAGAAGCTTATCGCGGGGAATGAAACCGTTAATAAGAATCTTCATACCTACCATGCTAACATCTTTGCTGACTGTATAAAAATACTTGCGGGAAGGAAGGGTTTTGCATTCAACCGGAAACGATACTTTCACCCTCGGAAACTGCCTTCTTTCTTCTAAAGCATTCATTCAAAACTCCTTAAAAACAAAATCCGAACCCGTGGCTTTTTAACAACAAGTTCGGAATTACTAAACCATACCCGTAGAAAAGGTAACATATTTATATTGTTTTTTCAAGGCAATCTGCTTATTTTCTCTAAAAAAGTTAAAAAATCTTCTAAAATGAAGGTTTTAAAGGCTAAATAGGAGTTTTGAACAGGAGGTTATAAATGGCAGGTTTTAGGCTATTTTTCGCTTGCCTTTAAAAAAACTCTTAATGATAGCTGAGCATTCATCACAAAGTACGCCTTTCTTAACTTTTATCTGATGATTTAAGCCAAAGGAGTTCATATCAAGCTTTGAACCAAAAGCCCCGGTCTTAGAATCCTTTACCCCAAAAACTAATTTCTTTATGCGGCTTAAGACTAGTGCCCCGGCACACATAGCACAAGGCTCGATAGTAACATACATCACGCAATCAGTCAGCCACTTTGATTTGAGGAAACTAGCGGCTTGAGTAATAGCAATCATCTCGGCGTGAGCGGTAGGATCTTTGAGTTTTTCGACCTGATTATAACTTTTAGCTATAATTTTATTTTTATAGACAATAACAGCCCCTACAGGAACCTCATCCTCTTCAAACGCGCGGCGAGCCTGAACGAGGGCTCTTTGCATATGCAGTTCATCTTCGGCCATTTATCTTTTTAACTACCTTTTCAAATATTTTTACGATTTTAGGGTCAAATTGCTTTCCGGATTCGCTTTTAACAATTCGTATCGCTTCTTTTCTGCTAAAGCCTTTACGATAAGGCCTGTCGGAAATAAGCGCTTGATATACGTCCGCCACAGAAACAATTCGGGCACTTAAAGGTATCTCTTCTCCTTTGAGGCCCAGCGGATAGCCCTTGCCGTCATAGCGTTCGTGATGGTAAAGAATCGCCGGGACAGCTCCTCGCAAGCTATGGATATCTTTTAAGATTCCGGCAGCAATGGAAGGATGAGTTTTTATAATGTTTCTCTCTTTGGCGGTCAAAGAGCCTTTTTTGGAAAGGATACTGCCATCTATGCCAACCTTACCCAAATCATGTAAAACCGCGGCATGCTTAATGTTTTCAACCTCACTTTTAGAAAGCTTTAAGCTGTTAGCTATTTCTTCAGCTAAAACAGCCGTATATTCAACGTGTTTGCCGGTATAAGAATCTTTAGCTTCTATGGCCCGGGCAAATCCATAGATCATTTCAAGAAAATCCCTGGTCATGAGAACATTCATCTTCTCGATTTTGCCTCTTAAATCCACAACATTAGCTTTATCCTTTTCTTTTCGGATAAACTTGAATTTGGATTCAGAATGCAACACTATAGTATTTCCGCCCTTGCGTTTAGCCAGGACAAGGCACCTGTTTAAAGCTCCAACAATATCCCTGGCATTAAAAAGGCTGTCTTCCGGAGAAGAAGTAACGCCTATGCTGGCTTTTATGCTTATTGTTAAATTGCGATACTTAAATTTATAAGAATTTATCTTGTTCCTTATCCTCGCCGCCATCCTGTAGCCATTCTTACTTTCAATATGAGGAGCGATAATAAAAAACTCATCCCCTCTCCAGCGGCAAAGGACATCCTCCTTCCTCAACGTCCTATTCAAAAGAGCCACTAAATCTTTGGTAACTTGATCTGCAACTTTGACGCCGTAAATCTCATTTATCTGGCGGAAATTATCTATGTCTATACCGACAAACGAAACGCTATAAAGATACCTGCGGCTGCGGCTTATCTCCTGGGAAAGACGATTCAAAAAATAGCGCCAGTTGTAACAGCCGGTCAAAGGGTCAACCAAGGTCATTTTTTGGATCTGTTCTTCTTTTTTGGTCAGTTCATCCCTTGCTTTATAGAGCTGTCGCACAGACGTAAGGACCTTCAATGCCCTCTTAAATTTAAAAGAAACCTCTGTTTTTGAATCCTGATCAGTAAAATAACCGAAACAATTAAATTTTTTAATTGTGCTGAAATGTTTTTTACTGGCTTCTTTGAAATGAGCAAGACAAACTTTACCAGTTAAAAGGGCGAGATTAAATTTGGTTTTTTTTCTGAGAAGGCTTTCATCTACCACTACAAGAGACGGCCCCGTTTTCTCAATATCTTTTAGTTTAGATATTCTTTTAAAAGAAGCATTGAGAAGATTTTTAGGAATTGATTTTAATCGTCCGTTTTTAGGCAAGCCAATATGATAGATAATTTCGCTCATAGTGCTTAGATTTTAACATACCTGCTATCTCTTGACAAGATAAATGGTTATGCAGGAAGTAAACTGTAAGCTATTTGGCTGGATAAGATAAAATCAAACACCGGATAATAAATAGCAAGTATTACTTAACGTAGATTCTTTTAACCCTGCCGTTTTCCCATACCGCCAACGGGCGGCCGTCTTTTTTATGTTGGGCCACAACTTTTTTTATGGCTTGTTTCATGGCAAGCTCGGCTTTGTCTAGTATCGTTAAGCGTTTCTTTTTCATAATTTTACTCCGGCTTTTTTAGTAATTTTCGTCATTAGTTCTCTATCAATTATATCGATATGTGCGTTTTGTTTTTTTGCAATAATCTTCGGCTTTTCCCCAGAATTATTAAATAATATCCATTTGTCTGCCAATAAGCGGTATTCTTTAAAAAACTTTTCTATACTTCTGTCAAACCTACGCTTGATATCTGCTATTGGCACATCATGCCCGCCTTGTTTAACTCTATCTTGAATACGGACTATAGACAACTGCGGGCTGGGAATCCAGAGAAAAAATAAATTTAGCCGGTAACCCTTTTTCTTAAAAACCTTAAAATGTTTAAGGTAAGTTTTTCCGGATAGAGTAGTCTCAAACCCAAAATCAAGGCCTTTTTCGGAAAATTGAGTGATTTGTTCAAGAACGAGTTTGCCGGCTTTGATTGCCACTTGTTGAGGCGAAAAGGGAGATAACCCCTGAGCGATAAGGTCAGCATTTATAAAATTGGGACAATTTGCATAATCAGGCAAGAATTCCTTGGCAAAAGTAGTCTTGCCTGAACCATTTGGCCCAGATATTATATATATATTTTTCTTCTCCATTGATGGAATTTTACCGCAAAAGGCCAAGATTAGCAAACAGTTTCGGCCCACTTAAATAAAAGCTAAACCTTATTTAAACATGCCTGCTCGTCCATCAATCAAATACTGACGAGATTTTATTAAGCTGAAAATGAAGCTTTGTGTCTATGCCTTTGCCTTAGCCTCTACCTGCTTCTGTCGACTTATAGTCCTTCTCCCTTAATAAGCTCATGCAGGCGATTAAATAAAGTGTGGTCATAATCATGCCTTATTCGCAGTTTTAGAACATCGTATAATTTCTGTAGTTGTTTTACTATCTGCTCAAGACGGCTATTGTTTTCGACCAGTAAATACATGCGGCTATTTTCGCCATTGCCTATGGAAGCACATAGTATTCCCTCCAGATTAAATCCCCTGCGGGAAAACAAACCGGTTATGTGCGACATGGCCCCCGGATGATTCCTAACCGTCAACTCTATTATAGTGCTGGCAATTTTATTCATATTCCTGGCCTCCTATCATTTCGCTATTGGCCGCTCCCGGAGCAACCATAGGCATAACGTTTTCGGCATAATGGATCGGGGCATTGATAACACAAGGGCCCTTTTTCCGTAAAGCCTCATCCAGCATCTTCGCTGGTTGCTTTGCCTTTCCCAAATCATAGCCCCTTATGCCAAAGCTTTCAGCTATTTTCGTAAAATCAGGATTACTCTTAAAGAAGGTCCCTATGTATTTTTTACCGTAAAAAAGTTCCTGCTGTTGACGAACCAATCCTAAATTTTTATTATTCATTATTATTACGGCAACATCTAAATTCAAATCGGCCAGAGTGGCTAATTCCTGTATATTCATAAGGAATGAGCCGTCTCCACTAATACAAACCGCACGCCTGCCGGGATTAGCCAGAGCCGCACCGATAGCCGCCGGGAACCCAAAACCCATTGTTCCCAGGCCTCCGGATGTCAAAAAAGTCCTGGGATAGCTGAAAGTATAAGCCTGGGCAACCCACATCTGGTGTTGGCCAACATCAGTAGTAATAATATCCTGAGGCGCAAGATGCCTGTTTATAGCCTGTATAAAGTTAAGCGGTTGAAAAAAATATTTTTTTGCCGGCATAAAAAAAGGATATTCTTTCTTAAACTTTTCTATATGAGCAAGCCACTGCCTTCGGGCATCGCGCCTTAAATAAGGAAGGATCTGCTCTAACGCCTGCTTGATATCCCCTGCTATGGAAATATTAGTTTTCTTCAATTTGTCTATTTCTGCATAGTCAATATCGATATGGATTATCTTAGCCTGGCTGCAGAATTCTTTTATGTTGCCAGTTGCCCTGTCATCAAATCTAACCCCAAAAGCCAAAAGTAAATCTGTTTCCTTAAGAAGAAGATTTGTATAGCGCGCCCCATGCATTCCCAGCATCCCCAAATATAAGGAGCCCTGAGGCAAAAAAGCTCCCAGGCCCATAAGGGTTGATGTAACCGGAATAGAATTCTTACCGGAAAACTTACGCAAAGCCAAATGAGCCCCTGAGCTGATAATCCCGCCGCCGATATAAAGCAAGGGCTTTTTTGCTTTATTGATTTCTTGCGCTATTTTCCTAATAGTTTTTTGGTCAATTTTTTTAATTTTTGTCCTTTTCGGAGATGGCCATTTAGAAACTTTAATCTTCTCAAACTGTACATCCTTAGGAATATCAATTGCAACCGGCCCCGGCCGGCCGTCTCTAGCAATCCTGAAAGCTTCAGGAATAACTTCCAGCAGCTCCGCTGGCGAACGAATGAGAAAATTGTGTTTTGTAATCGGCAAAGTAAGGCCGTAGGTATCGATTTCCTGGAAAGCATCTGTCCCCAAATAAGTTGTAGGCACCTGTCCGGTAATAGCAATTATCGGCACCGAATCTAATTTTGCGTCGGCAATGGCTGTTAATAAATTCGTAGCACCCGGGCCGGAAGTGGCAAAACAAACTGCAGGCTTACCGGTTGAGCGTGCCATGCCTTGAGCAATAAATCCAGCTCCCTGCTCATGCCGTGCCAAGATATGCTCTATAGAACTGTCTGCCAGGGCGCTATAAATTGGAAGATTCGCGCCCCCGGGAATTCCGGGAATTTTTCTTATTCCGAATTTCTCCAATAATTTAATAAGAATCTGCGCTCCGCTGTAATACATTTTCCCCTCCTTCTAAAATCCCTTTTGAAAATAAAAAACCCCTGCCTCGTTTACCGCCGGCAGGGGCCTATGCTTACAAAACATAAGCGCCTTAAGGCGGTGCCTTGTTGACTACGACCAATTCTAGTTTAACCTGATTATTAAGCCTATTTTTCTCCATATTATTTGGCATTTTGCTATTTTTATGCAGTATAAAATAAAAAAGCCCCTGTCGTTTCTACCGACAAGGGCTTTGTTTTCGCTAATTTTCGGTTAATCTACTTATTAGCTAGACCCCTACGGCAGAACGCAGAGACTACTACCCCTACAACTAGAGAAAAAATTGCCTTGTAATGGTTTTTTGTCCGCATATCCTTAACCGTAAAGGTTTAACCTATAAATTAACCGGAGTTAATATAACATATTTATAGCGCAGGTGTCAAGGAAAAATCTTATTTCGAGAAAAACCTGGCTATTTCGTAGATAAAGAAAAAGGCTTAGATTCAAAACAGCTCTACGACTATTAAAACTCCGGCTCGGACCAAGCCTCGTCCGGAGTCCGTTGTCTCAATGAGACTAGGCCTTTTGAAATTACCATTTCAAAGAGGCCTTAGCCGAATTGATGCCTGAAGCGTCCTCTTCTTTGATTAATCTTTTGCGCTTACATAATTCTAATATGGGAATACATTCAAACGCAGAACCACGAGCGATGCGAAAAAAGTTAATCCTATCTGCTTTATGATACTTACCATTGCCCTCGGCAATATTTGTCGCGATTAATAGAGCCGCTCGATTCAACTGATCGGCTAAATAATAGTTACCTTTTGGAAAAGATTCCGTGAGAACGCCAAGCTCTTCGGCGATATCGATAGCCTTCTTATAAACCTCCAGATTTTCGAACATGAAAGGCATTTGTCACCTTCTTTAGAACAATAGAACAATTGAGCATTAGACCGCAATTGAGCAAACGCATCTATTGTTCTATTGTCTATTGCTCAATTGCTCCGTTTTTTGACCAAAGGTCAAAAAACGGAGAGGCAGGGATTCGAACCCTGGATCCGCAAAGCGGATACGTGTTCTCCAAACACGCGCACTCGACCGGGCTATGCGACCTCTCCTATTCGCAGAATGCTTACGCGTTAAATAAATATTTTAAGAACACCAGTACACTAGTCACCAGAGCGCCAGAACATCAAAAATTCCAATAATACTAACCAACCAAATACTAAATCCGAAATTCTAATCCCTAAACAAATTCAAATGAATAAAATTCAAAACAATTTATTTCTATGTATTTCCATATATTTCTATCGTATTTCTACTAAAGAAATATTCTTTCGGTTTTCGGTTAGCGCCTGCCTGCCGGTAGACAAGGTCTTAACTTCCCTATTCTTTATGTTTTTCAGTCTTTTAGTTTTTATGTTCTTCGGTTTTTTGGTCTTTCAGTTTTTAGTTCTTCCGTTTTTCGATTCTTTGGTTTTTCGGTTTTTCTGTCTTTCTCAACCTCAACCTTAACCTTAACCTGTACAGCCTATCATCTATGGACTATGGACTATCGACTATTACAGCTTCCCTGCCTTATACACCCTTAAGAACGCATCCACGATCAAAGGAGAAAATTGCTTGCCTTTATTTTCCTCAATTACCCTAGCTGCTTCTTCCTTGGATAAACCCTTACGATATGGCCTATCAGAGGTCATCGCATCAAAGGTATCTGCTACGGCAATTATCTGGGCAATAAGAGGAATTTTCTTTCCCTTTATGCCTTCGGGATATCCTTTGCCATCATAACGCTCATGGTGGTATTTCACCCCTAAAATAGGCTCATGAAATTCATCAACTTGTTTCAATATCGAAAACCCTATCGTTGGGTGTTTTTCGATTTCGCGGCGTTCTTCTTGATCAAGAAACCCATTTTTGTTAAGCACATCTTCCCTGACGCCGATTTTTCCTATGTCGTGAAGCAAAGACGCTATCCTTAAATTTTCCAGAAAATCTTCCCTGTCCTTAGAAGGAACTTTCTTCATTGCTTTAATTTCCTGGGCAACTATCAAAGAATATTTTGATACTCTTTCTGTGTGGCCTATTGTATATTTATCTTTGGCTTCAATTGCTGAAGCAAGCGCCATCACAGTCTGTAAAAAGAGCTTTTTATTTATACCAAGCTGGTTATTCAAATCCTGGAAAAACCAAGCATTTTGGATAGCCATTACTGCGTCTGAGCTTAGAACCGAAAGAAATCCTAACTCGTCCCGGTTGAAATCTTTACCGTCTAACTTTTGGCCAAGAAAAAAAATACAAATAAGTTTATCCCTAAAAAATCCCGGAATGCAAGCCTTTGCGTTATATAAAGAAAACTGCAGCTTAATACTTTCAAGAAAAGTTCTTAAGTTTTTATCCTTTTTGGTCTTTTTTGAGCTTAAAAAAGCATTCAACCGGCGCAGAAGTAAAACATCCTTGCCGAAAATACGCAGGCTATCTTCAGTAAAATATCTTATTAAAGCGTTATCTTTATTTATTTTGGTAAATCCGGAAGGAATCTTGAATCCACCCTTACCGCGGGACACCTTAACCACATATTCATCTCTATCTTTATCATATAAAAGAAGCCCGGCATGTTTAACCTTAAGTGACCTGACTATAGTGCGCAGAATCAGTTTAATCAAAGTATCCACACGGTGGATAAGAATCATCTGCTTCGCGGCAATCTCCAAGTCTTTCCTATAGTCGGGATGTGCTTTCATAATTCTTTATATTATACACAGGCTTACATTTACAAAAAGAGTTTTTTACTAATGTTAATTATTTTTATCCAGTATATTAACCTGAATTTTCTTATGTAGCTGCTCTAAATCCAAAGGCTTAATTATGTAATCAAATGCTCCAAGCTTCCTGGCCTTATCCTGGGATTCTTTATCTTCCTTTCCGGTTATCATTATAACGTTGACTTCCGGCGACATAGATTTTATCGCTTTTAAAACTTCGAAACCGTCTATATCCGGCATTTTGATGTCCAAAAATACCCAATCGGGCTTGACCTTCATAAAAGCCTCAAGAGCCCCTTTACCGCTCACAGCTTTCTCAACCTGAATTTTGAATCTCCTGAGAAAATTAAATAGAAAATCTACCACTTCCACTTCATCATCAATTACTAATACTTTGCTCATAATTCACCCCTCATCTTATTCGGGAATGTAAAATAAAAAATTAACAATTAGCTTTTCCGTAATAAGCTATACGGTTGTGTAGCTCGAATCGTTTGTCGTTTTACGGCTGCGCCTATTAAATTTATCCCAAGCCAAAGCTAAATTATATAACTGCCTGCTTATTTTATCGTATCTATCAATCAGTTCATTGCATAATTTAGTATCTACGTAATTTGCGTACAAATCGCGAGCCTGACTTAGTGAAACAATTGTCTCGTTAGACTCTGCTAAAGAATCGTCTATATATTTCTGAAATCCCCTCTTTTGATGTCTTTTAGAATGCCCTTCGGCTATCAATCTTGGAATAGCTTTAGTTGACCTTCTAAGCTGATCTTTAAGGTCATATTCCTCTTCTTTGGGTAATTTAGGCATTATTTCTTTATAAACTATCAGCATGGCTCCATATGAATTTTGATATACATCTAAATCGTGAAAGCTTCTTATTTTTTTATCTTCCATAACGATTAACGCTAAACCTTTAACGTTTCCAGCTACGCAACCTTTCAACGGTCAACATATACCAGACTACGTAATCATAAAATATTATTTCCGTGGCAATTCCACAAAAAACTTGATTCCTTTCATATGCGTAGATTCAAACCAAACTTTTCCTTTATGATTTTCCTCCACCATACGCTTTACAACATACATTCCAATGCCTGTGCCTGATTTGTATGAAGATTTTGTGGTAAAAAACGGAGCGAATATTTTGCGCTCATTTTCTTTGCTGACTCCAATACCATTATCAGAGATTTCTATAACGTCTATTGATTGCTCGTGAAGCAAGCGTAATTTAATTTCAGGAGAAAATTTCAGTTTTTCTTCCGGCTCAAGACGCATAACTTTATCCTGTATAGCCTCATAGGCGTTGTCGAGCATATTATACACGACTTCGGTCATTTGGGCTTTAACACCATAAATAATATCTGAAGAACCTAGATTAAGCTTTAGAGGTACCTGGGAAATTTCATGCTTTATCTGCAGAAGTTCAGTAGAAACATCTATCACCTCTTTTAAAGAAAACTTGCTGAAAAAAGTCTCTTTCTCCTCCACCCTTGCAAAATTAAGTATTCCCTTAACAATGCCGTCAGTCCTTTTGACATTATTAAGAAAAGATGTAGCGATTTCGGCCAAATAATCAAAGGTTTTTTTAAGGTCAGGATTCTTCAATATCAGCTCGGAATGCTTCTGGGCAAAATCTTTTATTTCATAGCGAAGCTCTCCGCTGGCAACAGAAAATTGATTCAAACGGTTTTTAATCTGATGAGCCACACCGTCAGCGATGCCTCCGATTGAAGCCAGTTTTTCAGCGGCAAATATTTTCTCCTGAGCCTGGCGCGATTCCTCCATAAAAAGACAATTTTCTATAGCCAAAGCCGCCTGATGGGAAAGTATTTTAAACACATCAATATCATCGTTAGTATAAGGTTGGCGATTAAGTTTTTCACCAAAAAACACAAAGCCCAGCAGATTATCTTCAATACCGGAAGGAACAATAAGGCTGGTTTTGGAGAATTCACCTAAAGATTCTCTTAACTCAGGAGGCAGTTCTTCATAAAGCACAGGTTCTTTTTGCTTCTTTAAATATTGCACAAGGGGATGTTCATAAAGAAAAACCATATCCTTTGATATTTTGCTTCCTCTATCACGATAAGCCTTGAGCCGATAAATCTCGTTGGATTTATCATCAAGGAAAATAGCCGCAAAATCAATTCTTACGGCCTTCTTTACAATATAAACAATCAG
Source organism: Candidatus Omnitrophota bacterium (assembly GCA_028692655.1). Lineage (GTDB taxonomy): Bacteria > Omnitrophota > Gorgyraeia > Duberdicusellales > 4484-171 > JAQUWY01. The sequence goes on along the minus strand of JAQUWY010000001.1, from coordinate 43,096 downwards.
CTTTGCCAGACGATTTAGATCATGTTCTGTCGCCATACCGCTTGCAGCTTGAAGTAAAAGTTTCTGGTATCTTTTTTGTTCAGCCAAAAAGGCATTTTCCATTTTGCTTCTTATCTGCCCGTAGGCCAAAGGGGCAAGGGTGGCAAAGAAAACAATTAAGCTTGTAGGCACAAGCCACCAATTCATTCCCAATAAAGGAAACAGAACCGGCTCCATTCGATAAGCGAATATAAAGGGAACTCCTAAAAAGAAAGGATAACTGATGAGAAACGCCGCCGCCCGAGAGATAAAAATTCGGATATCCATTAGATGGTATTTAAGGATAGCGTAAGCAAATATTAAAGGATAGACACCTATAAGAATATTCGAACAAGGATAAATCGGAACCCCTAAGGCAAACAAGAATAACCCTTCAGGACCTGACCACGCTACTATAAGACCAATTATAAAATATTTAAGCTGATTTCGTAAAATGCCCCTGGTAGTTCTAAAAAAAGTTATTAATAGAAAAAACGCATACGGGAGAAATATTCCGTAAACACTTATATAAAATAATACAGAAGCTGGATTAACATAGATGGGAAAATAGAATTGACCAAAAACATATTTGATATGAATAAAATCTTTATAAAAAAAAGTATAAAAAACAAACAGCGCTGCAAGACAATAATTTAACAAAATTAGGAATTTATTATATTTTTTCGTAAGACCCGAAACGAAATGGAAAAAGAAAGCAGGGGTTAAAATTGTTCCTATGTGAGCAACCTTGATCCATATCAACGCTGTATCATACGAAGTAGTTGTCGAAAATCCCCACGCTCCCAAGGTCCAAATTCCTGAAGCTAAAGAAGTGTAGGCAAAATTATAGCTTGGACTTTTATTTTTTACTTTAACGAAAAGTAATAAAGCTATAGCGAAAGTTGAAAAGGTTGAAAATATAGAAGAAAACGTAAAAAAGTTCATAGTAACAAGTTAGTTATCCTTTCGTAAACCTTTTTCCCAGCTAAAGCCACGGTTGACACACCACCTTGCCCCGTTCCCATAGTGCACCAATGCCCAACTACAAATAAATTCTTGACTGACGAAACTTGGGGCAACAAAGAAGATTTTATCTGGTTTATGATTGACGCCCAACCAAAAGCAGCTCCTTCCCTATTCATAGTATACCTATAATACGTGTGAGGAGTCGCGACTAACTTAAAATCTACGTATTTTTTGAAACCTGGAATATTTTCGTCTACAAAGTTTAAAACCGCCTCAGTTACTAATTCTTGATTGATAGCCCAAAAATTTTCACTCACATATGGGGCCATTGTAAAAATTTCGGCAGTAAACTTAGATGTCTTTGTAAAAGAAAGGTCTTTGAAGGAAGGAAATGATACCATGACTCCAGAAATTTGGCCTTCAGCTATGTTCTTTGTCAAATATTTATAGCTATCATTTAAATCATAATTTTTGAATAGCCAAGTATCATAAAGATTTTTAAAGCTATCTTTAAAAGTTCTTTTGAGGCCTACATAAACAGCAAAAATAGAATTAGATGGCACCATCTTGTCTACGACTAGCGCCTCTTTGGTTTTAGACTTAATAAGATGTTTGAAAGTTCGCGTAGCATCGATATTAGAAACTACGAATTTGGACTTGATTTCTTTTCCAGATGAAGTCACTACCCCTTCGGCAACATTGTTATTTAATATTATTTTGGAAATTTCTTTCGACAAAACTAAATCGCCACCATAGCCTTTAAATCTGTTAGCTAAACAGTCAGCAAAAGCTTGCATCCCTCCAACAGGATAATATCCTGGGTCTAATAGAAATTCCCGAAAGAAAACAATGGCAGCAAAAGCAGAAATTTTACCGGGCGGCAAACCCATATTTCCTAAAAAAGGAATTCCTATGGTTGCTCGAAGATTCGTATCACTAAAAAAATCATTTAGTAATTCTTCTAAAGTAATTTCTATCGTTTTTCTATAAATAGATGCGATATCATTTTGCATGATGAATCTAAAAAACCTTTCAATGTCTTTGCTCTCCGAAGGAAAACTCTTCTTAAATTCTTTAATTGTATCCTGAGAATTGGCTCTAATATAAGTTGACGTATCCGGTAAAAAAATGCCGTCTGAGGGATCATCTTGATGAAACTTTAATGAGGTTTCCATCTCTAAATTCATCAATATTTCACTTAGCGCTCCTTTTTTTATCCCCCCTATATAGTGCACAGATGTATCAAATCTATACCCTCTTCGTTTAAAAGAAGTGCAATACCCTCCCGGAGAATGATGTTTTTCAATTATTGCTGTCTTCAAGCCCGCTTTTGCCAAATAGCAACCGCAAACTAAGCCCCCTATACCAGAACCAATAATCGCAACATCGTAATCACGCTTTTTTTTCATAATATTGTTATTATAACGTAAATTTGCCCTTGGAAAGGCCTCCTTTTAAAAGAATATCTGAAAGACAGACGGCAGAACAAAAAGCGCCGGCGATACCGGCGCCAGGAAATGTTTTTGCACCTACAAGATACAGTTTATCTATACATGTTGTATGTTTGAAACGTGAAAGAAGCATTTGTTGAGGAATAGCGGCAAAATCATAGATTGCTCCCTCAGATGCATTAAGCCAATTCTCTACAGAAAGAGGCGTCAATACATTGCTGAATTTAAATCTACCAATGATTTTTGATTTCTGTAATATCTTGATGACTTTTTGAGCAATTTCTTCTTTCAAAATCTCATATTTCCTCCTCCCGTAAAAAACCATAAGTTTTTTCCATAAACTATAATGTGCGGGGAACCATGCCACATTGAACATATATTCATTTTCTTTACTATCATTCGAAAAACAATCCAGAGAATTAATGCTTACCATCATTGAAGAATTACCAAAGGGGCTTGTGTCAACACCTAATAAAGCCTTTATGGTTTCTTCTAAATCGATACGAAACGGTAATACTATTGAGCCTGCGGATAGGTAATCTTCCTTAATTTGAGCCTCCGCCGCTATATGAACTTGAATAAGAGAACAAGATGCTATCGACTTTTGAATCTTTCTCAAAGTTTTTTTTGATAGAAATGTACGTCCTACTAATTCAAAAAATGTTTTTTTAGTATCAACATTTGAGACTATCTTTTCTCCACGATAAACTTCATTATTTTTATCCCTTACGCCCAACGCTGTTCTTTTGTCATTCACTATTATAGATTCAATATCTACATTGTAAAGAAGATAGCCTCCCATATTTTTAAAATTACAAGCTAATGCTTCAGCAATTTTTCCAACCCCTCCCTTAACGTAAAAACTGCCTTCTTTCCAATAGGCCATTATTAAACACACCATGTATAAAGCAGAAACCGAAAATCTGTCTAAACCTAAATAAGGCCAGCCCACAGACAGCACTTCTTTCAATTCTTTAGAACCAGTAAAAATACTAAGAAACCTTTCGAAAGTATAATTTCTGTATTTACAAAGACGAGGAAATAGAAAAGGGTAACTTAATAACTGATAAAAGGAAGGGTTGTAATAACTTTTTAGAATCTCTTCATTCCAGATTAATTCAATTTCTCTAAAAAATCCATCTATACTTTTCCTTTCATATGGAAAATGGGATTTAAGTTCTTTTTTGTATCGTTCTGTATCTGTATAACAAAAGATTGGTTCATTTCGATGCTCAGATATATATATAAAAGCTTTTTTTAACTCAATAAGTTCTAACTTTCTATAAATATCTAGATAATCAAAAATCTTCCTGATAAACGAACCTTGCTTCATTCCACAAAAAGAATGAGTTATGTCAATGGGGTAACCATCTTTATAAAATGTAGAAACTGAACCGCCCGGTACGTTATTTTTCTCCAATAATAAAACCCTTAATCCATTTTTAGCTAAAATATTGCCAGAAACCAAACCACCAATTCCCGCGCCAATAATAATTACATCATAGTCGGTTTTTTTCATAGTCAGTCAATTTTTCTAAATATCGCCGCCGCGTTAAACCCTGCAAAAGCACAGCACGCTTTCATAACAGTTTTTAGCTCTACTTCTTTTTTTTCTTTAACCAAAGAAATATTAAATTTAGGGTCAGGCTCATCATAATTTAAAGTAGGCGGAATAACATTATTTTTTAAGGAAAGTAAAAGTATCGCAGTTTCTAAAAGCGCGCTACCTCCTAAATTATGCCCAACATAAGGCTTAAATGTAGTCATTAAGGGTTTTTGCGGATTTTTACCAAATATATCTGTTATAGCCTTAGCTTCATAATAATCTATGACTTGTGAGCCTACCCCATGCGGACAAAGCAAATCAATTTCATCCTTATTAACATTACTTTGCGCGAATGCTTTCTGCATTGCTTTTTGATAAGAATCACTGCCTAGCTGAGGAACGGTAATTTTCCAACCTTCCAAATCAAAACCTCCCCCTAAGTATTCGGCATAAATCTCCGCACCTCTTTCTCTGGCATGCTCTAAATCTTCAACCACCATGCCCACACCCCCGTCGCCAAAAACAAGGCCGTTGCTATTCTTACAAAATGGCCGGCATATTCCATCAACAGAATATATCCCCAAACTTTTAAACCAAATATATTTATATATTTCTGGACAGTCTGAGACAGCGATAACCATAGCTTTAGCCTGGCCACTATTTATTACATTGCTCGCTGCCTCTAACGCATAAAGCCCTGAAGCACAGGCATTATTTATGAATAAAGAATAATTACGAATATTAAAAACCCTTGCGATATGAAATAAATCAGGAAAAGTTTGAATATCGTACCCAATCTTTAAAAATTTACGGTAAAACTCATCAAAAAAATCTCTCTTAGATAGATCAGATCTTTTTTTATCAATCAGGCCTTCGTATGCTAAATCACTTATTTGATAAGCAAACTGCATTATGCCTAAATTCTCATGAGCTAGGACTAAACCAATGTCATTATTGCTAGCATTATAATTGAGTTTGCTGTCGTCTAATGCTAGTTTGACCAGGGCAATAAGATAATCTAATTCTAAAACACTTCCTCCATCTTTCCATTCTTTTATGTCATTTAATCTCTCTTTATCGATGCCGAAGTCGTTTATGGAAAAATTATTTATTTTATGAAGATAAAACTCATCCCAAAGTTCTGAGTCTATACAGGTTTTTTCTAAACTAATATTAATATTCTTATCTAAAATTCCCTTCCAAAATAAATCCTTCCCCACACCTACTGAAGCCATGGGTCCAATTCCAGTAACAACTATTCTTTTTTTATGCATTTTTCTTTTTCTCCAGAGCTTGTCGAACCACCTCAACAGCTTTGCCAACGGTCATTATTTGTGGTATTTGCTCATCGCCTATCCTTATCTTGTATTTTCTCTCTATGGCTACTGTTATCTCAATGGCCTTAATTGAATCAATACCCAAATCTTCCCAAAAATTAGCTTCGGGTCTTAAATCCTCCATACTTTTTCCAGTAACTTCGGCAATTAACTGCTGAATTTCTTTTCCTAATCCTTCAAACGCATTTTCTGACATAGTCTCCTCCTTTAATTGAATTTTCTAATTGCTACACAACAGTTATTTCCACCAAAAGCAAAACCATTGTTTAGAACAACTTTTACTTTCTGTTTTCTTGCTTTATTAGGAACACAATCAATATTACATTCTAAATCAGGTGTTTCAAAACTTATCGTAGGAGGCAGAATCCCTTCCTTTATTGCCAAACAACAAGCTGCCATCTCGATTGCCGAAGCCGCACCCATGCAATGGCCAAGCATTGACTTAATAGAGCTGACTGCTATTTTTCTATCTCCAAAGACGTTTTTTATCGCTGCACACTCAACTTTGTCATTATGGCGGGTTCCTGTTCCATGCGCACAAATATAATCTACTTCCTCAGGCTTTATGCCTGAATCATCTAAAGCTTTTTGCATACATTTGCTTACCCCTTCAACATTGGGTTGTGTCATATGGTAAGCATCACAGCTTAGCCCATAACCTAAGACTTCAGCATATATATTGGCTTTTCGCTCCATGGCTGACTCTAAGGTTTCTAAAATTAAAACGCCTGAGCCTTCCCCGGGAATCATACCTTTTCTGTTTTTATCAAAAGGCTGGCACTTTAAAGGCGCAACCGCCCGAACCTGATTAAAGCCGGTAAAGGAAAGATAAGAAAAAGCATCTGAACCGCCAACAACAGCTATGTCGGTTTTTCCTAACCTCATAAGGTCAAGCCCATAGCCAAGGGCATAATTTCCGGCGGCACAAGCAGTGGTAAACATTCTATTAAAGCCTTTAAGTTTTAATTCCTTAGCTACATTAGCTGAAATGTTATTTACCGGATATTGAACTATTGATTTTAAGCCCACAGCTTCTTTGCCTTGTTTTAACCAGATGATATCCATTTTTTCCATTTCCTGGATTTCTCCACCAGTAGTCCCAAACATAACTGCAACTTTATTAGTGTTTCGCTTTTTAAGGCCTATATTGGCATCTTCAATTGCTAATTTTGTCGCAGCAATGGCTAAGTGTGACGCTCTAGCCATTGCTTTTATTTTCCTTCTATCTAAAAACATTTCAGCTTTAAAATTCTTAACTTGGCCGCCAAAATGAGTAGTGTGTTCTGAAGTATCAAAAGAGTCTATCTCTGATATCCCGGACTTTCCGGAAATGAGCGCTTTCCAAAAATCGTCTTTACCAATTCCTATGGAAGTTACCAAACCTAAGCCTGTTATTACTATTCTTTTTTTCATCTTTCTATCGCAAATGTAGCCTGGCCTTTGGCAATAATAGTTTTGTCTATAGATGCGTTCACTTCAACAAAACCGGCCTTGGGAATAATTTTTAGCGCTTTAGACTCAATCATTAAACTATCACCTGGGTAAACCGGGTTTTCTAAATCTACCTTGACCGAAACAAGATAATAATTAGGTGTTTTAACTAATTCATCTTTATATTTACTCCAGTAAAGAACTATCGAGGCTTGCGCCATTGCCTCAATTATCAAAGCTCCTGGCATAACGGGTTTACCGGGAAAATGCCCCGAAAAAAACCCCTCGGTATTGCTTACATTCTTAATCGCTACCACTCTTTGGCCTGGCTCAATTTCTATTATTTTATCAATAAGCAAAAACGGATACCTCTGGGGTAGTATTTTCTGGATTTCTTCTATGTTTAGTTGTTTCATTTTATTACACGGATACACACAGATTGCATACACGGATTCCCACGGATTGAATATACAGATTAACACAGAATATATTCATCTATATCCATCCATTTTAAATCCTTGTGTGTCTGCATCTCTGTCACGGATAATTTTATCCGTAGATACGGCGCCTCATATCCAGTTTTTCACTACCGAAATTAACCAGAATTCCGATTTTATACTCTGTAGCTTTCAGATAATTATACAACTGTTTTTCAAACGCCTTAGGCATAACTTCCACCGCTTTTGTCTCTATAATCACCTTGCCTTCAACTACAAAGTCCGGTTCATACAAACCTACTTGTTTACCTTTGTAGTCAATCTTAACTCTTTTTTTCTCTGCATATTTAATCTTTCGCTTATCAAATTCTTCTCGTAAAGAGTTATGGTAGATTATCTCTTTAAACCCCGGACCTAATATATTATACACTTCGAAAATCGCGCCTCTTATTCTATAGGTCAAATCTTCTTGCTCAAGTTTTCCCACAATATCTATCCGTGTATATCCGTGTTTCTTAAAAATCCGTGTTCATCCGTGTCATACAGGTTTACCTACAATCATACAACTACTAGCGCCGTTAGGATCGAATGAATTTATCATTACTTTTGATATGCTTTTCTTGCGAGATTCTCCGACTACATAATCTAAATCGCAATCTTCATCTTTCTCGCGGTAATTTGCTATTGCGGGAATGCTTTGCTTTTCAAAAGCTCCCAGTGCTGCCAAAACTGACATCGTACCTGAAGCGCTAAAGGTTTCTCCTACGAGTGATTTTACTGCCGTGACAGGAACGTTTTCCCCGAAAACCTCTTTTATGGCTTTTGATTCGATTAAATCAGCGTCTTTAGTGGAATTGGCATTAGCGAAAATGCAGTCTATATCACAGGCCTTAATACCTGAGTCTTCCAAGGCAAGCTCCATAGCCCTTTTCATCCCCTCACCCTTACGGCTATACTTATAAAACTTACCCGGTTCAAAACAGGAGCCCGTTCCTAAGATTTCTCCATAAATTCTTTTTTTCTGGCTATTGGCTGCATCTTTGTTTTGAATAATAAAAATAACCGCTCCTTCGGAAAGGATAATCCCGTTTCTTCGCTTATCAAAAGGACACATCTCTTCCGTTGAGCCATACTTTAAGCCGGCAAGATACCCCAGTTTATAAAAACCTAAAAAGGTCTGAATGTTTAAATCTCCCAAGCCTCCGGATACAACAGTATCGGCTCTGTCTAAATTAATAAAATCCCGGGAATAATCCAGGGCATCAAGCCCGGCGCACATTCCGGTTGATATGGTTGTATTAAACCCTTTAATATTGTAACGAATACCCAGGCGACTGGCCGGAGAATTACCGACTGTGCTGGGAAATATAGAAGGGTTCACATATCGAGGGCCTTCGGTTAACGACTCTTGGTCAAACTTAGAAATACTATAAAGGCTTCCAAAAGTTGTTCCAATTGATACCCCTGTAGAATGAGTATTTTCCTGGGTAATTTTAAAACCCGCATCATCAAGGGCAAGTTTTGCCGCCGACATTAAAATAAGGCTGGCCCGGTCAACATCCATTAGGCCTTTATCTCCCAATATGGCTTTCGGCTCAAAATTGCAAATCTCACCGGCTTTTTTAACCTTAAGGCCTTCAGTATCAAACAAGGCAATCTCATGGAATACAGATTCACCTTTAAACAGATTTTCCCAAAACTCTTCCTTGCTCTTACCTAAAGGCGAAATCACCCCAATGCCGGTTATTACAGCTTTCTTTTTCATATCTTTTTTACACAGATGATCACAAATTGAATACTACAGATAATCGCAGATTATGAATAAATTAATCTTTTGATACCAACTTTGCTTGTTCCAAAATTAGCCAATAAAACCAACTTGTATTTAGTTCCCTTTACATAAAAATAAACTTGATCCTGCATAGCTCTGGTTATAGCCGGTGAAACCTTGATTTCTAGAATAACTTTATCCTCTATTATAAAATCAGGCCTGTATGCTCCTATTTTTTTACCTTTATATTTTACATCAATGGATTTTTCGTCAACAAATGCTATATTTTTGCTCTTTAATTCTATCGCCAAAGCTTTATGATAAATAATTTCTTTATGGACGTTGCCTAATTCTTTATGCACAACATACAAACACCCGATTACTCTATAAGTTAAGTCTTTGTAAATATAATCTTTCTTATTAGTGATCATCTGCGCTTTTCCTTCAGTGATCATCTGCGGCCTCACATTCCCAACCCCCCGTCAACCCTTAAGACTTGTCCGGTTATATAGTCCGACTCATCTCCCGCTAAAAATAAAGCAACTTGAGCCACTTCTTTTGCCTCACCGAAGCGCCCTAAGGGGATCTGCGGCAGAACATCTTTAACGTAATCTTCCCTCAAGCCCTTTATCATATCGGTTTGTATGAAACCGGGGGCTATGGCATTGACCCTTATATTTAACGGGGCTACTTCCCTAGCCAGGGAGCGCGTAAAAGAAATCATCCCGCCTTTTGAGGCAGCATAATTAGCCTGGCGCGGCAGGCCCAGAATCCCGCTCAAGGAAGAAATATTGATAATATTACCTTTTCTCTGCTTCATAAAGGAGATTATAGAGTTCTTGGTTACGTTAAAGGTGCCGTTAAGGTTGGTATTGATAACATCCAGCCAGTCGCTTTCGCTCATCATCATAAGGGCTTTATCGTTGATGATCCCGGCATTGTTGATGAGCACGTCTATTTTCTGGAATTTGTCTAAAACTTTTTCAACAAATTTGCGGCAGGCGTCATATTTTTTCACATCTAACTGTAAGGCTAAAACTTGCGAACCTGAAGTTTCTATTTCCTGTTTCAGGCTCTTGGCAGCCTCTTGACTTGAGTTGTAAGTAAAAACTATATTGGCACCTTCTCTGGCAAAAGCCTCACAGCAGGCTTTGCCAATACCCCGTGAGCCTCCGGTAACGACTATTACCTTATCTTTAAATTTCTTCATAACTTAAATAATCACATTGACTTGCCATTATGAAACCTTTTTATTTATCTGGAAGCAGACATCCGAAACGGCTCTTTTGAATGTACGCTCCCCAGCTTACGCTAAATTATGTAATATTTTAGCGCAAAAATAGAGCTTTGGGAATATAAAAATCTTTTTGTCTTTTTACCATGAGGGGGAAAATCCTAAGAATTCGGATGGTATATATCAAAAATAAAACGTAGAGCTTTGCAGATAATTTTAGGTAAATTATTCAATATCAAGAGGTTAGAAAAGAAGGAGTTGCAAGAATATCTCCACTAGATATCCAGTAATTTCCGGGCATCGCGCTTACCCAGAGATTTTTTGAAATCTTCAAAATCTATGAATAAAAGTTGAGGATGCTGGTCTTTAAGCTTTTTCAAGTATCCCGCCTGAACTCTCCGCCTGAAACCTACATATTTGAAATATATACCGCAGCCGGGACATTGTATAGAATGCAAATCAATACCAATCTTGTGGCATGCAAAACATTCGCTGGAAAGCTCGCCTACGACAATTAGATTTTTTTCGATATCCTGTAAATCCAGCTCTTTCCAGACTCTGATCAGACCAGTCATTATTCTGCCTTTTTTTTAGTTTTAGGTTTGCCGTAAAACTTTTCTACTGCCGATAAAATTTCCTGAGGAGTGTCAACTACCACAAACAAATCTAAATCTTTTTTCTCTATAGTCCCTTCCTGTATTAGCTTTGTTTTGAGCCAATTAACGAGCCCCTGCCAGTATTCTTTATGGACCAAGATCACAGGAATCCGGGGCACTCTGTGCGTTTGGACCAACGCTAATGTCTCAAAAAGCTCATCAAGCGTGCCAAAACCGCCGGGAAAGACGATTGAAGCATGGGAATTCTTGGTAAACATAACTTTGCGGACAAAAAAATACCTGAATTCCATAAGATAATTAACATAGGGGTTGGCGTTTTGCTTTTGAGGTATAAGTATATTTAGCCCCACTGATACCCCCCCGGCTTCATCAGCCCCTTTGTTGGAAGCCTCCATTATGCCTCCGCCGGCACCGGTAATAATGCTATAACCTTTTTTGGCTAATAGGCGCGCGGCTTCATACGCGCATTTGTAATAGGGGTGTTTCTTTGGGGTGCAGCGTGAACCGAAGAAACAGACTCCGTGTTTTACCCGGGAAAGGCTTTCAAACCCGTCAACAAACTCGCTCATAATTCTGAAGACTCTCCAGGTGTCTGAACTGGCAAAATGCTCATCAAAAGTTGTAGTCAGCTGGCTGGGCCCGGAGACAGGATAAATTATTTTTCTTTTCTTATTTGCCATAATTAACCTCTTCTCCTTCGTTGAATTGTACTTTTTTGATATAACGACATAAAAACTGAAAAACCCAAAAACATAAAAACTAAGAAACTAAAAGCTTTAAAAACAGGAAAAACATAAATAAAATCTATTTTTGCTTACTATCCGATTTTCTTACCTTTGAAGAAAAAGCTTTTAATTGTTTAGATAGGCTCTCTGCCTCCAAAAGATAATTTCTGTATTCCTCCGGATTAATATAAGAGTCACTCAAAGCACAATCTAAGCACGCGACTGCTTCATTCAGAGAAGTTAGCGCATTATTTAAAAACCTGCTAAAATCTATATCAGAGTATCTATCCGAACCCTCAGCAATATTAAGTAAAATGGAATCTAAGGCTCTCCATAATTGAGAAAGCAAACAATACTGTTCTTGCTTGGGAAATTTGCTACTGCTTAAATCTTTTAACTTCCGACGAAATAATTTCGCTTCATTATATACTGGAAACTTCTGAAAGCGAAATATATCACTCATGCTTTATGCTTTTCGTTTTCTTGTTTTTCTGTTTTTTCGTTTTTTGGTTTCTCAGCCTCATACAACTAATTTTTCTGCCAAATCACTAATTACATAAATTTTGTCGCTCTTGCCGGTAAGTGAGAGTAGAATTCCATACACACGGACTACCGCTAAAATTAATGCCAGCAGCCCAAACAAAACGCCTATAATCGGTATAAACATAAATGTCAAACAGATTACATCTCCTATAAATATCACTATCCCCTGGCGGGCATGATATAAAGCAAAGGCATTGTCTTTTTTGAAAATAAAAGTCAGTATCCACAAAAAAAACACATAAGACAATGCCGCAAAAGGCGCACCTTCCTTAATTTCTACCTCAGTGAATTTTTTTTCTTCCATATAACCCTCCTTATCTGTTTAAAACAATTTGCACACCGCACAAACAAGCTGAAGACTCTTTTCAATAATTTGTTGTGAGTGTTGCATTAGGTTCTCCTTTAATTTATGGCATTATACCATATCAAAAGAATTACCCAATTGTTGAGCATTAACATCTGCCCCCTTTTCATCTTATTTGGTTTTTAAGACAGTCTTAGCAGTAGCCAAAAATTCCTTTGCTGTTTTGAGCACTGCTTCCGCGCCTTCTTTAGTAAAATTGCCGTGATAATCGGCATCCTCGCGTAAAACCATAGCATCATGAAATTCTGAGGTTATCTCCTCAGACAAGATCCCCGCGTTTACAAAAAGGCTGTTTAAAGCAACCAGCAGATAATAATGACTTTTCTCACGATATCCCTTTGAGTAAATAAGGGCCCTGGCAGAATGAAACATCGAATAGTAGCCGGTAATAGTAGCGTATTTGTATTTTTCACTCTCAAACCTATTAAACGCCTCGGATAAGTCGTTTTCTGCCTCCAGAAGCTCTTTCTTAACCTGATTTTTCCCTGGCGCAAAGTGTAATATCCGTTTCTTCTCTATGGCCTTTTGGAACTCAATGCTCATCTTTTCTCCTCGTGGAGAACTATCCCGCTGGAAACTTCCTTATAGAATACGGGATTATCTTTCTTTAGTTTAATCAAGTCCTGTGGAGTTGTAACTACGTGCTGAAGCTTTTGCTTAAGAGAGCTCTTATAAACGATATCCTTGACCTTCTTAACATCCCGGGTAAGGACAAACAGATCTATATCGCTTTCTGCGTGATTAGTCCCGCCTGCGGAGCTTCCATAAAGAACTATCTTCAGAGAAATATCTCTTAATTTGTCAGCTAATGGCTTAATGTTGATGAGATTCTGAGTTATTTTTAACTGCCTTATAATTGGATCATCGAGGCTCACATGGTAAAAATACATCCTGCCTCTTTTTTCCCTTTTAACAATGCCTGTCGCTATCAAAGTACGCAACGAATAATTACCGGCTGCTCGACCTATTTTCGTAAGCCTTGAGACTTCCCTATCGTAAAATCTCTTTTCAGGATTAGCCAAAAGGAAACATAAGACTTTTTGGGCACTCGTACTATAAAATACCTCTTTTAGCATAGGTTCCTCAACTTTCTAAAATTTTGGACACAAATCCATTATATTAGCTTTTTCGTATATGTCAATCTGTTTCGTTAAAGCCTCATTCCTTAAGCCGTTTACTTAACAGAAACACAAAACAAAATAAAGATTCGTTACGCAGAAAAAACAATAATTGCGCAGAGATTTAATAGAGACCTTAGAATTTCTAAGAAAATGGTCGCTGTCCCTATTTAATGCTGCCCGTTAACAACCTATAGCCTTTCACAATACTATCACAAACCACTTGCACCATATTTTCAAAATTACCAAAATCAGCCTTGCTCAAAGCCATATAATATTTATACCTATCCTCAACCTGGACAATTGCCGGCGCAAACCCTTTAATTAAAAGCTGGGTTATCATTATCAGCCTGCCTACTCTGCCGTTTCCGTCAAAAAAAGGATGAATGGCTTCAAATTCATAATGGTCGCGGGCAATCTTACTTATCGCATCCTTACCGTAATTGTTGATATTCTTGATTAACTTACCCATCCTCAAAGGAACTTCCTGGGCGGATGGAAGCGCTTTTTCAGTATTCAGCAAGTTGACATGGCCGGTTCTGTATTTTCCGGGCAATTTATTATTAAAATTATACATTACTGTTCTGTGCAATTGAAAGATATAATTGCTATCAATTTTAAAGCCTGACCGGATATTTTCTAATAAAAACTGTAGTGCATTTTTATGGTTTATTACCTCTAATACTTCAAACATCTCCTTGCCCCGTACCTGTTTGCCGTCAAAAGCCCTCTGGGTCTCTTTTACGGTCATCCGGCTTCCCTCAATGGCGTTAGAGTGATAAGTCATCTCTAAAAGAAATTTTTCCCGGATAACCTGATTGCCTTTTAAGATATGCATGGGGCTTTTTAGTTTATTTTGCAATTGCAGCACTATCTCCCTCAAGTCAACATATTCTTTAAAAAGCTGGTCAATATCCTGAGCCTGGGCTGGGTGAGGCTTAACCTCTTTATCCAGCCAGCGATAAACAGTCTTATAATCCACCTCCAAGCGCCGAGCAAGCTCAGAGCGGGAAATACCCGTTTCCAGCAATACTTTTTCCAGCTTTTCCTTATCGCTTAGTTGATATCTTTTCATAATCTGGCTAAACCCCTTATATTCTATATAGGACATATGTCCTACTATCTTTTACAAGAAAATTGTACCATATGCCATAACAATTTGCAAGGCCAAAATCACCCCAAATAAAAACCTCCGCACCAATAGAAAATTGACGCGGAGATAAAATTATGCTTAAGCCCTAAATTATACTAACTCAATAAATCAGTAACATTTTTACCCCTAATATCTAATATTACAAATTAAATATTCAGCATTAGCAATCTGCCTAAAAATGCTTGGAGCGTTAAAAGACTTTGTGTGTAGACGTAGCTACTTTCGATAAAAAATGAATACATTATTAACTCTTAAGTTAATCCCCCGCTATTTAACACAGATAATCATATAATTGGCTGTTACAGTCGTGGTTTGGTCATCGCCTACAGTTCAGCAGGGAACAGCTCTATTGGCATCAGTACTACAGTAAAACCTTTCCTGCATTTTCTCCTGTATAATTTATTATACAACTGTTTATTACAATACACAGATAAGCATAGTCAACTTTTTTTGGAATTCTTAATTCCGATAATCCTACGCTACGGTTACAGTTGACTTTAAGGATATCATAACTACGCTCTCATTGCACCTATAAGTGTAACATAGTACGCCTTAACTATCAAAGAAAGGAATTTTTATGGAGATATTAAATAAAACCCCGTACTTCTTAAAAAGTACGGGGTTGCAACTAAGCAAATTTTTACAAAATTCTTTTAGAAATTAACCACTACTCCGCCTCTCACTGAATAGGCAGGATGGTTGTTTTCACCGGTAAAGACCTTCCCCGGAAGCAGGCAGGCTCCGGAAAGGCTGAATTTAATATCTTCGGTGTAATCATAATTGGCGCTGATATCGATTTCATCACCCAGAAACTTCTTTCCTACGTTTACATAATAGACGTTTCCGGCGGCAGGCCCTGCGGCGACTTGTATAATAGAAGAAGTAAATCCCTTTACGCACCAGCCGCGGGCATACCTTACTTTCAAAATTACATCTTCAACCGGAACCATTGAAGCGGTAAAGCCTATCAATTGACGGTTACTCTGGGTAAGCAAAACATTCATCAGCTCAGCTGGAGTCTGGTCTTCATACATCGGGTCCCAGGCTTCATAGCGGTCGCTGTTGGGCTTATCTCCGGAGAAGAAAGAATAATCAATGCCAATCTTGGCATCATATTTATTGTTGAACCGATATTCACTGATAAATTGTCCGGCATAAGCCCGGCGTGACTGATGGCTGGTAGCACTAACAGCTCTTCTGCCAAACTGATAAGCGCCTTCTGTGCCAAGGGTAAAATTTTCACTCAAATGAAACAGGGTTCTGGCACCCAAGGCATAAACTCTGTCTTTTTTATCGGTCCAGGTGCCGGTAGAATCAGAATTATCAGTGCCGAAGAAATAGCCTTCGGTTACCGCGCCATTACCCATAGCCCAGTCATAGGCTACGTTAACGCCGTATAAATTCTGCTCATCACGATATCCGGTTTCGTTTTCTTTTAAACGGGCGTAAATCACATCAATTGTGTAGGGAGAAAAATCAAGGATTGCCCTGATAGAGTCAAATGACTTTTTCCAGGATAAATCACTTACAATCGAAGGGGTTTCGCCGGCGGCGGTCTGGTTTGTGTCAGGGTCACCTACAATCATAGCGTTTCCGTAACGCAAATTCTGGCGGCCGACAATTAAAGTTAAGGGTTGATAGAAAAACTCTTTTAATTCAATATAACCTAAATCTAAATTTAAAGATTCTTTATCATCATTTGAATCTTCGGCATTCCAAAGCCTTTCATTAAGCAACCTGACAGTCGCGCTTACTCCTTCGGTTAAGTCAGCATCAAATCTTAAGCGGATTTGAGAGAATACACCCTGATGAGAATTACTTCCGTTATAGCTCTGGCCAAGAGTAAGGCCGCGGGCAAAGTATTGCTCGCCAATATCTCCGCTTACCTTGATGTTTTCAACCGCCGCAAAAGCGGCCGCGGAAAAACAAAAGAAAAAAACAACCAGAAAAAATACCAGTTTTCTACTCATCCAAATCCCTCCTTTAAAGATTGATTACACCGATTACAAATGGCTACACGGATTCTCACGGATTAAAAAACGGATATACACAGATCAAAAGCAAATTCTACAGATGAGGAAAGGTTATTTAAATATTATTAGTTTTATTATACTGAATATTTTAATGGTAGGCAAGAAAAAAATAATCCCGCTTATACTTGTGGCAAGCAGGCAAGATGCAATAAAAAACCCCGTGCTCTTTAGAAGCACGGGGTTTTTATAATCTTAAGTAATTACTTAGAAGTTAACTGTTACGCCGCCTCTTACTGAATAAGAGGTATTGTCATGGGTTGATTTAAAATAAGCTCCCGGCATAAACAAAGCGCCGCTTAAGTTAAACTGAACATCTTCAGTGTAATCATAAGTAGCACCAAAATCAACTTCATCACCAAGATACTTTTTGTTCCTGTCTACACTATAAGATTCACCATAAGATGGGCCTTTAGTTGGCTCATAGGTATCAGAAGCAACTTTTCTAGCATATCTTGCATGAACGTAGCGTAAATTCAAAGTAAGGTCTTCTCTGGGCATCATAGAAACTTTGAAACCAGGCAATAAAAGGTTTGTATTAGCAAATAATATATTTACCAATTCTCCCGGTGTCTGGTCTTCGTATAAAGGATCCCAAGATTCGGTTCTTCCGGTTGTTTTCCCTTTATCACCACTAAGATAAGTAAAATCTATGCCAACCTTAGCGTTGTATTTGTTAAGAAATCTGTATTCTGTAAGTAACTGTGTAGCATAAGCACGGCGGCTGCGGTTGTCATCAGAAGCAACGGCGTCGTTACCAAACTGCCAAGCACCTTCAAGGCCAAGAGTGATGTGATCGTTAGGATCCATCTGAGCCCGGGCACCTACAGTATAGGTTCTTTCTTTCTTTTCAGTCCAAGTTCCGCCATCAGAGTTATCCGCGCCGATAAAATAGGCTTCGGTAACACCATTGTAAGAACTCCAGTCATAAGTTCCATACACACCGTAGATATTCTGCTCATCGCGATAACCGGTAAGATTTTCATCTAAACGAGCATAAATCACATCAATTGTGTAAGGAGAGAAATCAAGAACTGCCCTGGCAGCATCAAATGACTTCTTCCATGACAAATCACCAACAAGCGATGGAGTTTCGCCGGCTGCAGTCTGGTTTGTGTCAGGGTCGCCGATGATAAGAGCATTACCGTAGCGAAGGTTCTGACGACCAATGATCATAGTCAGAGGCTGATAAAGAAATTCCTTTAACTCAATGTAGCCTAAATCCAAATTGAAAGATTCTGTATCATTGAAACCATCTTCTACACCCCAAAGTCTTTCATTCAATAACCGGACAGTAGCGCTAACGCCTTCGGTTAAGTCAGCATCAAATCTTAAGCGGATTTGGGAGAAAATGCCTTGGTGATCAGAGTCATCACCATCAGTGGAAGCACCCATAGTGAAATCTCTGACAAGATATTGCTCTCCAATGTCTCCGCTTACTTTGATGTTTTCAACCGCGGCGAAAGCAGCCCCTGTAAAGACAAAAGAAAGGGCTACAATAGCCATTATCAATTTTCTACTCATTCAAATCCTCCTTTATTAAAATCTCTATACCACAAGGTTCTCAACCCTTGTTATTGACAATCTATAGTTATATCATCCATTTTTTTGACATATTCTGGCTGCGTCTTTTATCCCCACCTCCTTTTTTGCCAGGTTTGAATACGCCTTGAATGGTATAACCGTTATTTACCTGTTAAATCAAAGAACTCGTTATATGGGGATAGATTCAGAATTGTTCTTAATTTTATTAGTTTTGCCCCCAAATAACCCTATAAGATTTTTATCAAATAAACCCCTTATTGTCAAGGGTTTTCTAAAAAATTAATTTTTAAGCTAATGCTTTGATAATTAAGGCTTTAGAGCCGTTTCAGCCCAAATAAATATCAATCTTTTCAGCTTCGCCCCGGCGCACAGCAAAACTTAAGGAAGGGCTTAAAATGCTTGAAAAACATACATCTTTTTTGTTTTTCAAAACCACCTCTATTTTTTTAACCCGGCAATCACAAAAAGTATCTTTACGCAAGTCATTATGGTAACAAACCAGGGTCTTTGAAAAGAGCTTAAAGGCAAAGGTATTTTTTTCAATTTTTATGCTTTTACCGTTAAATTTTACATTTCGGGGCAAAGATGTAAAAAAATTCTTCTTTAATACCGGAGCGAAACGCAGCCTTAAATTATTATTTTTATCCATAAAGAAAGGCTCCCGGCCCAGGCACATAATAGACCAGATATTTAAGAACTCCGCGGTTGCCCCGCTTAAGCGGGCAACAAACCCCTTGCCCCATATTTTTCTATCAGGATAGGCACTGCTTACAATAAACGATGAATTTTCAAGAGTGCTTCGGCCGTATTCTTCAGGCTTAAAGAAACACACACAACACTCATTTAATGCCTTGAAAAAATCTTTGTAGAAGCCGTTTTTGAGCAACTCCAAAATATATTTATACTCCATATGCAGCCATATTGATTCATTCTCAAGCCAGCCCGGAACAAAAACCCTGCTTCTGCCTATCTCAAGTGACTCTTTAGCCAGAGAAGCATTCAGCCGGTACATTTTAAGCTTGGAATCAAAAAGAGGTGACTTTTTTATTTTTTTATGTATGGAAATACTTTTCTCAACCCGCAGGGCTGCGACAACACCTTCCAAAGATAAGGCAAAAGGCTTTCGTTTAAATTCTAAAGGAACGATATGCTTATTCTTATGCTGGTATTTAGTGGCTTCATAAGTAAAGTATGCGAAAGGCAAACCACTTTTGTTATCTTTTGCTTTTCTTATGCCTGTGTCTATTTTTTTGATGAGCTTTTCCAGAAATTTATTAAGTTTTACGAAGTCAAGGCGCTTATCCATACCTTTGAGAGAAAAACTGGTATGAGCTCGAAATTCCTCTTTAGCTAAATTAGATTTATCCCACCACAAATAATCACGCTTACCGGCCGAAGAAGAAAAATAAACTTCAAGCAGGCTGTCTAATTGCTTAAAGAATAAAAATATTTCCTGAGCAATCAATGTGCTTTTTACGTTCTTCTTTTTTAATTCTTTGATAACACTTTGCAAAAGCAAACAGGCACGCTTAAGCTCAAAAGTCTCACACAAAGAAGAGCCAAACAAAGCCGGCAAGCCGTTAAGAGAATCGCACCAACCGGGCTTGTCAGCCTCCATTTCGATTCCTATACCGTGGGGATCAAGAGTTGCTGCTTTGTTAAGAATAACCGTAAGCAGCTTAACTACCAGATTAGTTTTATATATGCGGCCTCCTCTGGTACGCAAAAAATTAATAAGTTTGTCTCTTTTCTTGATAGAAAACTTTTTTTCCTTTACTATCTCTATACTTTCGCCTTGATAAACTGACTTGCCTCTTAAAACATAGCGAAGAGCCCTGGGTTTAACCCTGTGCTCGTCATCCCAAAATATAAAATTGTTATCAAGAAAAACATCTTTGAGCTTGTCAGGATAGATGTATAAAAAATTCTCTATCAAATCAAGATTATACCGCCAGTGGTCTATCCAGTAGCCTTCTGCGTGATAGCTCTGGGGCCGCCGCTGGGCCTTCGCAAGAAGCAAGGAACACAAGCCATCCTTGGAGGGCGGCATTATACCTTCCTCTGCCAAAAGATTAAAAAAATCTCCCAGGTAGAACCCCTTAACCATAAGATGTAACACTTTAGAGTTTTTTATCCCAAATTCCTTCAAAATATTTTCCGCCTGTGCTTTACTAAGATAAAGTTTTTCTCCGGTAACCACCAAGGGGTTATAACCGTCAATTTTTAAGAAATTTAAAAAATAAAGAATATTACGATAACCTAAGCTCGGTTCAAAAAACAGGTCCATGCGCCGGTTTTGGTTAACGTCCCTGTAATTTCCTTCTCCTTCGGAAAAATAACCCGGCCGCAGGTTAAAATTGTTATAATCCCGTTCCAAGTCCCCGTGCTTACGGGAAAATACATAGTAAGAACTCTTGCCGTTAGCATCTTTGAGAGAAACTTTTCCGGATTCGGCCCTGTAAGGATAGCCGCCACGCAGAACATTATCAAGGTAAGTATTTTTTACGTAATGGTCAAAATTATTTAAACCCGAAACGCAAAAAGCATTGTCTTTAAGTTTATCTATAATTTCGCGATTTTCGATTTCTTTTGCCTTAAGGCTTTCGGCATCAAAAGAAATTATATGTTTTCTTATAGCGGCCTCCTTAAAAGAGGCTCCAAATATGCTGTAGAAATCCTGAGCCTTGTGCGGTGCCAAAGTAAGCTTAAAATAACTTAAAGCCGAAGGAGTTTTGCCGCAAGTCATCTGTCCGGATATAGATTTAAGTTTTCCCTTGATAAAAACTTCAGGATTAGAATAGGCGGTATCCTGGCCGAATACAACGGCCGGATCAACAATCAAGGAAGGAAAAACCTTGCGGTTATTTTTTTCATAAAAGGCATAGTTAAAGTTTGCCCCCTCGACATAACGGGTATGGCTAATATCACCGGGTTCGACAATCAATTTGAATGTAGCCAGATTCGATTTGATATTTGAATGCATCCAGGCTTCAAGAGTCCTGGACATATCTTTAAGTAAGGGGTTGATAGAGCCAAAAGGAATAATTTTACATAAGCCGTCAAGAATTTCTAAATTAAGAATTTTACCGGAAATATTTTCAAAAGAAACAACTCTTGCCAAAGCCGCCACAGGAAGGTTTGGCAGGGTAAAATAGCGCACCGAAACACGCAGGCCTATTTGTGGATGTTCTTCTTTAATCAGGAACCCGTAACTTGTGATAATCATATCCTGCCGGCGGCGGCTTTGGCCGCCTATAGAAAAAGGTTCATAATAAGCTTTACCGGATTTTATGAAGGTGCGAAATCCTAAAGAAGAAGCCAGCTGATAGGCCTTGTTAGCAGGGAAAAATTCGGCTATCGAGTGATCTTTATCTTTTAAACCAAAGCTGATAACTCCCTGGCCCCTGTTTACATAGAACACCCAAAGAGGTATACCCCAGACGCCTGAGATTCCCGGCAGAAAATTTGAGAAAGGATGCGCCCTTTGATAATCTGTTATAACAAAACTTCCATCATCTTTTAGGGAATATTTTGCGCTCATTACTTCTCCCTGGCTGCTTTAAAGCAGTCAAAAATCTTTAGGCGTACAGTTTGAGGATTTCTTCAAGCTTGCTTATAACTTTTTTGTTTCTGTATCCGCTAACTTGGCCAAGAGTGCTTGAGCCTCCCTTTATAAAGACCGCCTCTACTCTTGCCCTACGGGCAGTTTCAAGGTCAATGTCCATGTCTCCTATATATACAGTTTGCCGGCGGGTTTTTTTAAAATGCTTTAGAATCACCAGCAAAATTTTAGGTGCCGGTTTAAGGCTTTTTATTTTATCGGCACAATATACAGCGTTGAAATACTTCTTAATTTTAAGTTTTTTAAGCAAGATCTCAGTAAAGCGCAACGGCCTGTTTGAAGCAACGCAAATTATCTTGCCTTTTCTTTTTAAAGCTTCAAGGACTTCTCTGGCTCCCGGCCGCAGACTGCATAAATCAAGTAAAACTTTTTTATGGTGCCGGCGATAAATTCTAAGCGCTTGCAGGTTGTCTTTGGCTGAAAAAAAAGCCTTGATGAAATTTTCATCTCCCCGGCCCACGCTGCGTTTCACCTTCATTAAACTCACCCGGGAATATCCCAATTGCAAGCGGGTAAAATTTAAACTGGCTTCTATTGCCGGGTAAGCATTAACCAGCGTTCCGTCAACATCAAATATAAAAAGAGCTTTCTCCGAAATCATGGGTTAAGCAGTCCACCAGAAACTATCAAGCGTATGGCATCTTCTACCCCGATTTCCAGAAAAATTACCTCACTCTCCTCTACTATAATCGTAAAACCCGTTAGGGGCGAAGGTGAGGAAGGAACGAAGATATTATAAAAAATTTTTCCCTTTTTCTCTTTAAACTCCAGGGTGTTATCATTGGTAATAAAGCCAACGGAATAAAGGCCTTTACGGGGATACTCAACCAGCACAGCGCTCTTGAAGTTTTTACGGGGAGGAAAAAATAAGAAGTCAACTATCCGCTTAATAGGAAAATATATCTTATTAACTAAAGGTATGCGAAAGAATATTTTCTCAAGCCAGCGAAAAACTCTCATGCGGGAAAGGTGTATTATCAAGCCCAAAGCAAAAATGACTAAAACCGCCAACACAACGCCCAAACCGGGAATCTGGCACCCTATATATTGGGAAAGAAAATTATTAATCGGCTTGCCCAAAAAGCCATCGACAAAATAAAACAGGCCGGCTATTACATAGAAAGTTATGACAAGAGGTATGGTCGCGGTAAGGCCGGTTATAAATATTTTTTTAAACATATTATGTGCAGGTTAGCAAAAATGGTATATAAAATAAATTCTGCCGGCGGCTATCAGTATTTTAAAGAGATAGCTGAAGCAATTGTAATTTTCATAGCCGCTACGGGAATAAAAGGATAAAATCCGGCGGCTAAAGCAGCCGGCAATGAAAGCTTATAGACAAAAACTAACCAGTTTACGCCTAAAAAATAAATACCTAAAAAAGCCATGGTGAAAAAAACTAACATCTTCAGAAAAGACCTTTCTTTGGGTAAAAAATAAGGCATTATCAAAGCCACAAACACAAACCCGAGAAGATATCCACCGGTAGGGCCCATCAAATACATCAGCCCTGAGCCACCATTGGTAAATACCGGCAGGCCCGAAAAACCCAAAATCAAATAGAGTGCTTGAGAAAAAACCGCTCCTCTACCCAAAGCGGCAATAGATAGAAAAACTATTAAAGTCTGCAAAGTCAAAGGTACAGGAGTAAAAAAGAGCGGTATTCGCACGCTGGCAGCTAAAACCATCAATATTGTAAAAGCAAAAGTTCCGGCAATCTGCCGGCATAATGAACGGTTATAAGTTAAAGATATTTCTCTCATAATTTTCTCCTGCTTGTTACTCCCACAGCATACAACAAAACCTATGTATAATTATCAGTTAATATACCATAAAAGAAATAAAAAATGAAGAAAAATAATCAGCAGCGCGGGGCAAAAGAAAAAGGCAGGCTGTTCCCAACCTGCCCTGCAAATTCTTTATGGAAAAATTATTCTTTAGCGATAGCGATAGTAATTGCTCCGGCCATAATCAGAAACAAGCCTACGCAACCTTTAAAAACCATCCAAAGGCTTGGCCACCAGCCAATAACCGCCGCCAAACCCAGGATTATAAGCACAGCGCCTATAATTAATTTAATACCTGTTTTAAAAACTTTGCCTTGCTGTTTCTCATCATTCTGCTCTGCCATTGTACCACCTCCTCTTTTAAAAAGAACGATATTGCCAAAATATTTTTGAATTCCAAATAACAATTTGTAATTTAATATAAAATAATATATACCCCGGCTTTATTTTGTCAATAAGAAAATTAATCCAAGAGCGATTCCAGATTCATTCAGTATACGGAATGTACTCCCAATGAGACAATTTTCCGGAGGCATCAAAATAAGCATAAACTTTATCAGAAGTAAAATACTTAGTAGAATAACGATAAAGCAATATGTCTATGTCTTCGGCAGATGAGGGAAGTTTTTTACTCAACACCGGATCCCCGTAGCGGGCGATAAACGACCTTTTATAAATTCCGGTCCGCAGCCTGCCGCGTTTAATATCATCGAGCAGGCGCGCAAAAAGTTTGTCTTCCCTGGCCAAATAATTACTGATTTGCTTTTGACTGGCACCTATTCTTTTTAAAACCAAGAGTTCTTGGACATCTTCCCGGAACAAACATCCCTGCCAACTTGCCAGAAAGCCCGCCAATGCCGTAAATATAAAAATTTTCTTGATGTTCATACCTTGCGGCCAATTTTTAGGCAGTGAAAACATATTATTCTTGGTCGGTGCCTTCCAAATCCAGGCCTTCCCAGATAGCTTCAATGCGTTTTTTTAAATCGTCAGTTGAAAAAGGCCAGACAGTGCGGCCATACAAAGCCTGGCTTATTTCTTTATAGGTCAGTTTATTCATCCTAAAACCAGGAATTTTGTTGTCAATTTCAAGGTGGTATCTCATCAAAATTAATTCCTTAGTCACCATATGCGGAAGAAGAAAATTCTGCCTGACGTGTTCACGGGCACTTTTACCGAATTCATCACGCAGATTTTTATCCTCGATAAAAGTCTGCATGCCCCTGGCTATCTGGTCAAACTCATAAGGAGCGGCCAGGAAACCGTTGGAACCATGCATAACCTGTTTTGGTATCCCTCCGACTTTACTGCCAATTACAGGAGTCCCATGCCACATAGCTTCAGTGACCACCAAGCCAAAACCTTCCTTGGTAGAAACATGGGCAAAACAAGCAGCAATAGACATAAGAGACCCTACCACCTCATCATTGTTCTTAACATTTAAAAGAAGATAGATATCTTTATCATCACCGGCAGCAGCCTTTATTTCTTCATAAATCTTACTTCCCTCAGGGTCATCTGTAGCGCTGTTTCCCATGATAATAAGTATAGGATGCTTACCCCGGGCCGCTTTCTGTTTCATCAGCTTAAAAGATTTTATTATACCTAATTGGTTTTTGTGTATATCGTAGCGGGATACAGCCGCGACAATAGGCCGGTCAGGATCAATATTGTGTTCATTAAATACATCCTCAAGAACTTTTAGGGCTTCTTCTCTTGAACGGTGTTTATTCTTTTTACGCAAGGGGTCTATGGAAGGGCAAACTTCATAAGTTGGTATCTGAAGATTATTTTTGGCGAACTCCGGAGCAGTAAAAATAGCTCCCTCAAACTGGTTGATGTATGGAAGAAGAAACCGCCATATGCGGCGGCTGGCATTAGAGGTATCTATGTGGCACCTCCAGAGTATATGCCCATATACATTGCCATTCATAATTATAGCTGCCGGTTGAGGATCATGAACGGTAACCATATGCCCGACGACTTTTACATTTTTTGTATTCTCATCTATCGTATCAAGGTAAGCATGAAATATCTCTTCCAAAGTTATGGGCTGGTCAATTCCCTGCAGGAGATTATGAAATTTCTTGGTAACAGTAAAAAAATCATCACTGCCCTCAACCACAAACCACCTTCCGTCAATACCAAGGCCGCGGACAAAAGGAATAACGCTTTGCAGCATCTCGGCGACTCCGCCGCCTACAAAAGTCGAATTGACATTAGCCCATACTTTTTTATGCAGCGGCTTAGCCAGAAACTTAATCTGATCTAATGCTTCTCTTCCGATAAACGGCTCATACAAATCAATATTAACCGGATTGAGCGGTACGTATTGATTACTATACTTTCTGCTTCTGTCATCAAACATTAAACATCCTCCTCAATGAGCCCGGCACTAAAATGCCGAGGCGAATCGACCCCGAAACGCTTCGGTTAAATTTCGAAGAAATTTAACCGATATGCAGGCGCAAGGGATACTTATTTAAATTTAATCAACCTGTTGATTCATTTTAATACGCGCTGCCCTCAGAAACAAGGTCTTTTTGCCCTTAGATGACTCAAATTTTCTCGATAGATATTTTTTCACCCAATTTTATCTTCCGCAATTCTTGGGATGATGCGGTTGTCTTGCCAACAATCACCACGGGGCTGGCAGGTACAGGTACTGGCCCGGTACTGGCAGGAGTGGGCCCGAAAAAAATACACAAGCATTTACCCTGCGGCCAATAAGCGACATCTCCGTAAATAACTTCCATAGTCGAGCCTTGGGCAGATGCTTTAAAACCTATATCAAAATATATCTCGTCACCCCAGGTAGAAACGACTGATTTTATCGGAAGGCTATCGAAAATTTCCCGAGCTGTCAAGGAATCGTTAAGAGCCACCTCGAAGGAAAAGCTTTCAGTCTTAAACAAGACTTTCATTTTCCACCCCCAATGATAATTTGACCAGTTCAACTCCTAAGAACACCTGCCACTTTTACACCAGGCACCAGTGCACCAGAAAACCAAAAATCCAAATACTACCAAATCCTAAAACAACGTACACTATCCAAGACACAAGATACAAGTTACAATAGCCCTGCCTGCCGTGTAGGCAAGTATCTGGAAACGGCTGTCGTTAAACGTTAATCGTCTCCATTCCTAAGATTTTATTAACGCGGCCGGCAAACGAATAACGATACGAGTTACGCAACCGTATACCGTTCGCCTTTACACAAAATATGTGAATATATCTTAAGAATTACACAACTTGCAACCTGTTACCTGCTACTTGCAACAGCATTCTCAATTTACCTAATTATACCAGAATATAGCTTTGTTTTAAACTCCGAAAGGAATTGGCAGAAGTTTTTATCTAACCGTCGTATTCGGGGATAGACGGCTGATTTTGGTTGTTCTTTAACCAATCAATAGGTATCCAGCCGCTTAAACCTCTATGCAGGCCGCTTACAAGCAGGACTTTAGCTTTGTATCCGAAAAGATCTTCCTCTATAACCACAGCGCTGGAATTATTCTTTATCCTGATAACATCAAAAGAATTGAGGATTCCTTCAAATAATTCCTTATCCCCATATTCAGCAGCAACGATCAATGCGTCACAAACGTCTTTATCCGGTGCCACTCCTAAATTTTTGAATTTAGAGGGCCCGTTAATAATAATTCTCTTTCCGTCTAATTCGACATATTGAGAGAATCCCGCTCCACAAACTAAAAAACCTAACAGAAAAATAACCAAAATTGCCTTAACTTTCCTTCGCATTACGCCCTCCCTATCCGCAAAAATTTAACAAGTAAAACCTACGCAAATAATAACATAAAATCAGCGTATAAACTTTTCTTATTGGGTGGTTTTTCTTGTTTTTTGTAAACGGTTTCATGCCATAGGCAGAACCGGTATTTTCGCACAGACAAGGCTCTGGCTCACAGCTCATAACCCTTGCGGCTGTTCTCTGTTTCTCGAATCAAAACAAGAATCGCGGAATGAGGTATGACTATATATTTTTTCTTCTCAAAAGATATTTCGATGCCCTGCTCTTTAAGAAAAATACAATAGTCATTTTCCCGAACCTGGAGAGGAAAATATTTTTCCACCGGAACTTTTGCCCAGGGCTCTGAACTTAAAAGGCTGGGATCGGGCACCGGATAACCCGGGCCGGTTTTAACAACCCTGCCTGCTTGAATTTTATCTTTTTCTTTTACCCCTTGCGGAAGGTATAACCCGGAATCTGTTTTTAGCTGGTCTTTATCCAAGCTGACTACAACTCTATCTCCAACAGGAATTAATTCTTTCTTCATAAAATCCGTTAAGCTGTTTTAATTTCTTTTGCTGGAAAATCTAAACTTATTTTTTTTGAAAACCCTTATACAAGCCTTAACCACCTGCGAGTCGTATAGCCGGCTGCTATTTTTAGATATCTCTTTTAATGCCGTTTCTATTCCTAAAGCCGCACGGTAAGGGCGGTGAGAAGCCATAGCTTCTACTATATCGGAAACCGTTAAAATCTTTGACTCAAGCAAAATTTCTTTATCCTTAAGGCCGTTAGGATAGCCTGAACCGTCTATTTTTTCATGGTGTTGAAGGACAATCTCAGCAACCGGCCAGGGAAATTCAACCGGCCGTAAAATATCATAGCCTATTTGAGGGTGGGTTTTTATAATACTGAATTCAAGCTCCGTCAACCGGCTGGGCTTGCTTAAAATTTCAGCCGGAACATACACCTTGCCCACATCATGAATAATGGCTGCCATACGCAGGCCTTCGATACGGTCTGCATCAAGGCCTAACTCTTGGGCTATAGCGCAGGCTAACTGCGCCACCCTCCTTTGATGTCCGGCAGTGTAGGGGTCCCTTCTCTCAGCCATAGCCGCCAAAGCCACAACAGTCTCTTCAAGTATCCTTCTTGATTGGGTAAAATTACGCTGGCGCTCTTCTTCGATTTTTCTTCTTTCGGTAATATCCAGAGTAACTTCAACCACTCCGGAAACTTTTCCGCTTACGTCTTTAACCGGATACCCTCTTATCAACCAGAAACGGCCGTCAGAAGAAGCGATTTCTCCTTCCTGCGGCATACCGGTTTCAAAGACTTTTTTCACAGGACAGCCCTTGCAGGGAGACTTACGATTGTGCCAGATTCTATAACAATGCTTGCCGCTCAGCTCCTGAGGCGAAAGCCCTACTGATTTGCCGGCAGCTCTATTTGTCCAGACTATTTCCATTCGGGGATTATGATAAACAACCAGCTCTGAAACGCTGTCTAAAATAAGCTCCTTATCATGTTCAATTTTTTCTAAAGCGTTCTTGATACGCTCTCTTTCCGTAACATCCCTGACAATAGCACATACATATTCATTACCGTTATAACCCATATAGTTGGCAGTTATTTCAACCGGGAAAAAAATCCCACCCTTTTTGCAATAATGCGTTCTCATCTTTACCATTTTCCTGCGCTTTATTTCTTTCCACTTACGAGGCCAGAATTTTTCAAGAACGTTGACATCTATATCATATATTTTTTTGGTAAGAAGGGTTTTATGTGAATATCCTAACAACTGGCAGGCCGCAGAATTTACGTAATGCATAGAAGCATCTGGATTAACCCAAAAAGCCGCGTCTCCCATATGATCGATAACAAACCTGCTAAAGAGAAGCTCTTTCTGGGTTTTCCTGTAGGCGCTTACATCACGGAAAATTCCCTGGGCTAAAGGCTTATTGCCAATTATAGTCATAGAAAAAGTTATATTGACCGGTTTTATCCTGCCTGAAGCATCAAGAATTTCAGCTTCAGCATCTATGATTTTTTTCTCTTTAAGATGAGTCTTGAACATCTTGGCGTAATAAGCCTTTTTATCAGGGGGGTGAAGTAAAGTCTGGTGTTTGCCGATAATATCACCCCGTTTCCTGCCGATCAAAGTTTCGGCGGCTTTATTACAATTGATAATCATCCCTGTCTCCGGATCAGCCCAAAATATAGCATCTTTTACATTTTCAAAAGTAAGACGAAATTCTATCTCTTTTTTCTTAAGCAACTCTTCTGATTTTTTTCGTTCACTTATATCCCGTATGGTTCCGATAAGCGCCCTGGGGGCTCCTTTGGCATCTCTAACTAAAGAAGCGCCCATCTCACCAAGAAAAAAAGTGCCGTCTTTTCTCTTAAATGTATATTCTGTAGTTACAACAGCCCCGCCAAGAACTTTGCTTAGATTTTCCTTGGCCCTTGGAATATCAGAAGGATAAAGAAAATCAAATGAACTCTTGCCAATCAGCTGTTCTTTGCGTTCATACTGCGATAACTTTGCCGCCAGTTGATTTGCCATAATGATTTTACCTTCAGGATCAATAATAATTATGGCGTTGGGAGAAGCCAACAGCAAGCTGCGATAAAGTTCAAGGCTTTGCTTGCGGGCCTCCTCTTCTCTCCTGCGCTCAGTAATATCTTCACCGGAGCTTAAAGCTGAAGCAATGCGGCCGTTATCGTCTTTAAGGAAAGAATTGTGCCAGCGAATAATCCGTTCCTGGCCGTTTTTGGTAATAATTGGATTAACATAGGTTTCAACCGTAGAAACTTTACCGGCTATAATTTTTTCAAAGGCACTCTTTACTTCATTCCGGACAGATTTCGGAACAAAGCTATCAAACCATTTTTTTCCTACGATCTCATCCTGTTTATAACCTAAAATCTGACAGCCCTTGCGGTTAATGAGCCTGGCTATGCCCTGACGGTCAAGAATAACTATAATTACTCCGGCAATATCAAGATACTTGTGAGTAAGGTCTTTTTCTTTCCTGAGCCTTTCTTCGGTCCACTTGTATTGCTGTTTGATAATTTCCAGCTCAGCAATCTTGAGGTGTAATTCTTCGTTTTTTTTTATTAAGGCTTCTTTTGTTTTTTCCGTGTTTTTTGTCATAAATCAAAATAAAAAAGACAGCCCTTTCTTATCATAAGCTGCCTTACGCTTTTAGACCATTGCCTGTTTCATGTTTATTTTATAGAAATCCGTTCAGGTCAATTATATCACCGCATTCAAACGCGGTCAACTAAAGCCCTTTATTCTGACCCAGGCGCCTTCTCTGGCGTGATATTTCATAACAGAATACAGCACTTGAGGTTGCAACATTAAATGAAAGAGGTGCTCCCTCCATAGGAATATTAACCTTTAAATCCAGGTGCTTCTGGATACCATAGCGTATGCCTGAGCCCTCGGAGCCTAAGACAAAACAAAGCGGGAAAGGAAAAGAAACTTCATCTAAGCTGCGGCCGGCTTCAATAACCGAACCAGCCACCCAATAACCGTCTTTCTTGGCTTCCAGCAGTATGTTAGTGATGTTGGTAGCTCGAACTACAGGAACAAAATTCTCACCCCCCTGGGCAACATGCAAAACCGTTTCGGTAACTTCGCAGGCACGATGTTTGGGGATAACGACCGCAAACCCTCCAGAACAAGCTGCAGTACGCATAATAGCTCCTAAATTCTGAGGGTCATATACCCGGTCAAGAATTAGAAACGTTAACTTGCCGGAACTCTCTCTGGTTAAATCAAGAAAGTCAGCATATTTGAATTCTTCTACTTCAGCAACTATCCCCTGCAACAAATCTGCTCTTTTTATTTTTTGCAGCTGTTTTAAAGATACATATTTAAAAGGGATCCTTTTTGCACGAATCAAACTTTCTAACTGTGGTTGAGAAAATTTTTCCTCCAGAAAAATATTTTTAATACTGGCGGGGTTGGCCTTGACTCTTTCAAAAACGGAATTTTTTCCATATAATAACATTTTAATTCCTTTTAAATAGAAAAACCAAAAGAAGCTGTCGGTTATAAGCTCTGGAAGAACATCAAGAAAATACTAAATCCGAAATTCTAAATCCTAAACAAATCTTAATATCTAAATTCTAAACAATCTATTTCTATTTATTTCTATATATTTCTATCGTATTTCTATAGAAATGTTTGGGATTTTTGATTTTCTGGTGTTCTGGTGTTCTGGTGACTGGTGCTCTTTTGTAGCTTACGGCTACTTCTGTTTGGTATCTTTGCCCAGAATACTTTCAACTTTTTCCCTTAAGTTTTCAATTTCAACCGGTTTAATAAGATAATCCTCATTTAAGAGTTTCTTTGCTCTGGACTTCGATTCTTCGTCGTCTCTTCCAGTAAGCATTACGACAGGAATATGGCATGTGTTAGAATCTTTTTTTAAAATCTCTAAAACCTCGAAACCGTCTATGCCCGGCATCATTATATCTAAAAGTATCAAATCCGGCCTCTGCTCTTTAGCAACCTTAATACCACTCTTGCCGTCAGAGACAGTAAAAACTTCATAACCCGCTCTTTCAAGGTTTTTTTTTGTAAAAAAACAAAAATCTTTTTCATCGTCAATAGCAAGAATTTTTTTCATAGCTGCCCTCTTTTTACAATATCTACCAGCCGATATTATTTCAAAAGCTCTATTTAGACATTTTCGTTTTCAGCCCTGGAAGCCTCAATCTCCTTAACTTTCTCTCTGATTGCCGTTTTATCAGCAGACGAAAGCTGAAAAAATTCTAATCCGGTATCATAGAGGATAACTCCTTCCAAATACTCACTGCTGCGCTCTTTAACCCAGATAACCTTGCTCCTGCATTTAACCGGTTCCTGCTCTAAAAAAATTTCAAGGCCAACCAAAGAAGAAACATCCAGTCTGGCTTTAAGAGTTACCTTCAGGCCGCCTTCACTTAAATCTTCGGTGTAAGCAGAAATAGCTTCTTTCTCAGGTGCTTGGATATGAACCGTAAAAGGATACTTAGTCCTTAAAAACCTTCTTTTATTTACACCATCCCATTTCATATAGACATCTTTTTTATTTTTTTTCCACCTTTGATTTTGAAAAAGACTCCTCCTTAAAATCACAAACCCTATCTTCTTCAAAATAATCCCAAAGTGCGGCCGCGGCAAATTCTGAAAGATTGTGGTTCAAAGAAGAAACTTCGACTTTTGTCTTAAGTTTTCCCGTCTCGGTAAAAAAAACTGCCACTTCCGTAGACGAACTGCAGCTTGGAAACACCCTATTGAAGTTGGTAGCGATAATAAAATTCTTCCTTCGGCTGCCTCGGTAAAAATCAACCTTTAAGCTTTTCAGGCCTTCCTCTATTTCGTTATAACAGGTAAAAATATCCTGGTTGCAGGTAAAGCTGTAAATTTTGCCTTCTGTTTTAAAGGGTGCTGTACCCACGCCGAAAAGACGGCTTATCTCTACGGGTGAGCAGCCTAAAAAGAACAAGAAAACAATAAAGGCACATTTCTTTATCATTCTTTTATAATAGCTTCCTTGAAACTTTTTTCAAGCCCTAAAACATCTGCTGCTGTATTGCAAGAAATGTTATCATCAGGCAATATAAATATCGCCTATGTTAACAGCTTCTGTTTCCGCAGTAGATAATGCGCACAGATAAGCACGCAGAAAAAAGCAAAAGTGCCTACAGAATAAAAAACAGAATTAATTCCTAAACGGTCCATTATTATGCCTGCCGCGATAGGCGCCACCACTAAAGCCGCACTCATGACTGACGACAGTAAGCCCATCCACCTGCCCATCCCTATCTTTTTCCCGATGCTCACAGAAAGATTAGATATAGCCGGCACAGCCACAGCAACTCCCAAGCCCATAAAAAATCCGGATAATAAAAGTGCCTTAAAATTCGGGCAAAGAGGAAGGGTGAATGTAGCCATCATAGAAATAGATATTCCGAGAGCAGCCTGCAATAATCTATCCCAACGGCTATGAGAATCAGCAAACTTACCTAATGGAATTTGAAGAAACCCGGCTACAAAAATAGCAAAAGAAATGATAAAACCTATATGTATCATATCCAAAGAATCTTTTATCCCTATCGACGGCAGAAACGACATAAACACGGAAAAAAGCGTTACTGAAACAAAAGCCATTATCAAAATGACTTTTATGTGGTCTTTATTAAATAGGTCTTTGAAAGAAACTGTTTTTGCATCTTTCATAGAATCTTTTGTTTTCACGTCGGGAAGAAAAAATAATACTAAAAAAAGAGTAAAACCTGCTAAAGCTGCCATAGCATAAAATACCGAAGCAAAACCGCATCTTTCAGCCAGTTCTCCTCCAATAAGCGGCCCGGTTGCTACGCCAAAATAAAATACCGTATGAAACATTCCCATGGTAAGGCCTTCTTTGCCCTGGCGGGCCAGCTCTCCCACATATGCCATGACAATCGGCAGTATCATTCCGGCAGACAACCCATGTACAAGACGAACTAAAACAAGAGCGTAAACACTATCGGCCTTAGTATAAAAAAAAGATACAGCGGTATAAATCATAAGCCCTGAAGCTACAAATATCTTCCGGCCCACTTTGTCTGAAACTTTCCCTATAAAAGGCGTGATGATCCCCCGCGATATCCCGAAACCGGCAAACACCATGCCTATCCAGAAACCATTGGCTCCATGATTTCCTATAAGCTCGGGTAGAAAAGGCGAAATTATGGCAATTCCTAAGGCAGCGGAAAAAGCCGTCATCATAAGAAGGCAGAGAGTCCTCATTCGCATATTGTTTAATTATATCACTACAATCAGCAAAACTAAAGCAAGGGTTAAAGAGGCCGAAGAACTCTTCCAAAAAGTTCTTTTAATCTTAGGCAAAATTGGCACTTGATAGGCTGAAGATGGGAAATTCTAAAAAATCTTTAGTAATTTATTATATTCCCGATTTTTGGCTCGTTGCCGGTTATTTTTAAAACCGGTTATTTCTTTACGCCTGCTTGCAAGCAGGCACCGGCAAAATGTCTTTGTAAATATCAAAAGCGTCTTTTTTTTCCATATGCAGAAAATGCCCTGCGCCTTTTACAATCCTAATCTCGCAATCAGGAATCTGCGAAGAAAGAAATTTAACAT
This sequence comes from Candidatus Omnitrophota bacterium, assembly GCA_028692655.1. Classification (GTDB taxonomy): domain Bacteria; phylum Omnitrophota; class Gorgyraeia; order Duberdicusellales; family 4484-171; genus JAQUWY01. Next base: position 8,506 of record JAQUWY010000001.1, on the reverse strand, counting down.
CTTCGAGGTCAATAATCGTATCTTTCTCCCCATAAATCAAAAACGTCTTTTCCCGGATATTGGAAAGTTTAATCAGGCTTCCTATCTTCTTTGCTGACACCACCGCCAACCCATGTTCATAAAAGGCATTCAAGTTTTCCTGGCTCATAGAATGAAACTGTTTAACAATCTTGTTCTTAATACTTTCCGGAAGATTCTGGCCAAAACTGTTTATTAGTATATCAGCCATCTCCTGCCTGTTTCCCGAATCTACGGCAATGCCTTTTTTGATAGTCTCAACCATTGTATCATTAGCTTTTGTTCCCAGGCTTGCCAGGCATAATTGTTTAACCTGGCCATGATACTTCGCAGCAAAAGCCATAGCGATTACCCCTCCCCAGGAAGCAGCGCATAGCGAGACACTTTTATTTGTACCGGTAGCTTTTATTACCTTGTGCAAGATATCCACCTGCTCATCCAATGTAACCAGCAATGGCCCTGAAACTACTTTGCCTTTGCCCTGGTTAGGAAAATCAAAAAGCACTACTCGGTAGTGCGGGGTATAAGATTCCACAAAGGTATGCCACATTGCCATAGATTGCTGCACTCCATTCAGACATATAATGTGCGGGCCCTCGCTTTCATAAATCCGATAGGGAATAGAAAACCTCCCCAGCTCAATAGTGCCTTTTACAATTGCCAAACCGGCACGCGAAAATTTGGTAAAATTGGATACTTTTGCCATTTATTGTCCCGTTTAATTAAGGGTTTTTTGTACTTTTTAAATAAGCTTTTCTGTCATTCACCGCTTTCTTAACTCTCATACCCACGCCAAAACCGCTTAAGCCTTCAGCTTGAGCCTTGTGCGCCGCACCGGAAGCGATACTGGCTGCCTCTAAAACATTATCGCCGCTTTTAACTAACTCTGCAACTGCGGCAACCGCGTTTTTCAAGGCTCTTGATTTTACGCCTTCGTTCCATAAATCCAATAGGACAGTTTTTAAATCGGATATTTTTACATTTAATGCGATCATCTTTTCTACTGAAGGCTCCACAGTCTTTATAAATTCATCGGATACACCTTCATTTTTTAATTCTAATTTTAATTGCTTGGATGTTTCGTCAATCGCCTTACAATATCCTGAAAAAGCAATGAAAGAAACAATTACAACAAAAATAAAAAATATACGTGAATAACCCTGTTTAAACATAAATAATCACACCTGATTGCATCCTTTTGATAAAGCTCGAGCGGATATTTGAAAAACAGCCGTAATTATTGCGGTTAGTATAACTATTTAGTTACCTATCCCGGTAATAAAAACGAAATAGCTAAGGTTGTTGGATAGACAAAGCCCAAACTTGTTTAGAAGCTATATTTAAATGTTAACGATCCGCCGACTTCGTAATAATCACTTTTAAATACCGTACTGCAGTCGGCAAGCACAGTTACATTTTTTTTATTAAAAAACTCAAGACGCAAACCGAGGTCAAAACTTGACGATGCCGGCCTATAGCCAAGAGTCTCAAAAGATGTCCCGCCGCCGGCAAACGAAGCGATAGTTTGCTCCTTATCCCCGATTACATCATAAAAGTAATGCAAGCGCAATTCCGGAGTAATAATGCTGTTCTTGGTCTCAAACGCCCTGCTTATCCTGCATCCTACGCCGGGCTGGAGGGAATCGTAATTTTGAGATTCCACAGAAAGGTTTAATGAATCGGCACCTGTTTCGGTATAGCTGGACACATAAAGATGCGTATAATTTAAGGCCAGCAAAGGAATAATATCAAAACCCCTTTTATTGAGTTTATACCCTGCTTCGATATAACTTGAAAACTGCTGGCCGTCATAATCAGACTGAGCGGTTCTGGCTATAGTGCCGACATCAATATGCCGCGAGCTGTCATATTCATTGTAACCATAAGTCAAGGCTACATCGATAACATACGGGTTATCATTACCCTGGAATTCTCCGTAAACCCCTGTTTGATAGCTGTCAATGCTGGTACGCCCGTAGCCATCTCTTGATTTTATCTTACCGAAACCAAAACCCTGCGCTAAACCTAAACGCAACGCGCCATCCATAAACATGCGGTCAATACCTATGACAGTGCCCCATATTGTTGCCCGGTAGCCATTGCTTAGTCCGCGCGCGTCCTGGTCGGCATGGTCTCCGTAAAACTGGACCCAAATATCATTTCTAGGTATAACTTGCTCTTGTGGGTATTCTTGGTTTTCCTCTGCCTCTGCTTCTTCTACCTTTTCTACTTTAGAATCCTGCAGCCTTAAAATTGTAGCTCCAACAAACTTATCAATAAGATTGTTGGTAACAGTCTTTTCTCCGCCATCAGCAATAGGCGACATTGTATCCAAGGCATCTGTTATTTCCTCCCTGGAACCGAAACTATCCAGCTGGCCCTTTACAGTTGCCATATCTCCGGTAGTAGGAGCATTGTCCAGCGCTCTACCGGTTGCAGAAGCGTTAGAGTTTAAAGCCGCGGCTTCATAGCTAATCCCGCGCACAACATTAATCCACAAATCATTGCCACTGGCTGAACCGGTAATAGTAAATAAGGGGCTATCCCAGGCTATAACCGGAACATTCAATCCACTTCCGGCAGCACCGTCTATAATCTTGAAGGCGTCTCCGGTAAGAAGATCTGTTACGTCGATATCCAATATACTTGTTGCGGAAGTTGAGGCAACTCCACTGCTGGAAATATTGCCATAATCGGCGTCGCTTAATTTTATTTTAAGTGTAGAACCGGCATTCTGCGTATATATACCGTCCACGGTTAAAGTGTTCAAATCTAAATCCAGTACGGCATTGGCAGCACTTTCTAATGTTAGATTGCCGGTAGCCGTAACGTCTCCCGTTAAAGTAGTTGTACTCCCGCTTTTTACATAAGTATCTGTGGCGAATATATTATTGGAAAGAAGGGTTGTGCCGTTAAAGTTAAGCTCTTTTAACGCCTTACCTGAGGCGCCGATAGTGCCTCCGGTAGAAGTTGCGCCGCCAAAAGTTAAAGTTCCGGTATTGTTAGTAGTGGTAGTAACTGCCCCTGTTATACCGTAGCCGGCACCAACGGTCATTGTATTATCCCCGGCAAAATTAACCGTAGCCGCTTTAATATCTCCTCCAACATACCCGTCTCCATTGCCCACAGTTACAAGTTTTAAACCGTCATTGCCCAGCAAAGTATTTCCTATATTTCCATAAATTTGATAAGCACCTGAAAGGGTCAATGTCCCTTCACCGCTTGCCGTATTAGAAACGTTGCAGTACAATGCTCCGCTATCAGCAAGTTCAACAACACCGTCTGCATTAAAAATCAAATTGCTAGAGCCGCCATTAACCCCTTTTGCCAATGCGACCGTGCCATCGTCATTAACGTTGATTGTCCGTGCCCATATATATCCGCTAAAAGTAGCTGTTTCGCCGGAAGCAGCTTCTATATTTATTTCTTTAAGCGGTAGAGAATATCCCACATAACCGCTTACTGTCTGGTTGCCGCCGGACAAAGTAAGCGTGCCGGTTCCGGAGGTTGAGTTAGTAACTTTTCCGGTAATCGACTTGCCAGAGGCAATTACTGCAGTGCCGTCATCCGATAAATTCAATGCAAAGGCATTTACATCCCCGCTAAAAGTAGTCGTACCCGAAGCAACATCCACAAGTTCCAGCGAGTTAGTAGCGCCAATATCGCCGCTTATGCTCTGGGTGCCGCCTAAAAACCGAAGCGTACCTGCCCGGTCAGAACCAGTTTTATTATCAACCGCTCCGGTTATATTTTTTCCTCCCAGGAGCGTTACCAAACCGTCTCCTCCACCCGAATCAAAATTAATATTTCCGTTTAAAGATTCATTAAGTTCGAGTGTACCGGCGCCGGTAAAAGTAGTAGTAGTAATTAAGGATGATGCGTTTATTTCTGTTTCACCGGTAGAGGTAATATTAAGTGCAGTCGCTACAACCGCGCCGTCGAACTGGGTTTTGCCGGCGCCGCTGGCAGTGATAGTTGTCGCACTTACTGTATCAGAAAATGTTGCGGTGTTGCCTGAGCCTGACTGCACGTTTACTGCCTTAAGTGTATTACTTGCACCTACTGTTCCGCTGATAGTTGAGTTTCCTCCGGTTTCAATAGTTAAAGTACCGACGCCGTCTGAACCTGATGAATTATCTACATTACCGGTTATATTTTTTCCTCCCAGGAGCGTTACTAAACCGTCTCCGCCTAAGCCAAAATCAATATCACCAGTTAAAGACTCATTAAGGTCTAACGTACCTGCGCCGAGAAAAGTAGTAGTAGTAATTCCAGACGATGCGTTTATCTCTGCCTCACCGGTAGAGGTAATATTAAGTGCGGTTGCCGTAACTGAACCGTCAAATTGGGCTTTGCCGGCACCACTTAAAGTAATGGTTGTCACGGCTACCGTGCCATCAAACTCGGCCGTCTTTGTAACTGCAGCGGCTATGTTTATTGCTCGTAGCGAGTGCGTATTTCCGATATTGCCGGTAAATGTCATGTTTGCCGTGCCGTTAAGATTCATAGTGCCGTTGTTGTCACTACCACCGTCAATTAACCCTGCTACAGTCTGATCAGAGGTGCCGTCAAGCGTTAATATCGCCCGGCCGGCGCCGGAATCAAAAAAAGTTAACCCCGAACCAAGATCATTAGTGGCACCGCTTAAAGTCAATGTAGCATCGGCGCCCGTAGAGCCTGTACTTGCCATAAGCCAGGCTACTCCTCCAACCGTAAAGTCACCGCCAACAGCCAGGCTAATGTCAACGTCTGAATCATCGTCAATATTAAAAAGATTTAAATTCCCGCCAATACTAAAATCATTAGTAACCGTTGTCGCATTGCCCGCATCATTGTTGTTGATGTTTGTCACTGTAAAAACATCGCCAATATCGACAGATCCAATATTAACCGTTAAGTCATTCGCACTGCTAGTTGTAGTGCTAAACGATCCAGAGCCTGAATCAGTAATATCTCCAATGGTAAAAGTATTAAGGCCGCCGCCATCATTGGCAGTCCCGTCATTCTTAACGGTAACGGCTTTTCCATTAACATCCAAATTATTACCGGATTGGGCTTGAGAGACAAGGGTGCTTACCGCAGGGGTTCCTGAAGATGCCCAGGTTTTATCAGCTGAAGTCGCAACCCGGTCAGGAGCTGCCGCAAACGCAGTAAGATTAGCTATGGATAAAACACAACCGGATAAAAAAAACAAGGACAACACTCTTTTCATTCTCTCCCCTTTCTTAATTACAGACGATTTTGCAAATACTTCCCTTATTCTTTAAGTAATCGTTCTCAGTTTACAGCTTAATTCTATTTTTACGAATCATTATAAGTATTTTACGTTAAAACGAAATAGTTTCAACTAAAATGAATCATATCAGTAATTATTTAAATACACTTATAGCCTAAGGCGACTTTGATAAAATGGTGGAAATTAAAATTGTGAGAAAAAGTGGAATATAGTGGAATATAGGGTCAGACCTTGAGATGTAAGGTAATAGACGCCACATCCGCATTAACGCTCTTATCCTTCCCCATCAATCTCTCTACATCCCGGGCAACCCAGCTTACTCCTGAATACCCTATATTAAATCGTCCGCCAATATCTTTATTGCTTAAGCTGGTAAATCTTTTCAATAAGTATATCGCAACTTTTTTGGCCAATAAAGGTTTCTTTTTTGCCTTGTACATAACTTCTGGCTCTTTCTTATAGTACTGCGCTACTTCCTGGATTATCGCCTCCGGATCAATACCCTGAATTAGCTTCTTATAAGCAAATTCTTCGCTTTCCACTTGCACCTTCAGGGTATTAAGCGTATCTTTAATAAATTTATCTTTGCCTAAAATAAAACCGGCATAAAGGTCAGATAAAGGATTATCTTCCTTGCACATACCATCTAAAACAAATTCTTTGTATTTACGGTAGGATAATTTGAAATATCTGCTGAGCTGGTTTTTATCTATAAGGCCACCGTCAGTTTTCTTAATGTATTCTCCGTAGCTCGACCATTTGTAACTCTGTAGGCTAGTTACTATTTTAGCTCTGACCGGATTTAGGTGAATATACCGCGTTAGTTCTAAAAGGTAGTTATCCGCGTCAACTATTATAGATTTATAACGCCCCTGAAACAAATGCCCGCATCGTTTACGCTTTACGTTGCAATAAACCGTGTAGGCCGTATTTAAATATTGCATTATCTTTGAAATATTAGGCTGAGTGGTTTCAAGTAATAAATGGTAATGGTTACCCATCAAACAGTAAGCATAAAGGTAAAACCTATATTTATCTCTTGTTATTTTTAGGTATTCCAGAAACTTTTTATAATCGCCTTCACTTCCAAAGATCTTTTTGCGGTCATCTCCTCGGCTAGTTATATGATATAGGCAGTTTTCTGCTTGCAACCTATACGGGCGAGACATATATTTATCTTATCATTCATTGCCTCTTTGTCAAACCATCTCACATCTCAAGGTCTGACCCCTTTATAAACCTTCTTCCGCTAATTCCTAAAAGGAGTGAAAGTGGCAATTTTTGAAACGGCCAATCCTTCTGCAAACGAATGTTGACCCAAAAAATAAGCTTTGCATTGTTCGTATTCATCGACAATCCTCAATTTTAAAACCGTCTTTCTGTCATCACCAGTGTCTGATCGATGGATAAATGTTCCGATGTAGGTGGCTTGATTAGGCAAAACATCAAAAATGACAATCTTTGGATCAGATGGTTTTGTTCCCATAAAAGGCATGTAGGTCCTCCATCCTTTAGGAAAAGGCAAATAGTCCGGTAAGAAATATCCGAAGTCGCTAACGTAGTATCTCCCCACCGGCAGTTTAGCCGAAAAATAACCTTCATCTGCCAGCTGGGTTTTAAAAGCCAGCTTTCCCGAAAGAAGCCAATTAACATTGACCGATTGATCATCGGTGTAAGGGGAAACGAATGTTTGGATCATCTGAGGGTGAGCGATCCCGAAGAATGCTCTTGTGTCATAACGGACAAGATTGCCTTCGACCAAAAGCTGCATCTGGCCGAAAATAATCCCTTCCTGCTCGTTAGGAGTAAAGCCTACCCCGGGATTAGTCGCCATGGTCACACAACCAGCGAGCCCTAATACTAATAAAACGCAAAAAGAACCTACGGCAATTATTTCTCTGAATTTTGTCAAGCGGTGCGTTCCAAAATTTGATAAAAATGATTTCATGGTAACTCCTTTTAGTTAGTGGCTTTCTTGTGCTGTTGTGTCCATTCAGCCACCTGCTTCTTTACTTCTGCGATTTGATCCTTTTTTAGTTTTTTTTCAAGATGCCTCACGCGGCTCTTTGCATCCTCATCGCCTTGCGCCGCGGCCAACAAAAACCATTTGTAAGCCTCCATCATATTCTTCTCCACGCCTATACCCTTGAAGTATCCTTCGCCCACACTTCTTTGAGCTAACGCAAAATTCTGTTCGGCAGCTTTACGATACCATTTCAGCGCTTCGGTTGTATCCTTAGTTACTCCTATACCATAGTAGTAACACCATGCCAAATTGCTTTGAGCTATACTTTCATTCTGTTCGGCAGCTTTACGATACCACTTCAACGCTTCCGCCGTATTCGGCGCTACGCCTAGGCCATACAGATATAAAAAACCCAGACTACCTTGAGCCATAGCATCATTTTGTTCAGCAGCTTTACGAATCCACTTAAACGCTTCCTGCTGGTCCTTCTCCAGCCCAAATTCACCGTTAGAAAATGCTTTACCCAATTCCCACTGGGCTTTGGCATCACCCTTCTCTGCCTTGGCACGGATTTCGGCCAGTTTCTTGGCATCAGTATCACTTTGTTGAGCGTATAATGTCTGGCCGGATAAAGTCAACACCAGAACTAAGCCTAACCAAAATCTGTTGAATTTCATAAACCGTAGATTAGACATCCTTCACCTGATTATTATGCTTAAAATAACAAAACTGGGGTCTCAAACAGGACGCCAGTCGAGTTTCACAACCCCAAACAATTCAACTACTTATAACATCTTATAACCGGAAGAAAGTCCGGCTTGAGGTCTCTCTCGACCTGCCGTTTCCCGAAAATCCCAAAAAACGGCGTAAACCTCCGGTAAATGTCATCCAACAAGCCCTTAATATCAAGGCTTATATGGCTATGTATCCCGAAGAAACCTATCTTTCCGCGGCTGCCAAGCCGAATCTTCATCGTAAACGCATATCAAAACTGATGAAGATAATCGATGTCTTACCGCCGACTTTCATAGAACAATTCAAGGATTGCGATGATCCTAAAGTCTTACACCGCTTATCTGTTCAGCGGCTTTCCAGAATCACGTCCTCATCATGCCCAAATAGGATATCACAAATCCTGAATAATCTCCAACTCTAATCTGTGGCTTTCGTCAAAAATATACAATCCTGCGATAATCTCCAAATGCTCAAAACCTTCACCGGCAGGACACTCCTTAAGATATCCCGCCTTAAAACCGAGAAAGAACAACGTAACGGAATCAAACGAC
>JAQUWY010000043.1 GCA_028692655.1 Candidatus Omnitrophota bacterium | reverse complement strand
CCTTTTGGCAAGGCTTTATTTATAAGAATTCCAAAAGGCTGCCGCTTGAATTCATACCGGTAAAAAGAAACACAATTTGTTTTATCTTTGTGCCTAAATATTATCACTTTTAATATATGCTGTCAACGCGCTCTAATATGATTACCGTTCAAATTTTTTAGCGATGGCTTTTAGCATTCTTAATCTTTGTATCCTTTTTTTCAAAATATCGTTACCCGGATCCTTTTTTAACTCTTGTTGGCACTGAATGATTTTCTCATCAATTTGTTTCAATTTTTCTTTGGTTTTCTCCGGATCTTCCTTGAGTTTTTCTTTTATTCCATCCCATTGGGTTGACGACAGATTAGACCTAGCCCTTTCAATACCTTTACTTATAAATCTGTCCCACTGTTTTTGCGTCTTTGGCTCGTCTTGCCGGGTATATGTCGTCATACCATAATCTTCGGGGTAGCTTCGTTTAAGTTGCCTCCGCAATGGCAACGGTTTAGACTGTTCTTTTTCGCTTGATTTCTTTGTGGCCACTCCTTGCTCTCTCGACTCAATATGCATGCTCTTTCTGCCAGGAATTAAAAAAACTATAGCGATTAACAAACCTATGCCGCAGCCTATTATAACATTTTTTTTACTCATATACCTCCTGCCAATCGATGAGTTTTGTAGACACAATTCTCAATCCGTTAGCCAGACGTCCAAAGCCGGGTGGCAGATCTCCATTCAAAGCCCTGTCAGAAAAATAGAAATCCTGCCAAGTTAAAGCTTCGGAAAATGTTATGTCATCATTGGCAATAATATTGCCAGTAGTATCGCTCCATTCAAGAATATCTACAAAATTGGCATCGTCATTAGCAAAAACAACGCTTTCATGTTCACTATGAAAAATCGAAGCTTCATTGTAGTCCTCCCAGGCTACATTGCTCAACCGCGCATCTTCCTGAATTTGTAAAGGTTCAACATAGGTTACGTCCCCGGTTGATATAACCGTTAAGTCTTGCCCTTCTTGCCAAGTAGCATCAAAAAATATATTAACATCGCCTTCGCCCGGGCTAGAGCCTTCAACGAAAACAATTTTTTTGTCGATTAACTCGGAGTCGGGAAAGATATTTATCGTGCTGTCGCTCTGTATATAAACCACTTCGTCTTCGTCGTAATCTAATGCTGCCAGCTGACCATAGGTAACAAAATCATCAAAATCATTGGTATCCCCATCGCCGTCATAATCAGGGATTGTTATTCTTGTCTCGCTTTGTGGCTGTCCTTCCAGCTTATCCTCAAAAGCCCCCGAAGCCCAGAAACCACTAAGCTCAAATGAACCCGAAATGCGAGTTTTACCAAAAACATTTAATTTCGCGATAAGGCCGCTTAGCTTTAAATCGTCTCCGGCGGAAATTGTATTTTGGAAAGGATAAGGTACTGTAGCGAGATCAGCGGTCAATATTCTGGTCATAGAACCACTTTGGCCTTCAGCCCTAATTTCAAGACCATTGCTAGTTTGGCTTATAATGATTCTATAGCTACCCCTTCCGTCCCCTACCGGATCAGTCCAAGTTACTCCGGAATAAGAAGCATCTTTCATCAAGGCATCGTATCCTACGGCAATGCCCGCTTCGGCCATACAGAAAGCATACGCGGAATCGGAAAAAGCGGTAGCCAAGCGCTGTTCTTGAATACTGCTGGAAAGAAAAGCTATACCTAAGATTCCAAAAAATACTGCCAAAGCACAAGCGATGATTAAAGCGACTGATTTTTTGGTTCTTTTAATCATTTCTTACCCCCACTTGACTTCTTAAAGAATAATTTATATCGCGACCTTTTGTGATTTTCTTAATCTTGATACGTATATCTAAATAGTCGTGATCTGAATCGCATTCACAGCTATTACTGCCAGAATGGGGGCAACAAAAAAGCAATTCCTCGACATTTCCAGTAATGATCCTTCTTGCGCCTAGAGAATTCTCGCGAACAATCTGCCCGTCGTCAAGATAATACATAACGCCTGTGTCATCCGGAGTATCAAAAGTAACTTTATCGCAGGCATCAGCATCAGGCTCTTCGGTATCATTACAGCTTGAGGTTATTACACTGGTAGTGGATAAGCTGCTGAGAGAGGCGCTTCTTATTTCCCGCAGCATATCTCTATAAGCGCTGCGCGTCATCTGTTGTACGGCGGCTTGCCAGACCCCTCTATCCCAAGTTCTCTCGCCGATAACAGCTACCTGGTGTATTGCTGCTATTATTATGCTAAAAATTGCCACTGCTATAATTAGTTCAATTATAGTAAAGCCCTTAACGTACCGATAAGAAAAATTTTTTTGTTTTCTCCCCACAGTAAACTCCTCAGATTTTACTGCCTATCCGCAACATAAGTTACTAAAGAAGTGTTTCTATTTCTTCCGTTCGAGTCTTGCCAGCTAACTTCCACGGTAACCCTAACTAAATCTTCTTCCGTGACAACCGTAGCGTTGACCGTTTCATTAGTTAAAGCCGTTAAGCCATAAGGAACCGTTTCGATATCTTCTGCTGATAAATCCCAATCTCCATTGTCGCTTTTTGTTTGAATTTCGCTAAAATTGGAGTTCTCTATATTTTCCATTATACACTGGGCATGAGTAGTCGCTGTCGTCAGATTGCGGCTGGATTCATTAAGCTGAATGCAAGCTATGAACAGCAGTAAAATACTGACGATAACAATGACTAAAAACAAAGCGGCCACCATAAGCTCAATTAAACTTAGCCCTTTAGTAAATTTAGAACTTCCGTTGATTCTTTTAATAAAATTTATCTTGATGTTTCTACTCAATAACATAAGTACCTTCTGATTCTTTCCATTCTTCTACACTATACCTGCAAGAACCGGTATTCAAGCGCCCCAAGGCTTCATCATAATGAACGTTCCCATTGCCAGTAACAAGCGCTTCATCCCCCAAGATTGCTCCGAATACGTCTCCGTTGCCGCTGACCTTAATACTCGCGGACGGAGCATAAACAGCTCCAAAGAAATCTCCGTTGCCGCTGATTTTTACTCCTTCTCCAGTATCAGAATAAGTACTATACAAAATTAATTTTTCGGGTAAATTGGTGCTATTCGAGATTCCATTGCCGGATATAAGAACTTTTCCTTCAGTGTAAATCTTCACATCTGCCCCTGGAGAAACTACGACATTCCCATTGCCGCTGATTTTTAAAGCTTCGGATGTACTTGTAAGATAAAGATTAACGCTGCCTTCAAGTACAACCCGGCCATTTCCGGAAACTGTAAAAGAAGAAAATTTATAATCTCCCGAGATCAGAGTCTCGGTGCTATTGGCACTGACACTGTAAGAACCAAGGCTAACAAGAGAGCTGAGCGAAGATGGAATTTCTACAGAAGGGATTTCTTTTTCGCTTTCATCAGAAACATCCCCGCTTATTGCAGCATTGCCCGAAACCTCAACTGTCCCGCCCGCACCGGTTTGAACATCACCGCCAACGCTTGCATTGCCAGCCAAACTAACAGCCCCGACACTGCTGCCGTTAGTCCCCACATCTCCATTTAGTGTCCTGTTGCTAATTCCGTATGCTCCCAGAGATGAATCATAACTGTCAGTGGCGCTATTGCCGGTCATCGTTAAAGACGTTTTTCCGAAAGCGGCATGAGTAAAAACTAAAGGGCTGACTTCTGTTAAAGAGGCTTCTACAACCCTTTGAATCTGCCCGACTAGGCCTATGGCTATAATCTGAGGTTGGCCGCCGGAAATATTGCTGATTTCTACATTATAGGTTCCCGAACCCAGGGCCTGTTCCAGGCTTTTGTCTCCGGAGGTATCCTGCCAACCTTGCCAATTATCTTCATTCAAACTATATAAAGCCTTCTGCAAGCCGGCTTCGGCTAACCAGAAAGCTTGCGTGAATTGAAGGTTCCTTTGAGACATGTTATTCTCGGCTATGCTCCCGGAAAGAATAGCCAGGCCTAAAATCGCCAGCACCACAGATACTACACAACTTAAAATTAGAGCTACTGCCTTTCTATTCATTTCTTAGTCTCACTTGCTCTTTTAAGGTAAACGACAAATTCCGGCCCCGGATTTCTTTTCCGCTTTCCAAATTAATTTTCAAAAGGCGAGAGCTAGAGCAATCTTCATCACAAACGCTCCCGTGGGAACAGCAAAATTGCAAATTATCAACATTGCCGGCTATAATATTAGTCGCCCCGGCTGGGTGCTCTCTGACCAGGTTACCATCCTGTAAGTAATAACTTATATCGCTGGTGCTTTCGGGAATAGAAAAAATCACTTTTTGACCGGCAGAAGAAATTTCTATTTCCGAAGGTTTACTTTGACGCAGCTCCCGCACTACTCCCTGCATCAGGTGCCGCACCTGTTGCTGCATAACAACCAAAGCCATATCTACACTCCAAACCTTGTCGCCAAGGGTCAAAACTGTAAAAAGTCCTGAAACAATTATTATCAGCAGGCAAGCGCTAATTAATACTTCTATTAATGTAAAAGCTTTCATTGTTCAATAATAAGCGTTTCTAAAGTCATGTTTTGTTGACGAAGAGCCCGATCTTGCCAAGCGACACCAACTACTATGTCCAAAAAACCCGAAGCAACGACTGTGCTTTGGGTTTCAATCGTTTCCTGGTCTAGAACATCCAGCCCCTGTTCCTCTATGTTGGCGCAATCCCAATTCCATCTGCCATTGCTTATTTGCGAATGCAAATTTGAGGAAACGTTGTTTTTTATATCCTCCATAACATACTGAGCGTGGCTTACTGCAGTGGTTAAGCTGCGGCTTCTTTCATTTAGGATTATGCAATTCGCGAAGAGAAGAAAAAGGATTAAACATGCTAAAGCTAAAATCACAGCTGCCATAAGTAACTCGGCTAAAGTTAGGCCTTTCTTTGTTTTCATATCTTTCCTTATCCAATAGTATCACTTTTATCGACCGGCATCAACGAGATTGAAACCTGCCAACTCGATCCCAAAAATTACCTTTATCTTTCTTTAACGATTTCTATAATCTCTTCTACAAACTTTTCTTCGGTATTTAAAAGGTTGAGATGATGTTTTAAGAGAAGCCTCTGGTGAGGAAGGAGTTCTTTTTTCTCGGCGATATTTCCGGTAAGCCAGGTTCTTACTTTATCCAAAAATCTTTTTCTCAGTCGCAGACGCGCCATGATCTCTTTTTTCTCTAAGTGAGGAAGAAAATATAAAGGTATGTCTATATCTATAAAAGGCCTTTTTTCGGAGAGCAGAGCTTCCTGGGCTAGGTGTAAAAATTCTTTTTCCCCCAGGGGCGTTATTGAGTATACATGGCGCAGCAGTTTACCTTTACCCTGAACAGTATCTTTACTGATCAGGTTTTTATTTTCCATTATCTGCAGGGGATAATATATAGATTTATTCTCCAGGGAGGTAAAAAGGCCTAAGTCTTTCTGAATAATTTTTTTTATTTCGTAACCGTGGCGGGGGCGTTCTTTTAAAATTCCCAGGATTATCAACCTTTGAATTTTCAATCTTTTGGCCCTCTAAGAATTAATCTGTTATCCAGTTTTATTACAGTCCTTGAAAAACACCTATTTTTCTATAGCGCCGGTAGCGCTCGCAAAGCAAAGTTTCTAAAGGCTTCTTGCAGATATCATTTAGATTTTTAGTAACACAACTTTTAAGATTAACGGCTGTTTCCTCCCAACCCCAGTGCGCTCCGCCTTCTGCCTCCCGGATCACTTCATCAACTATACCCATAGATAATAAATCCGGGGCCGTGAGTTTCAAGACCTTGGCTGCTTCTTCTCTACGAGAAGCATCCTTCCATAAAATCGCCGCGCATCCTTCGGGAGATATAACTGAATAATAAGCGTATTCTAAAATCAGGACTCTGTCGCCGATTCCAATACCCAAAGCCCCGCCGCTGCCGCCTTCCCCAATGACCACAACAAGAATTGGGGTTTTCAATTCAAACATGTCCCGGATATTTTCGGCAATAGCTTGAGCCTGGCCTCTTTCTTCAGCGCCTATACCCGGATAAGCCCCCGGAGTATATATCAGGCAGACTACGGGCAGGCTAAACCTTTCAGCCAACCTCATAACTCTCATCGCTTTGCGATACCCCTCCGGATGAGCGCAGCCGAAATTTCTTTCAATATTCTCTTTTGTGTCTTTACCTTTCTGATGGCCCATAACTGCTATTTTTCTTCCATCTAAAGTAGCAAGGCCGCACACCAGAGCTTTATCTTCACCATAAAGACGATCTCCGGCTAAAGGAATGAAATCTTTCATTAGAATATCAATATAATCAAGGGTAGCCGGGCGGTTAGGATGGCGGGAAATCTGGACTTTTTGCCAGGGGGATAATTTAGAATAAACGTCTTTCTTGAGACGATGCAGTTTCTCTTTTAGGTCAATCACCTCGGAAGACAGGTCTATGTCCTTATCTTTAGAGAATTTCTTGAGCTCTTCTATTTTTTTTTCCAGCTCAATAATAGGTTTTTCAAAATCCCAGCTTTGCATAATAAATAAGTAGCATATAACAAGCTTCACGTACCAGACAAAAATATTTTAAGGCTTGTTGCCTGGTACTTGTTGCTTGTGACAAAATTTAATCAACAATAATTACTTCCGTCCCTACAGGGACTATATCAAACAGCTCTTCGACATCTTCGTTTTTCATGCGTACGCAGCCTAAGGTAATCTGTCTGCCAAGCATTTCCGGCTCGGTAGTGCCGTGTATTCCGTAACCTTTCGAGTCAAACCCCAGCCATCGGGTACCTAATATATTTTCCGGGCTATTAGGCGCGATAACTGCTCCTGTCTTGTACCACGTAGGGTTGGCTAACTTGTTGATTATCCTGAAGTTACCTGTCGGGGTGCTATTTGCCTTGCCGGTAGAAACAATATAAGTTTTTATAACTTCTTGCTTTTGTTTTAAAAAAAGCAAGTTCTGGGACTTATCCACTACGATAGAAAAAGCGCAGATATTTACTTTTAGCTTTTGCTTTGGCCTTATGACATCAGTTTTCAAATTATTGGCTCGCTTGATAAGGGCAACAGTAGTCTTAAATTTTTTCGCTATTTTTGACAGCACGTCTTTAGGCTGGACCACATAAATCACACTGCATTCATTCAAAGAAGAAGAAAAAATACTCTTGATACTGGCTTCTTCTATCTTTGCCCGGGCTTTTTCTAAAACATTGCTATCGGAAAGATTCTCCAAAGCTTGCTTATACAGCTGGCTGGCCGCCGGAATATTTTTGTCCTCGATAGCTTGGCTTATTTCTTTAAGAAGATTTCCTGATTCTGAGCCGGAGCTTGAACCTTTTGAGGCAAGAATCATAAAACCGATAACCCCTAGAAAAATCAGGCACGCGGAAATTGTTACTATATGTATTTTTTTCATACTGCCTCTTGTGCTAGCGATAAAATGCAAAAGCTACGAGTATGCCAACCACGGCTCCCATAAAAACTTCTATAGGCGTGTGGCCTACGAGCTCTCTCAATCTGTCATCCTTTATTTTTTTGCCTTCCTGGAAATCCTCCATTATTTTATTAAGTGTTTTTGCCTGAAAGCCTATTGACCTACGCCAAGTTTGAGCATCAAACATAGTGATTAAAGCAAAAAGCAGACACAAAGCAAACAAAGGAGAATTGCTTCCTAACTCTTTGCCCACACAAACAACTAAAGAAGCCACCGCGGCGCTATGAGCCGAAGGCATTCCACCAGTGCCCAGCAGCCAGTAAAAGTTAAACCTTTTGTCTCTTACTATACCCGCAACTATCTTGATTCCCTGGGCTAGTAGGGAACTCACAATTACTGCACCCAAAGCCTTGTTAGTATATAATCCTTGCCAAAAATTCCCCATACAGGCTTATATTATAAAAAGAAAATACACTTTAAGCAACTTAAATATTTTGTTAGAATCAGGCTTGTAGAAACCCTTGCATTTGTAAGAATAGTAGCCGGTTGGCTAAACCCAAAGTTCTTTATCCAGGCTGCGATATTGCACAGCTTCGGAAATGTCTTCGGGGCAAATCGAGCTCCTTTCAGCCAAGTCGGCTATAGTGCGGGAAACTTTTAAAATCTTATCATAAGCACGGGCACTGAAACCAAAATGTTTTATGGCAGACTCAAGAATGGATTCTGCTTTTTTATCCAAAACACAAAATTTACGAATTTGACGGTGGTTCATCTGGGAATTAAATAAGATTTTATCCTGTTTAAATCTTTCTCTCTGAATATCAAGAGCAGCTTCTACTCTCGCTTTTATTTCTGCTGAAGACTCGGCCTTTCTCTCGGTATAAAAAAGCTCTTTGATTTTTATTTCGGGAAGCTCAATATGTATATCAACCCTGTCTAAAAGTGGCCCGGAAATTTTGCGCCGGTATTTCTGAATCTGAAAACTCCCGCAACGGCAGCTTTTAGTACGGGAGCCAAAGTATCCGCACGGGCAGGGGTTCATAGCGCCAATAAACAGAAACCGGGAAGGAAAAATTGCCTGCTTGTTTATTCGGGATATACTTACAAAACCGTCTTCCAACGGCTGACGTAAAGCTTCCAGACAATCCCGCCCAAACTCAGGAAGCTCATCAAGAAAAAGTACGCCTCTATGAGCCAAGGTTACCTCACCCGGCCGAGCATTTGTGCCGCCTCCTACTAAAGCAATGCTGGAAGAAGTATGATGAGGCGAGCGATAAGGCCTGGTTTTAATGAGAGGGTTATTTTTATCAATACTTCCTGCGATACTGTGAATTTTGGTGACTTCCAGAATTTCTTCAAACTCCATATCCGGCAATATGGTGGGTAGCCTGCGAGCCAGCATAGTTTTACCAACTCCTGGGGGCCCGATAAGCAAGGCATTATGCATGCCGCAAGCAACAACCTCAAGCGCTCTTCTGGCAAAAATCTGGCCCTTGACTTCAGATAAATCAACCTGGTAAACCGGTTCTTTTGCTTCCAGATTATCCCAATCCATCTTAAATCTATTTACAGAAAAAACTCCCGAAAGAAACAATACTGCTTCTTTGAGGTTTTTCACGGGATAAACCTCAAGGCCTTTTATTAACGCGGCTTCTTTGGCATTCTCTAAGGGAAGAACTACTTTTTTATTCCTCTTTTTGGCTTCTAAAGCCATGGGAAAAACTGCTTTTACCTTCTTCAACTCTCCTTCCAGAGAAAGCTCACCCAGTATAAAATATGAAGACAAAGCCATATCTGCCTGGCCGGAAGCGGCGATAATTCCCAAAGCAATAGCGAGATCGAAATGCGTTCCTTCTTTTTTAATATCCGCCGGGGCAAGATTAACGGTTATTCTCTGGGCAGGAAATTCAAAGCCGCTGTTTTTTAAAGCGGCTCTGACTCTATCTCGGCTTTCTCTTACGGCGGTATCCGCCAACCCGATTAGGCTGACTGCGGGCAATCCCCTGTGAATATCGACTTCGGTTTCTACTTCATAAGCGTCCAAACCGCAATATCCTAAAGATAGAACCTTAGAAACCATATATGTATTTTATCAAACGCCGCAGGCTTTTCAATAAAGAAAACTTGACAAACTCCTGTTTTTATAAATAATTTAAGTACACAAGATAATATTGTAACAGAGCAATAAAACAATTTTGATTAAAGGAGATGATACGATAATTGTTCCATGACAGTTGGTGAAAGCTCTGGATTATCGGTAAAATACACAGATAGTCTCAGAGTAGATAGGTTATAGGTTGTATGTTTGCCTTGGGGCTTAATTGA
>JAQUWY010000042.1 GCA_028692655.1 Candidatus Omnitrophota bacterium | reverse complement strand
TTTACCCGCATTATTTAATACACCGCCCATATATTCCAGATAATGGCGCTTAAGAGTCACATCTTTGGCCTGTTTATATTCCTGTTGGAGAAGAAGAAAACGCTTGGTATCACCCTGGGCGACATTTATTTTTTCTAAAGCATAACCTTCTGCTTCTTTAACCATCTTAAGGGCCTCACCTTTAGCCTGGGGCATTTTCTGGTTGTATACTTCCCAGGCTTGGTTGATTAATTTTTCTTTTTCCTGTTTGGCCTGGTTTACTTCATTAAAAGCCGGCTTTACCGGATCCGGCGGGTTTACATCCTGAAGTTTTACTTTAACAACCTGTATTCCGGCCTGGTAATCATCAAGTATGCGCTGCATTTCTTCCTGTGCTTTTATATTTATTTCTATACGTTTGGTAGTCAGGACTTCATTGAAGGTGTAATCTCCGGTAATGGTTCGTACAACGGATTCTGAAATGTCTCTTATTGTTTTATCGGCGTCACGTATATTAAATAAAACCTTGAAAGGGTCATTTATCTTAAACTGGACTATCCACTCCACGTCTAACACGTTTAAGTCCCCGGTAAGCATTAACGACTCGTCGTCATAAGAAGCCTGGCTATAGACTGATTTTACCCCTGAAGACTTTGTCCTAAAACCAAATTCATCAGTGTACACCTTCTCTACTTTTACCGGTATTGCCTGGTCAACGCCAAAAGGAATTTTAAAATGCAGCCCTGGATTTGTAATCTGCGTGAATTTGCCAAAACGCAGCAGCACTCCGACCTCATTTGGTTGAATGGTGTATATAGAACCTTTCACGGCAAGTAAAAATATAAAAACTGACACGACTACGGGGACAGATACAAACGAAAAAGATTTAAAAGGTATTTTGTTCTTAAGATTTTGAATGATTTCATCGGGGTTTTTCGGCTCAAAACTCATAGGTTGAATTATACCATGAAAGCTTATTTTATCAAGTTTTTTTACATCCGGAGTAAACGATTTCACCCAGGACGCCTAGGTTATAAATATGCAGGGTTTTTCGCGTGAAGCTCAAAAAAATAATGAAAAATTACCCTTTTAAGCAAAAGCTTTTACAAGCCATCATCACCAGCTGTATATAGGGCACCAAGATAATATAGACATCAATCAAAAACTATGGTATTCTTAAACAAAATGGTTTAACAATGAAACAAAAAAGTAAATTTGCTATAATTTGGAAGTTATACTGGCTCCGTATAACTATAATAACATTGCTGCTTCTTCTTACCGCCAGCTTTATCTGGACAGTTACTGTCGGAATGCAATCTTTTTTCTCCATGGAATCCTTCTATCGTAAATCCCTGCAGGCCAGCATGGCCTTCTCTTTATACATAGGGATTTTCCAGGCGTTATTTTTTGCCAGCATCTATATGGGGTTTCACTATTTCTTTTTCTTTGGCGGCGGAATGGCTAAGTTAAGCCGCAAGAAAGTAAAACCTGAGCATGTAAATATAAAGTGGAAAGATGTCGTTGGGTTAGAATCAATAAAAAAAGAGATCTGGGAAGTTATACAGTTAATAAAGGATAGAACCCAGGCTAAAATTTCGGGAGGAAAAATCATCAAGGGGGTTCTTCTGGCAGGCCCTCCCGGCTGCGGAAAGACCTACCTGGCAAAAGCAATAGCAACCGAAACGGAACTGCCCCTCTTACATGCTACCGGAAGTGAATTTCAAGGCATGTTTCAAGGTATGGGCACTACTCGGGTAAAGAGCCTTTTTAAAGAAGCGCGGGCGCTTAGCGAGATTCACGGAGGTTGTATAATATTTATCGATGAAATCGACAGCATCGCCAGGCCCCGGGTAGCACCTTCAGGATTAGGCAGCGGTATGGATTATAATGCCACGGTAAACCAACTTCTAACTGAGATGGACGGTTTAGCCAGTAGTAAGCAAAATATCGTAGTAATGGCTGCTACCAATGTTTTGGAAACAGAACTTGACCCGGCACTTATGCGGGCTGGGAGATTTGACCGCAAGATATATGTCGGCCTACCCGGATTAAGAGAGCGGGCGCAAATAATTAATTACTACTTGGACAAGATTGAGTACGACAAAACTAACATATCAGTCAATAAACTTGCCCGGATGACCGTAGGAAACAGCCCTGCCGATATTGCCAACATGATACGCGAGGCTGCGCTTATCGCTCAACGAAAGAAAAAAACAAAAGTTGACATATCAGACATAAACGAATCCCGGGAAAGGATAATACTGGGGATAAAGTCAGAAATATCCCTGTCTAAGCAGGATAAAAAAATAGCTGCTTATCATGAAGCGGGCCATACCATAGTTACTTACCTTCTTGTTCCTACACAGGACGTATTTAAAGCCAGCATAGTACCCCGAAAGGCCGCCGGAGGAAGCACTTGGACGGCTGAAAAAGAAGAGCGTTATATCCCCGACAAAGATTATATCCTAGGAGAAATAAAGAGCCTGCTGGGAGGTTACGCTGCAGAAAAAATACAATTCGGTTCGACTTCGGCCGGTGTGGGTGACGACTTAAAAAAGGCCAACCTCTTGGCTGAAAAAATGGTAAAAAGCTGGGGAATGGGAACTTCTGGCCCGGGTGGGGTATCGGGTGAGCACTGGATGCCTTCTCAAATAGCTGAAAGGGATAAGGAAGATATAGTTAACAATTGCCTTGATGAAGTAAGCAAGATCTTGAGAAAAGAAAAAATCATTCTTGATGAAATGGCAAATCTTCTTTTAGCTAAGGAAGAGATTGACTACGATTTGATTGAAGAAATATTCAAGAAAAACGGCCGCAATAGAATGACTTATCTTATTGAAAATATACGTAAGGATAAAAAGGATGGTTTAAACTGGAATGACCTTATCGGTATGGACGAGGCAAAAGAAGAAGCTAAGGAGATTGTGAAGTTGATTAAAGACCGCGTTGCGGTTAAAGAAGTCGGCGGCCAAATTATAAAAGGCCTGCTTATGTTTGGCCCTCCCGGCTGCGGGAAAACTTATTTAGCTTCAATTCTTGCCCAGGAAGCCGGAGTACCATTTATCACGAAAGCCGGTTCGGAATTTGTTGAAATGTTTGTTGGTGTCGGTGCAAGCCGCGTTCGGCATATGTTTCGCGAAGCTAGGGAAAAAGCTTTAACCAAAGGCGGCTGTATTATATTCATTGATGAAATTGATGCCCTTTGCGCTAAGCGCGCTCTTGACCAAGGTTTTGGCGGAACCCAGGAACACAATCAAACTCTCAATCAATTTCTGGTAGAATTAGACGGCTTAAAAGAAAAAGATGCACCTTGCAATATAGTGGTTATAGGAGCTACTAACGTAGACGAAGCTCATCTTGATTCGGCAATTCTTCGCCCCGGACGGTTTGACCGTAAAATGTATATAAGCTTGCCTACTTTTGAAGAGCGCAAAAAGATATTTGACTATTATCTAAGTAAGATCAAATATAATAAAGATGAGATCGATCCTGAAAAATTTTCCGGCATCACTCCCGGGTACTCCCCGGCTGATATTGCCAATCTGGTAAAAGAAGGAGCTCTTTTGGCTGCCCGGAATAATAAAAATGTCGTGGGGCTAAAAGAGATGGATGAAGCCCGGGAAAGGATTGAATTAGGCCTTAAACGAAAACTAAAACTAACTCGGGAAGAATTAACAGCAACAGCATACCATGAAGCCGGGCATTGTATTGCTGAATATTACAGCGGCAAAGGTAATTTTCCTTTTAAGCTTTCAATTATTCCCCGTAAAGGAACTCTTGGGGTTGCTTGGTATGCGGCCAAAGGTGACCGTTCCGCTGGAACAAAAAAAGAGCTTTTGAGTGAGATTAAGGTATTCTTGGGCGGTTATGCTGCCGAGCGAATATACGGCTCAACTTCAAACGGTGTTTCCCATGATTTTTCAGTGGCTATGTCAAAAGCTCATTCTATGGTTTGGCGCTGGGGAATGGGAAAATCCGGATTTATCGGTGATTTCCTCTTTTCAAAACGCAGCCATGAACTTCTCTCTGAAACAATGAAAACAAAGCTGGATCAAGAAACTCAAAGCCTACTTCAGGATTGCCTTAAAGAAGTGGAAGATTTATTGAAACGTGAATCAGAACTACTTAAAAAAATAATAGAAGAGCTTCTTAAGAAAGAAGAGCTGACCTATTCAGAATTAGAAGAAATCTTTAATCAATATGCTAAAGAAAAGCCTGAAAAGCCTTCCGCTTAGCTTACTTGTTCTCTTGCTCGTATCTTGCTCTACTCCGCCCACTTACTCCCGTAAAGATATAGCTGATGTGATACGTAATATATGTAAGAACGAATATGGGATTTCGGTTTCTGCCTGGAGTTTCGGCAACACTCTTTGGATTTATGCCCCCTTGAATATTTTTAATGCCAGCGGGGAATTTAATACCGACGATAAGGGAGAGTTAAATGACGACCTCTCTCAGAATATGCGTAATATCCAGCAATCCATTGTCAGAGCATTCCTTAATATGGACTCGCCTCCTCTTTTTTACTGCTTTGTAAAATCAGACATAAATCAACACGGCGTTGACTTATACACTGCCGCATTTGTTCCTGATCAAATGCGTTTTATTTTGAACCAGGAAGGATTAAACATCATGGTTCCAAGTGGTGAGTTAGCTGAAAAAATGATAGATTTCAGTTTCTTTAATCCTGCGGCCTTAGAGGATTCTCAGGGCAGTCACATACAAAAGTACGACATATCTATGGATGAGTTTATCGGACTGCTGTTATACCAAAAAATGCTCAGGTTTTTTCTGCCGCTTGAGGCAAAGAAAAATGTCCAGATAAACAATATAACTCTTGACCACAAAAATAAAGCTTTGCAGCTGCGTTTTGATATCATTATCAAAGAAGATAAAAAAAATACTCCCCTGCCTTTAGAAAAAGCTCTCGAGATAACAAAAAATGTTATGGGCGTTTATAAAGAATACAGCAATATCACTTCTGTAATAATCGAAGATATCGCGAACAACCGAACAGAAACTCTGAGCTTTCCTGAAACAAAGCCAAGAACTCCTGTAGGTATTTACGACGGTTCCGAGGGCCTTGAGACCCTGACTAAATTACTGCAGGCAAACTTTTATCTATCTATGGCTAATGATAATTTTAATCAGGGGAAAAACGAAGCCACAGTAAAGTTTTGCGAAAAAGCTTTGAATTTTTACCCGGAGTACTTTCCGGCCCTTATGCTTTCAGCCGACAGCTATTTTTCCAGTAATAATTTTGACGCGGCTTTAACTGCTCTTGGGAAAGCCGAAAAAATATTTCCTGACAATTTCAACCTTGTGTATTCTTTAGGCAGGCTTTATGCGGCAAAAAACCAGCCCCAGAAAGCTATTGAATATTTTAAAAAAGCTTACAATTTTAAACCGGACAATCCAGTAGTGCTGCACGCTCTTGCGGTAACTTATGCTCAGGTTGGCAACTCAAAAGAAACCTTGCGGTATCTTGATAAATTGAAAAAAAATAATTCCGGTGAGCCTCAAACCCCTCAATTTATAGCCAACATACAAACTTCTTTGAAGAATTACAATGAAGCTGTAAGTTATTACAAAAAGGCTCTGGAAAAAGACCCCGAAAATCCTCAAATACACATTTCTCTGGCAGAAACATACTTTTTTTCGGGAAATACCGAAGAAGCTATTCTTCATTACGACGAAGCTCTTAAATTTGCGCCCGATTCCCCCTATGCCAACTATGGACTTGCTAACGTTTATTCATCAAAAAAACTTAACCAGGAAGCTATAGAATTATACAAAAAAGCTTTGGAAGCAAGCCCTGACGATTCCAGAATATATACTGAGATAGGATTCAACTATATACAGTTAGCTGATACAACCAAAGACCGGGCAGCTTATTCGACAGCGATTACTTATCTTGAAAAAGCCCTCAGGCTTTATCCCGAAAACATCCGGGCCGGTTACCAGTTAGGTATGGCTTATTCTAAAATAAACGATTTCAAAAAATCTTTAGAACAGTTTAAAAAACTACTGCGGCTATCCCCGAATAATCCGGATATTTATTATAATCTAGGCTGCAGCTACAGAATGCTTAATAATCCCGGCGCAGCCTTGGAGAACTTAAAAAAATCAAAAGAGCTTTTTCTGGAACATGGCCGTAAAAAAGACGCCTTGGAAGTAGATAAAATCTTAGAGCAATTACGCTTCGAAGAGAATACAACAGCGGCAGGAAATTAAAACCTTCGCCCTAATTTCTTATAAACGAAGGGCTTAAAAACAGGGTAATTCTATAAAAGGTTAAAAATCAAATTATTTTAACACAACGGTTGCGGTTGTTAACTTTTAGCCTTTTTTCAACAAACAGTTTTACTGCCTGAGGCAGCAATTTATATTCTAAAGAATGAACAGCTGACTCAAGTTCTTTAAAGCTCTCACCTTCATTAATTCTCAGCGACTGCTGCAAAACAATAGGCCCGTTATCTACCATCTCATCAACAAAGTGAACCGTGACCCCGGTTATTTTACATCCGTAGCTTAAAGCTCTCTTTATAGAATTTTTACCTTTAAATGCAGGCAAAAGTGCCGGATGAACGTTTAAAATCCTATTTTTAAAGCTTTTTATAAAATAAGGTGAAACAATACGCATATATCCGGCAAGGACAACTAAGCCTATCTTTTCTTCTTTTAAAATTTTTACAAGAAATTCGTCGTATTCACGGCGGGAGGAAAATTTTTTAGGGTTTAAAAATATATCTTTTACCCTGAGACGCTTAGCCCTTTTCCTGACAAAAGATTTTTCTACGTCACTTATCAGTAATTTTATTTTGGCAGTGGTAAATCTTTTCCGGTTTATTGCCTTAGTTAAAACCTCAAAATTAGTACCATTGCCAGAAGCCAGAACTGCTACATTTGTCGTTTTTGTTTTTTTCATATTCTCCTTATACCAGCAATAATCAGATTTTGCCAACTATCTTTAAATCAAATTTTTTTCTGTTAAACCGCAGATATATACGAAGTGCCAAATAATAAGTGAAAACTATGGCCAGGCTTAACAAAAAGCTCCCCAGGTCTCCGAAAAAACGAAAAACAAATAAGCTGATTAGAAACAAGCCTGCTGGAAATAAAAACAGCAAGCTTCCGGAAAGAAATGCTTTTTTTTCATCTGCATCTACCTGAAGTTTGTCTCCTATCGCAACAGGCCAGGAGGGACGCCCTATCATAAGAAGATCTTTATTCTGGCCACATAAAGAATTTATCCGGCAGCATGAACACATTGCTTTCTTCGGAAAGGCCACCTCTATTTTATCACCATGGATTCCGACAACCTCGACTGTTTCTTTTGCCATTGCAAATCAGCTCTCGCTTTTTCGGAAAGGACTGTCAACTTTTATGATACACTCTGTAGGGCATCTATTCCGGGCATCTTCCATAATTTCGGGACTAGGTATTTTTTGATAAGCTATATATGAAATATTTTCCGACAGATAAAAAGGGGAACCGGGAAGTTTTACGCATATACCGCAACCGATGCATCCCTTGCTGCAGGCTTTCTTGACTACCGGAGCTTTTTCTTTAGAATTGCAGGCAACATAGTAAATAGGCTTATTTTTCTCTACAGGTATCAGCTCAAACAAATTACGAGGACATTCCCTTAGGCACTTGCCGCAATTTATACATTTAGCATAATCAATGTAAACTTTTCTTTCTTTGACTACAAGAGCCCCCGTTGGACACGCCATAGCACAATCCCCAAGCCCCAGGCATCCCCAGGAACAATCAAGAGCTCCTCCCGATATGTGGGCAGCTGCGCAAGTTAGGGGCCCCTGGTATAAGGTTGAGGTAAGCTTCTCCTTATCACAGGCACCGCAGTGGCAGATTAAAGCTTTATTTTGGACGTTTGCTACTTCAGATACTCCGATTAAAGCACCAATTTCTTTATTTACTTGAGGGCCTCCGGGAAGGCATCCAGAAAAGATCTTACTGTTTTTGACAACTGCCTGAGCAAAAGCTGCGCAACCGCTAAAACCGCAGGCACCGCAATTTATTCCCGGTAAAATTCCGATTATTTTCTCGACTCTTGAGTCTTCCTCTACTTTCAATTTCTTACTTAGGAAAGCCAGAAGTAAAGAAAATAAAAAGCCCATTAATCCTAAAACCAAAACTACTATTTCTATTTCCTTCATTTTACAACCATGGGCAATATGCAGAATGCCGTTTACGCTAAGTTATCTTTCGTTTTTTACGAGCTGATTAAACCGGAAAAACCCATAAAAATAAGAGCCAATAATCCTGCGACTATAAGTGTCAAAGGAGCTCCTTTAAAAACCGAAGGTATGTCGGCATCTTCTAATTCCTGGCGTATTCCGGCCATAATAATAAGAACTAAAGAGAATCCTACGCCGCCGGAGAATCCAAAAACAACTGATTCTAAGAAGCCATATTTGCGTGTTACCATAAAAAGTGCTGAGCCTAAAATAGCACAATTTGTAGTAATCAGAGGTAAGTATATTCCCAAAGACTGGTAAAGGCTGTTTGAATATTTTTTTATAAACATCTCAACTACCTGTACCAGGGAAGCAATAACAAGTATAAAGACGACATATTGCAAAATCATTAAATTCCAAGGCAGAAGAATATACTCGTATATAAGATAACTTATCCCTGTGGCAAGGCTCATAACAAAAGTAACTGCCATACCCATGCCTAAGGCGGACTCAATCTTTCCCGATACTCCCAGAAAAGGGCATATACCTAAGAAATAAGAAAGAACAAAGTTGTTAATCAATACCGTAGAGATAAAAATTAAAATTAGCTTTTCCATTCTTCTATCCTGTTCATTAGTGCTACCAGAAGCCCCAAAACAAGGAATGCCCCGGCTGGCAAAATCATAGCAACCAGCGGGTCATAACCTGCCGGCATGATCCTGATTGAAAGAATACTGCCTGTACCAAAAAATTCTCTAACCGAGCCCAGGACAAAAAGTCCCCAGGTAAACCCTAACCCCATGCCTAAGGCATCCAGAAGAGAGACTGCCACTCCGTTTTTAGAGGCAAAGGCTTCGCAACGCCCTAAAATAATACAATTGACAATTATTAAGGGAAGATACGGCCCTAAAGCTTGACTTATGGCAGGAAACTGAGCTCTCATAAAAGTATCCACTATTGTTACAAAAGTAGCGATAATAACAGTGTAAACAGCAATTCTGACCTGATGCGGTACTATTTGTTTAATTAAAGCCACCACAAGCGAAGAAAAAAACAAAACAAATACGACTGCCAGGCCCATAGAAAGGCCATTTTTTGCCGAGGTTGTAACCGCTAGAGTCGGACACATACCTAATAGTTGGCGAAAAACCGGATGTTGGTTCCACAAGCCTTTTAAAAATTCTTTTTTCATTTTTCTTTCTGTATACAGGGCCTTATTTTTTCTATCTCTTCGTTCAAGATGTTAACTACGGCTCGTGAAGAAACTGTCGCTCCGGTAATGGCTTTAATCTGATTTTCATCGGAAGTATCGCTTTTAACGCACTCTATATGGGAAGATACCTTTAAATTTATAAACTGCTTGCGGAAATCTTCATCGTTGATTCTCTGTCCCAGCCCGGGCGTTTCAACCGATTCTAAAATTTCTATACCCAATAAGTTTTCCAGAGACGTGTCAAGGCCGGTTAATATTTTTATTGTACCTTGATATCCCTGGCCTTCGGCTACAAAAGCGTATCCGATAGCAGCCCCTTTAGCATCAGCCAGCTCATAGAAGGTTATTTCTTTGACGGCATCAGGCTTTATATCTCTGGCAGCAGGGACCCAGCGG
>JAQUWY010000041.1 GCA_028692655.1 Candidatus Omnitrophota bacterium | reverse complement strand
TAGCAAAATATCCTGCCTGAGATTTTATGCTTGGAACAGTATAGGAAGGAAGCCTGAAACTAAATTTACAATTTGCCTTACTAAATTCAAAAATCCTCCCCTTAGAAAAAATCTCACCTCTTCTTAAAGTAAAAACTCTTCCGTCAACTAAACAGATTTCTAACTCTTTTACATAATTTCTTATTGAGCCGTAACCAAACCCCCTAACCCCTGATGCAGACGTAGATATTGCCCCTCCAACACAAGCTAAAGACTCGGTAGGAGAAGCCCTTAAAGCCAGATTGTATTTGGCAGCCGTATCTTCTATATCTTTTAATGTCACTCCCGCCTGGACTTTTATTACCTGATTATCTTTATCGATATCTAATATCGCGTTAATCTTTTCAAAAGAAATCACCGCCCCTTCTCTTGGCACACACCCTCCGGTTGTGCCAGTTCTTCCGGCAGAAATGGTAAAAGGGGTTTTCTGTTCGCGGCACTTCAATATGCAGGCCAAAACCTCGGCCTTACTTTCCGGAAGATAAACCCCCAGAGCCTCTCCCTCAATATTAGAGGTATCCTCAAGATAGCTCAGCATTTCTTGTTTTTGTCTTTTTACAATCATCGGGGATTAAAATGAAAAGTTAAGGCTTGCGGCAAAAGCTTTTCCGTCTATAAACTGGCCTTCAAGATTAATCCAAGCGGCTTTAGTCAAGGGTAAATCCAGGCCGCAAACCAGGCCAAAGCCTCTACCTGGATCAGACATCTCTCTTTTCCTGTCCTCTTCTACCCAGTGGATATAATCCACCCTTGACCAGCGAACACCCAGATAAGGAGTTACAATGGAAAAATCATAGGAGCCAAGCAAAGATACCTGCCAGTCATCAAGCACTGCTTTATTTTTTATACCCTCAAGATTAACCGAACGCGGGTGAACACTTATATGTTGAAAGCCAAACACCATCTTTATTTTCTGGCTGTTATAAAGCCTGAGCCTTAAGCCATAGCCTCCGGCAAAAGAAGTCGGATAATCAATTTCATCGGCTCCATCAGGGTGTTGTCTTATATTGCCGGCTCCGCCTTTTAAGTCAATAGAAAGCCAGTCAAAAACCCCGTAAGAAAGCTGCAGGAAATCCTGGACAGACCTTAGTTTTCCAAAACCTTCTTTAAGGTCACGTTTAGCGATAGTGTAATTCTGAATGCCGGCTTGAAAACCTCTTCTCTGAGGCATACGCGTTCCATAACAAGGAGCAGCATAAGAAGGCAAAGTGAATATAATAAACAAAACTAAAGGGAATATCACGCGCATTAAGGCTTCCATTTTTTAAAAAGACTTAAAATAATAAAGAAGGAGCTGTCTTTAGCTCCTTCTTTTATGAAATAACTCATTTTAAATGTGTTCAGTTGCAATGCCAGACTTTTTAAATATTAATAGCTCTTCTTACTCTGCCGCCAACGTTTGTGCTTCTTCCATAGTATCGGTTATATGCCAGCTTGCAGTCCCCATCTCTTTGGCTGTAGCCTCAAAAGTATCATCCGGTGCTGTTCCGTCAGTTATAACATTATACAGCCATTTCTTCTTGGCCTTGCAGTCATCAGCATTATCGCAAGAAGGTAAATCAAGGCCGAGTTGCTCATTGCAATCACTGGTGTTACTGCAGGCAACATACGCACGCATTTCTATGTGATAGCTTTCCTCTGCCGCCTGGATAAGTTTTAAAGCAGCTTTTGCTCCGTTATCCTGAATCCGTTCTTTAACTCCTATATAAACCGGGATGGCAAAAGTCATCAGAATGCCCACAATAACCACTATTACAAGCAGCTCTATAAGTGTAAAACCTTTTTTAAATTTATTCCCAGTTAGCATAATATCTTACGGCCTTAAATAAAACACTATAAACAACTTTATTCTGCTCCACAGTCACGGCCTCTCAAAGGATGGCCGGCGTCTCCTTCCTGCGGACCGCAAACTCCATCTTGATCTAATGTGATTGTAGCACCGGCATACGCTCCACCTTCTTTAGTGGCAGTAATAGTAAAAATTGTTGCCTCGGTAGAAGTTACAACATAATTCCAATCGTTATCATTTCTTATTTGATCAAGCTCAATGTAATTATCAAGAGCTGTATCGTCATCACCAGACACTTCTAATGCGACATATTCATCATTTTCAGCCCTATACATTTTCTCAGCATGAGAAATCAAGCCTAAAGCATTTTTTGCTTTAGCTACCCTTGCTTTTTCAACTGAGGTTAAAAACTGCGGTATAGCTATTGTCGCAAGAATCCCCACTACGATAACTACGATTAAAAGCTCCAACAATGTAAACCCTTTTCGCATCTTAGACCTCCTTTTTATGACACCTACGCATTGTCTTATTATACAACAAAAACCCAGCCTTGCCAATTATTAACCGCCAAGGCTGGAAAGCTTAAATAACGGCATAAATAAAGAAATAACAATACCACCAATAACAATTCCCATACCCATAATCATCAAAGGCTCAAAAGCGGCAATAATTCTTTCGGTGCGGGTAGTTAGGTCTTTGCGGTAATGTATGGAAACTTTCTGAAAAACATCCGATATTGTGCCGGTTTCCTCGCCTATCTTAGCCATCTCCGACACTAAAAGCGGAAAAAGTTTTACTTTGCGCAATTCCTCGGAAAGAGACGCGCCTTCTCTGACTTTATCTTTTACATAAAGTATGCTGGACTCAATTAGAGAGTTGCCCACACTTTTTGCGGTAATTTCAAGAGCATAGACTACAGGCAAGCCGCTATCCAGCAAAATATAAATAGTAGAAGTAATCCTTTCCAGATAGAATACAAAAATCACTTTGCCTATTACCGGCAGCCTCAAAGATATCTTATCCCAGTATTTCCTTACTGAAGCCTTACTTTTAATACTCAAAAATAAAGCTGATAGGCCGGCAAAGATAATTATAATTAGAAGAAAGTTTTTGGAAAAGACTTCACTGGCAGCAAAAATAATCCGGGTAGGCAAAGGCAATACTATATCAAATTCCTCAAAAATAGAAACAAACTTAGGTAAAATGAATTTTAGAAAAATAATTATAGCAACAACAGCCGCGCCGACTAATATAGCGGGATAGACAAGGGCGCTCTTTATCTTACGCTCAAATTCCATACGCAACTCAAGATAATCTGCCAATTTATCCAACACAAAAGGAAGGTTTCCTGAGGTTTCTCCTACATGGACAATTCCTCTCCAAAGAGAAGAAAAGATATCCGGATATTTGGAAATGGCTTCGCCAAAAGATAAACCGCTCTTTATATCCTCACAGCAATTCCGCAAAACCTTGCTAAGGCGAGTGCTTTCGGCTTGATAAGCTATGATCTCGAGGCTTCGCAGGAGAGTAACGCCGCTGGAAAGAGTCGTAGATAAATTCCTGGCGAAAAAAGTCAAATCGTAAAGTTTTACAGAAGCTCTTTTACCCTGAAGATTAGAAAACCTTGAAATCGAAACCTTACTGCCCTTTTCTTTAATCTCTTTAACCGCAACAACAAAAAGATTCTTTGACCTTAAGTTGCGTATAAGCTCTTCCTGGGAAGATGCTAAAGTCGTCCCCTTAATTGTCCGGGAATTCTCTGTTTTTGCCGTATAGCTGTATTTGGGCATATAAAATATTCTGCTGAATAAATTTTAAATATCAATAAACCACAGCCACAGAAAGCACTTCTTCCAAAGAAGTGATACCCTCTTCTACTCTGCGCAACCCGCTTTCTAAAAGAGTTAAAGTTCCATTTTTCTTAGCAATTTCCATAATTTGAGCGGGTGTTGCCGCTTTATATATAGCAGAACGTATGCTCTCGTTAACAAGGATTATCTCGGTAATTACTGACCTACCTTTATATCCGATAAAATTACATTTATCACAACCTTTAGCTTTATATATAACCGGAGAATTTATAACCACACCTTCGGGAATATTGTCTTGTTTTACTTCATAAGGCTCTTTACAGTCAGGGCACAATTTCCTCACCAGCCTCTGAGCAATAATCAGGCGGGTAGAAGCTGTTACTAAATAGCTGGGTATGCCAATATCTACAAGGCGCGCAATAGTCGACACCGAATCATTGGTATGAAGAGTGGAGAAAACCAGATGCCCGGTAAGCGAAGCTCTGATAGTCATTTCAGCCGTTTCTAAGTCTCTCACCTCTCCTACAAGTATAATATCCGGGTCCTGACGCAGGAAGCATCTCAAAGCGTTAGCAAAGGTAAGCCCTATTTCCGGTTTTACTTGAACCTGGTTAATATTCTCTATACGGTACTCAACGGGGTCTTCTACCGTAAGAATATTTTTAGTTGAAGATTTTGTTTCATTAAGCGCGGCATAAAGAGTTGTGGATTTTCCGCTGCCGGTAGGCCCGGTAAGAAAAACAAGCCCGTAAGAAGCTTTTATGCCTTTACGTATCAACTCTAACTCCTGAGGTAAAAATCCCAATTTTGCCAAATCCAGAGGAACCCGTGACTTATCCAAAATCCTTAGGACCACTTTTTCTCCGTAAATAGTCGGCAGAGTTGAAACTCTTAAATCAATAAGGCGCTTGCCCATTTTAACCATAAACCCCCCATCCTGGGGCAGGCGCTTTTCCGCTATATCCATCTTAGAGAGAATTTTTATGCGGGAAATTATAGGCAAATATAAAGAGACCGAAGGAGAAGGCATATCAAACAAAACCCCGTCAATCCTATAACGCAGGCTAAGGCTGTCATAGTGCGGTTCCAGATGTATATCGGAAGCATTTTCCTCTATCGCCTGACGTATTAACAAATCTACAAGTTTTACAACCGGAGCTTCTTCAGCCTGAGCTATAACTTTATCAAGGCTTAAGTCTGTTTCTTGAGATGAAATCTCCTTTATTCCCAAACCGCCGTCTTCCCCGGCCATTTGTATAGCGTCACGGAAAATCTTATCTTTTCCATAGAAGGCTTCCAAGGCTTTTAAAATATCGGTCCGGGTAGAAACAACTATATTGATTTCGCATCCGGTTATTTTCTTTAGATTATCAATCAAAATGAGGTCCAAAGGGTCAAACATCACTACTGTCAAAGAATTAAGGCTCCTGGATAAAGGAAGAACGATATTCTTTACCGCGAAATCCTGCGGAATTAATTCTTCAAGATTCTGGTCGGCTATCGGTTTAAGTTTACCTGAAGCTAAAGAAATATAAGGTATCGATAACTGTTTACTTAAAGCTATTACTATCTGCTCTTCATTAACATAGCCTAAGCGTATAAGGACTTCTCCCAGTTTTCCGCCTTCTTTCTCCTGCAGAGAAATAGATTCTTTAAGCTGTTTCTCAGCAATTATCCCCTCGGAAATCAGTATATCTCCTAATTTTTTATATCGAGCCATTTCGTTTTGATTTTAACTGCACAGATTTAAAAAGAAGTTCGGGCAGAATCCCATTTTTAACTTTAGCAACTTATAGCCAGTTTATCAACAGAATTACCGAAACAAAGATTACCTTCCAAAATTATCTAAAGCAACTTTTATTGTTTCCCGTTTAGACGCATTGTTCTGTTCACGATTAATAATCTGAGGCCTTTTGGCCAAGAGAGGCTCATCTTCAACTATGCGCGGAGTTAAAAATACCAGCATCTCTCTATCCTGGTTATCAGCCCCAGGCCTCTCAGTATAGCTGAATAATTTTCCTAAAATCGGAATATCCCCCAAAAAGGGTATTTTAGTAATAGTCGTTGACTCTTCGCGCCTTATCAGGCCTCCAATATATAAAGTCTCTCCGTCTTTAAGGCGTAATACATTCTTGGTGCCTCTCTCTTCAACATTTTTTAAGGTACTTCCGGCCTCAAGCCCTGTAATTGCCAAGCCGCTGTCGGAAGATTCCCGATTGAATATCTCAAGCATTAAAGTTATCTCTTGAGTATAAGGGTTCACTTGAGGCGTAACCCTTAATTTAGTACCCGTCTGCTCTCTTTCAACATTCTGTGTAATGGAACCGCCGCCCTCAGAACCTCTTATTGTAGTAACACCTATGGCTTCATTAACTGTTAAATTCACTTCGGCCGTTTCATTTGAAATAGTAAGGATTTTAGGCCGGGCAATGAATTTAGTTGATGTATCCTGCGTCAAAAACTGCATAACAAGAGTAAAATCAGTTAAATCCAATATGCTTAATACCGGAGGTGTTAATCCGCCGGAAGTAGTCTGATTAGTAACCGTTCCTTTCATAAGGTTTTTGCCAAAAGGAAAATAGCTGGAACGAGCCGGGCCGGCAGCCCTGGCATATAAACCATTAGCAAAATTAAAACCTATCTGGTCAAGATGTGTCTTAGATACATCGAGCATCTCAACTTCAATCATAACTCTGGGTATAGCAATATCCAGTTTATCAACTACCTCATCAATAGTGGGAAATTGAGAGGGAACGTCGACAACTATCAAAGAATTAGTTAAAGCATCTTCATTAATTTTTCCGGCAGGACTTAATACTGCCTCTACCGCTTTCTTTATTCCCTCAGTACTCGTAGAAGAGTCCTCTGAGCTATCGCTGCCACTGCCTTCATCCACAATTAGGTCGTCTATTTCTTCCTGCATACGGGAAGAGCTGACCCGGGCATATTTAAGACGGTAAACCTTAGTTTTTAATTCTATATCGGGTTTACCCATTTCTTTCACTACAAATATTTTAGATTCCGGATAATAATCATAAGCGAGGTTATTGGCTTTAAAAACTACGTCCATAGCTTCTTTAAGCGGAACTTCCTCCATATAAAGAGTCAATTTCCTGTCTTTTATAGCCTCGGTTGAAACAAAATTAAGATTTGTCTGCTGCGACAGCATCTTTAAAACATCCACAAGCTGGGCGGCTTCCAAATCAATAGAAACCTTCTTATTGAAGGCGTTTAGAAAATAATCACCATAAATATTATCCTGGGAAAAGCTGACTCCCCAGAAACAAAAAATTCCGCATAAAATAATTACTATTATCTTTTTCACTTTGCCTCCTTTTTACCCATTTTTATTTCATATATTTTCCCGTTATACGCTATGAATACAACATTTTTAGTGATCCTGAATACGCTGGCATCTGCTTTTTTCAGCTTATCGCCTATCTTATAAACCTCTCCGTCAATAATAGCCTGGGGAGTATCTGAACCCCAAATCACCCCCTCCAAGTTGATTTTTAAATCTGCCTTGAAATCTGCCTTTTTTTTAATAGAATCCGATTTATTTTTCTCATCTTTAGGTAATAACGATTCAAAGGGGTTTTTTAAGGTTTCCTGGGAATAAGCTGCAAAATTTGTCAAAAAAAAGCACAAAATTAAGCCCCCCATAGCTCCTCGGGCTATCCGTAAAGATGGCCGTTCCTGACGCCTTTTAAGCAAGAGGCCTAAAGCCCGAAATTTCAGCAAGGCGAATACTGAACGCCGCAAACGCATAAAAAAACATTTTGTGGATTTCATTTCAAAACAATCCCTTTTAACTTTGTATTTGCCCGTATGCCTTTATCGGAACTATTGACTTTTATCCGTTCTATTGTGATACCGGATTCATTGAGCACTTTGATAAAACCTGAAAAATCTTTATAAGAAGATTTTGTCGCAAGGCTAATGGTGGTCTCCCAGTAGAAGTCTTTGTCAAAACTTTCGATGTTTAAGGATTCTATATCAACCTTGCTAATCTGGGCTTTCTCTTCCACGAATTTTTTAACAAGTAAAGCATCCTTTTGAAAAAAACTGCCTGTTAACGCATTTTGTTCGGATTTAGTCTTGTTCCACTCATCAATGATAACCTTACCTTCTTCTATCTCAACCTTATCCTGTTCTATATCCTCAAGAAGCAAACTGTAATGCGTAATAGTTCCCCTTAGAACTATTACAAAAATAAAAATTATTACACCTGAAAAAATAAAGTTTTTATAACGTAAAATATTATTCATATCAATTCAATTTCAGAGAAAAATACGTAACTTCGAATTCCTTTATAGACTGCCTCTTAGAAGAATTTACTTCTATATCAGAAAAAAATCTTTTAAAATAAATATCCTTTTTTAAGCTGTAAACTAACTCGTTAAGCCCTATCTGTTCAGCATAACTGTCATCACGGAAAATATAACCGGTTATAGTGCCTTTATAATTGTCTCCCTGACGGTAAATATTAAGATCCTCAAGCCAAACTCCGGCAGGCAAAGTTTCCTTTTTGCCAAGATAAGCAAAAATTCCTGATAAATCATTAAACGAAGCTTTTAGGTCTTTCAGAGAAATAACTCTTTCTTTTGCCTGTTTAAGAGATTCTTTTCGCTTTTGCCAGTTGAGTTCTTTGAAATCATTAGGAACCAGAAGCGCTTCTTCCTGAATTTTTAACTCACGCTTCTTCACACCCACCCCATTACCCATAATAATAGAAATAAAAATAGTCGCAATCAACCCTAAGCCTACGAGTATACTGAGGAGGCCAATACGTAAAGAAGGTATTTCAGTAACTACATCCTCCGGGCTTTCAACAGCTAAGCCTGTTTTTTTAAAAACCGGCTTAAACAAAGACGGGTAATGATTTCTTCCGGCAGCCCCTAAAGCCTTAACGCTCTCAACTCTTGAAGCATTACGGGAAGTTATTTGGTATGAAGACACTGCTTCAATTTTAGCCTGCAGGCCTTCTTCCATAAGAGAAACCAGGTTAGAATCTACGGCGTCCCCCACTACTATAAATTTCTCTAATTCATAAGACTTAAATTCCCTTTTAAAGTATTGAAAAGAAAAATCTACAGATTCAACAAATTTATTTAAATCCAGGCTGTCTTCTTTCTTAGGAACACTTAGGTAACGGTTAAATACCGGGAGGTCATTTTGGAAAAAGGTGAGATAGGATTCGGACTCCGTAAAATCAAGGAGAGCGAAATTTTTTATCTTAGAAAGTTTCATCAAAGATTTAACAACTCTAGCTAAAGATAAGCAAGACGGCTCTATAGCTATGGGATTAATCTTTAAACGTGATAGTATATCCCTGATTCTTTGGAAATTAACCTCTTTAATCCCTATAAAAGAAACATTCGCTTTTTTTTCCTTAAGTAAACGGACGCTTTCGTAAGACCATTCTAACTCATTAATTTTAAAAGGTATATACTTCTCTATCTCATAAACCAGCGAGGATTCTATTTCGCTCTTTTTCATAAGCGGCATTTCCAAAGACCTAAAGATAAAATCTCTGTCGGCAAGCGAAACATAAACCTCTTCCGTGCCTGCTCCGGCTTCGCGAATAGCTTTATTTATAAGAGCTTCCCAGCGTATATCTTCATTCAGCGCTTCCACGTTAGAATCTTCAAGATTAGAAAAGGAAAAATTACCCAAAAATCTAATGTCTTTTGAATGAAGGACTGCTATGCCTAAAGAATTAACTCCTAAATATAGCCCTAAAGTTTTTTTCATTTTACCCTTTACTACATTTTTTAAGCCACTCATCGATGCTTTTGCGGTCAAAACGCCAAACTTTGCCTATTTTTATGCCCGTTATTTTTTTATTATGCAGCCAATTGTAGATAGTCTGCTTCTGCAGGCCTAAATAATCAGACAAATCATCGACACTCATTAAGCGGGGGATTCTTTTTTGTTTCATTTTGAATAATTTTGTTATATCTCTATTAAATTATTTTTACCTGTATCTGTCAAGAATAATTTATCATAATTTAGTATAATATTCAATATCTTGTATCAATCAAGCATTACCACCATATATTGTGCATAAATGAAAAAGCTAACAAAAACCAAACAAACACGTTGAATTAGCTGGATTGACTAAAAAACAGAAAAACCAAAAAACATAAAAACGTAAAAACTGAAAACGAAAAAACCAAGAAACCAAGTGTAATGCACCCCGTTAAGCAAGTTAAATTTTTGTAAGCATCAGCTGTTCTTTCTCAAACTCACACGGTGTCTGGTGATTAAGCGATGAATGCGGATAATCGTTGTTGTAGTCATTCACCCATTGTT
>JAQUWY010000040.1 GCA_028692655.1 Candidatus Omnitrophota bacterium | reverse complement strand
GGAACTGAAAACTCCGCCGCTGTCCGGGCCAGCAGGTATCCGTGAAGTCCGGCGTGTACTCAAAAAGGTAACTTCCCTGCACAGTGGTGTCAATGATTCATGCGGAACACACGTCCACATTGATGCAACGAAATGGTGTTCCGATGCCAACAATGTTGAAAATTATCGGCGGCTTATGAACGTGCCTCGCGCTTATCAATATTTTGAGCCGGTCTTGGATCGGCTTATGACACGGGCACGTAGAGATTCGGGTTTCGCGCATACCATGGTGAATGTATCGTATCGCCCTGAATATCTCATTCACAGTGCAGATGATGTATTGGAAAACACCGGACAGCGGTACTTGAAATGTAACATGCAGGCACTTCGCAGTCACCGCACCATTGAATTCCGGCAACACGCCGGGACACTGAATTTTACCAAGATTATGTCTTGGATGATTTTGATGCAGCTTTTAATGCGGCGTGTCATAAGCGAAAGATCGCCATATCTTTTGGATTATGAACGAAACCTTGACGGCCTGTATCGTTTTCTGGCCATTGATAATTCGAGTGATCCACTTATTTGCAAAATGAAATCCGTGTATGATGCACGTTATACAAGAACGGCGGGTCGTTCCGCCAGAGAAGCAAGGGCTTAAAAACATGACTAGCTTGATTGAAAGACAGCGTGAAATTATGGTGGAACAACTGCTGGCCTCAACGGTTGGAGTTGGATATAACACACGGGAACGGATTTTGGTTGAAACAATCGAAAATCCTGATATCAGGATTAATGATAAGAACCGGCTGTATGATGCGGCAGCAGAAATTCTGAAATCACAGGTTGCACAACCGCCAAGTGCATTTTATAATAATGCCCGAAAAAATATCAGGAATTTGACATATAAGGCAACGACGATTAACCTCGAAGATTACTTTGAGGTAAATACTCAGGGATACAAAAATGTCAAAGTCCGAGAGGCAGAGCGTATTGTCAATCTGTACAAAAAATATGTTGCGGCATATGCAACCTTCGGGTCGTATTTTGAATCAATCACAAACGTGAATGAACATACGGAAAGGCTTGTCAGGAGAAGTTTGGGCGACAGAATTCGCATTAAGAATTTTGACTTGCCCGAAAGTGCCGGACATCCTACAACAATCAATATTTTGCAGATGCACGTTACAGATAAAGATTTTGTGTTGAATAAAAACACATTGCGTAAACAGTTCAAATGTTTTGTGCATCCTACGCTCGGGAACTGTTTCCTACAAACAAGCAATCCGACTGGTTTTGTTATTGGTAATTCCGAAGTTGCGAAATTCCTGTATAACAAGTATAGGATTGGAACGGCAAGTGTGGGACAATACTTGTATGGAAACGGAAGTGTAGGCGATACCCTTGCGTTGGGTTCGTTGGTATACAAGAAGAATCTACTGCTCTATAATGGCACAACGACACGAGATAATGTTACACTGCCGATGATTCGGCTTAACAACAACAACGAAATTGTTGGATATGCGATTGTAGAGTTTCTGTTCTAGTCCAAAAATCCCTTCCTCTTATGCGCATCTTCCTTAACAGGGGGATGCGTTTTTCTGTACGAATATAACATATATGTTATTTCAACAGGAGTATAGGATGACAGCAGAACCAAACATCAACCTAAGCATAGGTGAGTTGACAGAAAAAGTACAGAGCATAATTGGAACGGAACTTGTTACTATTGCAAAGAATGCCCCATCGCCACGTCAAGCTGCAATATTAGCGTCACATTTTGGTTATAACAAGGAGATGATACAGGCTACTAGGTGGGGAGCAATCATAAAAAGAGGGGAACGTCAAGGCATATATGAGCCCGGAATGTTTGACAAAATTTTGGGCCCATGTATCGTGGAAGACAACGAAATTTACGATATAAAAGAAAACAGAACTGTAGTAGAATATAGGATATATGATCCTGTATCGAACAAATTAGATTCGCTTAATTTTATGGAGAGCTTGCAATTGTTGAATTCAATCAAGAAATTTATTTATGAAAAATATGGTAGCGACGTCCACATTATCAAACACAGGACACCACGGAAAACCCCTTATAAAACCGATGTACGTTGGGGGGTCCGTCATGGCTAAAATGGTATTGGAACCTCATGTAGAAGCAATCCTGCGGGACAGATATTATCTGCCGGGAGAAAATTGGGAAAAACTGAATAAACGACTTGTCAATGCTTTGTTCCCGCTCAAGGAAGATTCCGAAATCAGGCGCGAAGTTTATGATATGTTCATTCAGCGGGATGCCATTTTGGCAACTCCTTCTTTGATCAATGCCGGTGCAAGACTCGGCATGTTGTCGTCTTGTTTCGAGTATCCTAT
Organism: Candidatus Omnitrophota bacterium; assembly: GCA_028692655.1. Classification (GTDB taxonomy): domain Bacteria; phylum Omnitrophota; class Gorgyraeia; order Duberdicusellales; family 4484-171; genus JAQUWY01. The sequence continues at coordinate 7,627 of JAQUWY010000040.1, read as the reverse complement.
TGCAGACTCTATGGAGTGTATTTTCGATACCGTTAAAATGTCCGCTATGACATTCAAAAAGGGCGGCGGCGTCGGAATCGACTATAGTACCCTTCGCCCTGCCGGCGATGCTATTAAGAGCACACAGGGGATTAGTACCGGGCCATTGTCATTCATGGAAAACCTTAATGCCGCAGGTATGTCTGTACAGGGCGGCGGTATTCGCCGTGCGGCACAAATGGGGACGCTGCGGACAGAACACCCCGATATCATGAGTTTTATCTGGTCGAAAACAAACGCACAGAAAAAGGGCGATCACGAAAAGTTTTCAAACCTGAATTTTAGCGTTCCTATTTCGGACGTCTTTTTTGACATTATGAAGTTCGAAGAAACGGCAGACGAGAATCAATGGGTTACGTGTTTGAAGGAACCCAATAGCAAAGAAATTGTTCCTAACCGTTGGATAATTATTAGTGAAAATGAAGGTGTAAGACTTCGCGCTTTGCATGGCGATAAAGTTGTACGGCAAGTTAAAGATGGTCTTTGGTGTACCCACTGGAACGGCGAAATATATGACATCTATAAAGCCAAGGACGTTTTTGATGCCATTGCAGAAGCCGCGTGGGAAGTAGGCGATCCCGGATTGATTTTCATTGACCGAGTTAATAAGTACAACTATGTCAATAACATGGGTGTCATTAGAAATTCTAATCCTTGCGGAGAACACTTTGGAATGTCTTATGCCACCTGTAATCTCGGCGCGATTAACCTTAACAACCACCTGAAAAAACGTGATGGCGATTGGGACTATACGGTCGATTGGGAAAAACTTGAAAATACAACTCGGCTTATGACAATAACTTTGGACCGTGTTGTTACGATTAACAAGTTGCCAAACAATCAATCCGAAGTTGTTACGTTGGCTTCAAGACCGTTGGGACTTGGGTATTTTGGATTGGCAAACGTCCTGATTCATCTCAAGTTAAAATATGACAGTCATGCCGGAAGGAATTTTGCAGGAGAATTGACAGAGCGCATTACCTATTGGTCAATGGATCAATCAACGGAATTGGCAAAACTGCAACGTGATAAACCAATGCATGATTTTGGTGTCATGAAAAAGTATGGCACCAGTAAGTTATTTTACGATAATACAGGCAGCGATCCGTTTCTGTATAATGACAAACTTGAAACCGTCAATATTCAAGCGGAAAGCGTCGGAACGAAAGATGCGAACTTTCCATCGCTTCCGGCGGTAGGAAGGTTGGTTCCGTGGGAAGACAGCGGACAAGACGAAAAATACAGTGGTTCTTTCCCGGCATTTATTGGTTCAAAGTGGGATTTGTCCGGTATCGAATTTGAAGAAAAGTTCGAAGGTGGAACTAACATTCAGCAGACAAGAACGCACTATGAGAAGTTGTTCCGTGGTCATAATGATTTTCTGGCTGATATGTGTCTTCATGGAAACCTGCCGTTGGAACAGTGGCTCTTACTTATTAACAAAATCCGAGAGAATGGCATTCGAAATGCACACACTACATTCTTGATGCCTACCGGAACGACGTCTTATATTTGCAACTCGATTAACTCTTCCGGCTGTGAACCTCTTACTAGTGTTGAACCATTTGAACGTAAACATGCAGAGACCACGGAAAAGGGCGAAACGGTTTACGTCACACGCACGTATATGCCGAATGTTGTTGAAAAATATGCCGAGAGTGTTCTGGGAATTGATGTAGAAAAAATCCACGACGGCACGGTAAAGATTGACAAGAATATTTTGCCGGAGTATTTTCAGGCAAGCCACGATATCAGTGTTGAAGGCCACGTGCTTATGCAGGCCAATTTGCAGCGGTTTATTCACAATGGAATCTCCAAGACAATCAATATGCCGCACGATGCAACGATTAAGGATATCACGAAGGCATATCTTGACGCATATAATGCGGGATGCAAGGGATTGACCGTATATCGGGATGGTTCGAAATACACACAGATTATCAATACCAAAAAGACCACGGAAGCAGCACGTGAAATCCCAAAAGAACCGCCCAGAGTTGCATTGACAACACAGGACAATGCACGGGTGTTTAGGTTCCGTGACCCTGAATTGCCGGAGAATGAACGCGACGAAGTGTATCTGATTACAACCCTACTCGACAATTATCCGATTGAATTATTTGTAAAGTTTGGAACTGAGATTAGCGGTCATGCATCGTCTTTCAAACTGAGAAATCTTGCCATGCGGCTTGCAAGTCTTTTGCTCCGGCACGGATACCCGCTTGACAAGCTGATTAAGCAGTTCGATAAAACGTCTTCCGGTATGGATTTCTCTTATCAGATTTCGAGAATTTTGAAGCAATTGTTGTCAGAGCGTTATTCGAATTCAGAAAAAGACGACATCCCGAAAAATGTGTACGATATAATACGACCGCCTTGTCCAACTCAGGGTTGCAACGGTCGATTGGTTTACGAAGAAAAATGTATGAAATGCCCATCCTGCGGGTTTAGTGCCTGTGGATAACAAAACAGAAGGAAACATTATGAGCGATATTCTTTATGAAGGCGGAAAAAATACCATCATTCAGGCGAATGAAAAAGCAGTGCAGCGGTTAGAACAAATCGCTAAAATGGATGAACAACCGAAAGTTCCCGATAATGTTGTTCCTGTAGCACGTTACCGGTATGTTATTATCAAACGCCCTGAATACGAGATTCCTTTGAATCGGCTTGAAAAAAAGGGAAGTATCATTATGCCGGAGGCCACACAACAGGCGCGGGTAATGAACTTCATGCAACAGATTTACGAGATTGTTTCCATTGGACCGGACGTCGCAAATACCAAAGATGCTGCCGGTAACTGCCCCGGCGCAGACCTGAAAGTAGGCCAGTGGGTTGCGGTTTCACAGGCCAGCGTATTCGTGTTTTTCGCTCAACAGTATTTCAGTCTTACGCCGGAGTTTATTTCGGCGGTCGTCAAAGAACCCGAACAAGATTTTGATGAAATTATTGAACAGTTTGTTTAAGGAAAACAATCGTGAACTATAGTGTTGAAGAATTTTTGTCGTGGCGTGGTTACAAGAAAATTGGTGAAGGTAGCGGCAAGGCAGAATGGATTTCAGAACTTACCGATACCGTAGTTGTGGCACTGACTATTCCAGGAGCAGAAGATCAAGTGTTGATTCTAAAGAGTGGCGATTTTTCTCATAAAATTTTGCCGGACTTTTCCAATTTTGATTTTCTTGTCAATGCTATAATGCTGTCAAGACTTTCCAAATAGGACAATGAAGGCACTCGGTATATTTTGCTATACGCAATCATTACTAATAACTGCTGATAGATTCGATATAACAACCGAAGCAGTTTTAGAAATGACAAAAGGTAGCGTTTTAACCTCAATGGTTCATCGCGCCATGCGGAACGTAAGACATATGCGAGTGCCTTTTTATGAAGACTTTTCTGAATTCGTTGAAACCCACAAAGATACATATGGACTGATTTATGGCCAGCCGTATGCAACCGGAAATGTCAGAGACAAACAACAGTTAAAGTTTGCCGTTGACGTCGCTTCAAACATCCTGCGAACAAAGAACATCCTGTTTGTGGTTCCGACCAGAACACAAACGCAAGATTACTGGACTCAATATTTTACCAACCTGAAAAGCAGTTATCGGTGGACGGTTATCCGTGTCAATGCAATGGCATTGGGAGTACCGGTAAACGTCGAATACATGATTATCATAGGAAACAAAGAGGGAAAATCCCCTAGGCTGGAAAACTTTTCAATTCAACAAATAAGTGATATACCTGTTATATATCCATATATTCAGGGTTTGGAAAACGTATTGCCAACGACTACCGGAGCAGTATACAATAAAGACGGCGTTGTAATGGACGGTCACAATCTGTTTTCGTTTGGAAACGCATTCAAGGATCAGTTGCTTTGGCAGTCAGTTCCTCTATTGAAAGAGGGACAGAAACTTTACAGCATAAAAGAACGCCCGCAGATATGGCACGATAGAAACGGTAAGGTGCTGAAAACGCAATTGCCGATTCGTCTCGACCGGTATATGCCAATGCCAAAAATATCATTTGACCCCAAATTCATTCACCCAACAAAAAACCGGGCAATGACACTGCGGGAACTTGCCCGGATTATCGAAGTGCCGGATACATATTCAGTGGGCGGTAGTATTAGGGGGCATCGCCTTTTAGCGAACTTTGTCCCGAAAAAGGTATCCGAGTATGCCTTCTACCTGATAGAGCGCGTACAGCGCAACGTCGTTGCAGAAAACCCTACCTATGTGGACGTAAGTAGGGAGTTTGTTAGCGCGTTTAGAAAATATCAGAAAAGTTACAGCACACCTGCTTTTAGGCTGCCTTGATTTTCCGTGTCCGTTTGGGCCGTATGTAAGAGGCAAAATTACAATGTGCCTGTGCATAGGGAAATTCTTCGGTGCTGTTTTTCCGAGCGATACGGCGGAGTGTGTTGACATAACGTTTAGTATCTTCATCACGAACGGCACACCGGTCGTTGTTGGCTTCGAGAAACCGGATAAATTCATTGAACGAATGCGTCCGGGTCGCCCATTTGTTTTCTGCGGTGAATGCCTTGTGGATAAACTTTTGACAGAGCCAAATCCACGCTTCTACTTTATCGGCGTCGAGGGTGCCTTCCAGCATTCTGATTTCGATTGTTGGTTTATAATCTTCGTAAAGGAATCCCGTGAAATTTACGTTTGCACCATGAGAAGCACCACGAACCGTATTTTCCACGTCTGAAAATTTTTTACGGTAAGAACGTTTTAAGTTTGGTGCGTCACGTTCACAGTAATCTTCAAAACGATTGCAATAATTTTCTGTCCAGCGGTTTCTGGCGATGATAAGCATGAAACTCTGGTCAAATTCTGTTGCCCAATCAATTAGGTTGTTAATGAGTTTGTTCTTAACGCTACGGCGAAGTGGTTTCCATTCCGTGAAATAAGGTCTGTACCCCGTGTGGACGTGAAGCCCGCAGGTAGTATCGACTTTGCCGCCTACTGCCTTAATGGCATTCAACATGCGGCTGACTTCGGCAAGACCTTCTTTGCCGGATAATACCGGTGAGACAAATTCAGTGCCATAAAAAGGACTGTCCCTGCTACCACCATATGTGCTGAGACTACAATCTGAATGTGTAGTCCAGTATTTGTAGCTGCTGCCGCCCCTGTTACGAATACCGGCTTTTGTAAAGACATCAGCACGGGAAACTTTTCTGGGAATATAACATTCGATTTCAACGCCGAATGTAATTTCGTCAACGAAATTGGGGGTATAGTTGATAAACATATTTTCCTATTCCTTAATCAGTTTTCAATTATGGATATTGTATATCATAGTTTTATTCAAAAGTCAAGAAAAAAGGGGCCGTAGCCCCTGTTTTTTATGCCGCAAGGTTTTTCAGTTTTTTCTCACGTTTCGGGCGCACATAGGATGCGAAGTTGCAGTGTGCCTGATAATACGGCGTTTCGGTGGAGTTGTACTGTTTTGCCAGTTTCCGCAGGTAATCAACGTAACGTTTGGTATTTTCGTTACGGTCGAAACCGCGTTTCAGGTCTGCTCTGTCGCATTTCATAAAGCTCAGGAAGTCGGTGAATTTGCGGGTCCGTCCGGTTGCCCGGATTTTGGTTGTAAACGCACGGTGCACGAACCGCTGGCAGAGCAAAACCCATGCTTCAATTTTTTCGGCATCGAGGGTGCCTTCGAGAAGCCGGATTTCTACGGTCTTTCTGCTTTCGTGGGCGTGGAAGAAGTGTTCCAGATTAACGGCACTCCAGTGTCCCATAAAGGCAATGGGTCTGTCGCTATTGGAAATTTTGCGCCGCTGATAATTCTTGGTTGCGCTATCGTCAACTTCGCAGTAATCCTTGTGCCGGGCACAGTAACTTTTATTCCACCGGCTTTTGTTGACCATAAGCATGAAGCTCTGGTCAAATTCGGAAAAAATGTCAATCATGTTATTGATGAGTTGGCTTCGTGTCCAGTTGTTGAACCGCCATTCGGCATCGGGATGCATAAGGTTTTCATAACCGATATGCACGTGCAAACCGCAACTGCTGTCAACCCGACCGCCGTGGTCTTTGATGGAATTGACTAACCGCTTTACTTCCTCAAGCCCTTCAGTGCCGTGCAAAACCGGGCTTACGAATTCGCGCGAGATAAATCCCGGAACGTCGTTAATACTGACATCGGACTTCGCCTGCCACATGTTGTAATTTCGACCGGTATAGCCGGTAACGGCATAATTGTTATCGTCGATACCGGCACTTGCAAAGATTTCAGAATAGTAAACGTTGTCCGGAAACTGGCACTCAATTTCGACGCCGAAAGTAACGTCTTCCATTAAGTTTGCAGTGTAGGGCTTAAACATATCTTTGGTTAACTCGATGGTCATTTTTCTCTCCGTAAGTCAGTCAATGTTAGTTGTCAATCAATCATGAAACAACCATACAGCAGGACGTCCGAAAAGTCAAGAAAAAAATGACTAATTTCAAAAATTTTTCGTTTTTTCTGCAACGTGCGGAAATGACTCAGACAATTGACGAAAATACTTCCGTGTCAAGGGTCTTTCTATGTCACTTTTTCGTTCACTATTCAACAATATGTATATACCAGATCGTTCTAGGTATCCGCTGGAACGTTTTTTGTATATGTATTCTTCGATTTGTTCTACCGAAAATCCGCCGGACATTAGTATTTCAGCACCAATATACAGAAATAGAAAAAAGTCCATTTCAGATAATTTAAGGCGAAAACGACCGTCGTTTAATTGCCGAATGTCCGGAAATTCGAATTTCTTAATCATTTAACTGCTCATCAATGCGCAAAATTTGATCACACGTTTTGTCATAGTCAAGTTTGTTTCTGGAAAGTCGATTTACTTCTTTTTTGATTTCGGAATCTTTCTTTTTCTTTCGGGTTTCAATAGCATTCAGTTCACGTTCGATAGCATCTTGAATACACAGGTTTTCGTATTCTTGAGTGTCAAAAAATTCTCGTTCTTTTCGCATATTGCGAATATAGCCTTTGGTTTTTTGAATATAAGCCTTGGTTCTTTCGGCTTCTTCTGTTAGGGTAATTTTTGTCCACAACAATTCTTGATTTGGAATGATCTGAAAAATATTCAAATCAGTTTTTTGCCAAACCATAATTGCCTTGTTAAACTGATGAAACCCAAGGTGTGAATTAAGTACAGTCATAAAATGTGTGGAAAATTCCTTACCAGCCTTTTCAACCTTGGGATATCGTTTACCCGAGGCAAAACAATAGGCCAAAACAAGTATGTGCTGTTTGTTCCGCGCATAACGTAACGACCGCTGAATATTGGCAATGATAGTCTTGTAATGCTTTACGCCCAAGTCGCTTAAACACGGATCGGGTTCTGTATTTTGTACTTTACGCATTTTTTCGGTATAAAGACGCAGTTCTGCCTTTTTTGACTTGATTGCTTTTTCCCCTGCAACCATGGCTTCGAACCGCTCCTGTTTTAATTGTGCGATTTGTTCTCGGTTCATAATTTTTTCCCTTTATAGCTGGCACCAAAGAGGATACTCAATTTTCTCTTTACCGGAAAATCACTTGCTGCCAATTTGGCAACATCAACGCCGTT
>JAQUWY010000039.1 GCA_028692655.1 Candidatus Omnitrophota bacterium | reverse complement strand
AAGTTAAGCTACTTATTTTTATTTACTTATTAAGCCTTGCCTGTCCGGCTGAAGGATTTGCCGAACAGACACTTAATTGGCAAGATTGTGTAAACCAAGCAAGAGCCGATAACCCCGATCTTATTTCGGCGGCTGAGAAATATAAAGAAACAGTGGCCGATAAGGGCGTTACTCAAAGTGCGGCCTTGCCTCAGATAAGTTCTGAATTGACCGGGAAAAAATCAAAGGCTTCTACGAGCGATAAACAGGCAGATTCCTACGCTTATTCTGTAACTGGTAAGCAGTTATTGTTCGACGGATTTAAAACCTCAAATGATATTGCTGCGGCAAAGGAAGACATAAGGGCATCGAACTACGATTATGCTGTGGTTTCATCGAACATACGTTTGAACTTAAGGACTGCGTTTGCTGAACTTCTTAGGGCTCAGTATTATATTTTCCTGACAGAGAACATCCTTAACCAGAGAAAGCAAAACCTGGATTTGGTCCGCTTGCGTTATGAAGCCGGCAGAGAACATAGAGGAGCCTTATTGGCAGCCCGGGCTGATTTGGCTCAAGCGCAGCTTGATGTGGAGCAGGCTAAAAGAGATCTTCTACTGGCACAAACTAAGCTGGTAAAGGCGATTGGCTGGGAGAGAATAGCTCCGGTGAAGGTAGAGGGGGAATTTGCGGTTTCTAATCCCCAAAGAGAAATGCCGGACTTTGAATATTTGGCTGACAATACTCCTTTTTTAAAAGAGCTTATTGCTAAAAAAGATGCGGTTCGTTTTAACCTAAAGTCAGCTAAGGCAGACTTTTTTCCCCAGGTTTATTTAAACTCATCTATCGGTAATTCGTCATCTTCCTGGCCGCCTGAAGATAATAATTGGTCGGCGGGATTAAACTTGTCTTTTCCTTTGTTTGAAGGCGGTAGCCGGGCGGCTAAAGTTTCTAAACAAAAGGCAAGATTGCAACAGGCCCGTGCTGCCCAGCGCAGCGGCAGAGATAGTGTTATCATAACTCTTCAGGAAACTTGGACTGATTTGCAATACGCTTTAGATGTAGTTTCTGTCAGAGAAAAATTCCTTGAAGCCGCTCGGGAACGTTCCAGGATTGGCGGTTCTCAGTATTCCATTGGTTTAATAAATTTCGATGACTGGATAATCCTTGAAGATAATCTTGTTAGTGCTAAGAAGTCTTACCTTAACGCTCAGGCTGATGTTTTAATTGCCGAGGCTCAATGGGTCCAGGCAAAAGGAGGAACGTTGGAATATGCGCAAGAATAAATATAAGTTTGTTTTCCTGTCTTTGGTGGTATTAGCAGCTCTGTTTTTTTTAATGAAAGATAAACAAAAAACCGAAAATGGTGTTATTACTGAAGAGGTATCCCCCGTTTCGGGGAGTATTAAGCTTAGTATAACTACTACTGGGGTTATCGAACCTCAGAATCGCTTGGAAATCAAACCTTCTATAAGCGGCCGGATCGAAGAAATTCTTGTACGTGAGGGCGATAAAGTAAAAAAGGGAGATGTTCTAGCTATGATGAGCTCAACAGATAGGGCCGCTCTTATTGATGCCGCCGGCTCAAAAGACCAAGAAACCCTTAAATACTGGCAAGAGGTTTACAAAGAGACCCCGGTTATGTCACCTATAAACGGAGAGGTCATTGTTCGTTCAGTTGAACCGGGACAGACCGTAACTACCAGCGATGATATTCTGGTCTTATCTGACAGGCTGATAGTAAGCGCTCAGTTTGACGAAACTGATATCGGCCGCGTTAAAGTAGGGCAGAACGCGTTAATAACTCTCGATGCTTATCCTGATGTAAAAATTAAGGGGGAGGTGGATCATATAGCCTATGAGTCAGAAGTGGTCAATAATGTGAATATTTACAATGTGGATATTGTTCCGAAAAATGTTCCCGATTTTTTCCGTTCCGGTATGAGCGTGGACACGGAAGTCATAGAAAGAGAGCATAAGGATGTGTTAACCATTCCTTTAGAAGCTGTTTTTTACCGGCAAGAAAAAGCATTCGTTAAAGTCAAAAATGTTTCCGGAGGTTCTATCCAGGAACGGGCAATTACTACTGGCTTAAGTGATGAAAAGAGTGTAGAAGTAACCACGGGTTTGAATTCCGGAGATGTCCTCATTGTTCAAGGCCAGGGGTATATTGCCAGGAAAGAACAGAATAAGTCCAATCCTTTTATGCCTAGCAGAAAGAAATGATAGAAGCGCGTAATTTATACAAAACTTACCATGTAGGTGAGTCCGCGGTTAAAGCCTTAGACGATATTTCCTTGTCAATATCGGCAGGAGAATTTGTCGCTATAATGGGGGCTTCTGGGAGCGGCAAATCTACTCTTTTGCATATACTGGGTTTTTTAGACCGTTCGGATAAAGGTTCCTACAAGATACTCGGCAAAGGCATATCGGAACTTTCTGATGAGCAACTGGCGGTTTTGAGGAACCACTTGGTTGGCTTTGTGTTTCAGCAATTTCATCTTCTCAGGCGCGTTAGTGCCTTGGAGAATGCGGCCTTGCCGCTTGTTTATGGAGGCAAAAAAGGGAGCCGTGAAGGCGCTATGGAGAAACTTGCTGTTGTAGGTTTGGAGGATCGCCAGAGCCATTACCCTAACGAACTTTCTGGCGGGCAACAGCAAAGAGTGGCCATAGCCAGAGCTTTGGTCAATGATCCTAAAATAATATTTGCCGATGAGCCTACAGGTAACTTGGATACGAAAAGTGGAAAAGAGATTATGAAAGTTCTGAAAGATCTTAACGGCCAAGGGAAAACCATCATAATGGTTACTCATGATGAAGAAGTCGCCAGCTATGCTAAAAGAATTATCAAGATGCGCGATGGTAAAATCATTTCTGATGAAAAAGGCGACAAGGGCGTCAAAGAAGAGAAAGTAGAAGTTGATTCTTCTGTGGTTAAAATGATTTCTGAGACTCATTCCTCTTTGGGAAAAATTGAGCTTATTGACCATATACGCCAGTCTTTTCACGCGATATTTTCTAATAAAGTTCGCTCTTTGCTTTCTATGATGGGCATTTTATTCGGCGTAGCCGCGGTAATCGCTATGCTTGCTTTGGGTGAAGGCGCAAAGCAGTCTCTCCAACAGCAGCTTAGGAGCATGGGTTCTAACTTGTTGTCAGTAAGGGGCGGTTCTTCCAAGGTTCGTGGCATAGCCCGTTCTGCCGGCACGGTAACTAGGTTTACTTTTGACGATACGGAAGCGATAAGGGATCTTTCTTCTTTTGTTAGGAGGGTTAGCGGGACAGTCAGGGGAAGCGCTCAGATTATCCATAAAAACAAAAACTGGACATCAAGCGTAGAGGGGGTCAGCTACGATTATGGCCAGATGCGTTCTTGTATACCTGAAATAGGCAGGTGGTTCACTGAAGCGGACATAAACGGGCGTGCCAAAGTAGTAATTTTAGGAATGACTGTGGTTGAGGAGCTTTTTGACAGGAATAATCCTGTCGGTGAAATTGTAAAAATTAACCGGATTAATTTTAAAGTTATTGGCGTAGCACCGGAGAAAGGTTCGGCTGGCCGGCATGATCAGGATGATGTTGTCTATATACCGGTAACTACAGCTATGTATCGGGTGCTCGGTAAGGATTACCTTGATTCCATATATGTTGAAGCCAAAGATTCAGAGTCTTTAGAAGAGGCTAAGACGGAAATTAAAAGATTGATTATTAAACGCCATCGCTTAAATCCCGAAGAGGATGATTCATTTTTTATCTGGGATATGAGTGAGATTCAGCAGATGCTAAGCAGTACTACTCAGACTATGAGTCTTCTTTTAGGTTGTATTGCCGCGATATCTCTTCTGGTGGGCGGTATAGGGATAATGAATATAATGCTGGTTTCAGTTACTGAACGTACCAGGGAGATAGGTTTACGTAAAGCCATAGGTGCCCGCGACAGTGATATTATGGCACAATTTTTAATAGAATCAGTAGTGATGACATTTACCGGAGGAATTATAGGCATAGTTTTGGGTGCGGGGGCAGCTTTTGCCTTGTCTACTTTCGCGGGTTGGGCGACTAATGTTACAATCTTTAGTGTGATCTTAGCTACCTCATTTTCGGTGGCAGTCGGTATAGGCTTTGGCCTATGGCCGGCAAAAAAAGCTTCTCAACTTAATCCCATTGAAGCCTTAAGGTATGAATAACTTAAGGCTTAAGTTTTTAAAGAGATTATATCCTGCCCCGATATTTAAACTTTTAACTTTTAAGCTGTATTTATCCTAATCGAGGATGCTTTGTTCGTCATATAAAAGGCTTGACGAAGAGGGCGTAATTTTATATAATGCACATATGTGCAAAATAGGAGAAAGATATGAGGCCTAAAAAGACAAGGTGGGTAAAGTGCTTCCCGGGCGAGCGGTGTTTCAGGCCTCAATGTGTGCCTTTAAAACAATTAGACGGCGTGAACGTGACTGTTGATGAGTTTGAAGCTATAAGATTGGCTCATTTAGAAGGGCTGACTCAGGAGCAGGCTTCAAAGAAAATGAAAGTCCATCGTTCAACAATATCGCGTATATTGGAATCGGCTAATCATAAAATAGCAGATGCATTAGTAAATATTAAAGCGATAAAGATCGAAGGTGGCTGCTGTAAGATTGTAGGAGGTAAAAATGGTGAAAGAAAAAAATAAATTTTTATTAATGCTTATTACTTTTGCGGCATGTTTCTATTTGCCTGTTGAATTACTACCGTTCAGAAACCCTGTTTTTGAAGCACTTGCTTTGGTTAGGTGGTACGCAAGAGAGCATGTTTTACTTTGCCTTGTGCCGGCATTCTTTATTGCGGGGGCGATTTCTGTTTTTGTTAGTCAGGCTTCAGTTATTAAATACTTCGGAGCGAAAGCGAATAAATTTCTTGCATACACTGTTGCATCTGTTTCCGGGACTATACTGGCTGTTTGTTCATGTACTGTTTTACCTTTGTTTTCCGGCATTTACAAGCGAGGCGCTGGGTTAGGGCCGGCTACGGCTTTTCTTTATTCCGGGCCGGCGATTAACGTTTTGGCTATTATTATGACCGCTCGGATACTCGGTTGGCAGCTTGGATTAGCCAGGGCGGTTGGCGCGGTAGTTTTTAGTGTGGTTATAGGGCTATTAATGCATTTTATTTTTATCAAAGAAGAGCACGCCAGAAAGATAGAGAACGATTTAGCGGTAGAGGATAACAAAGCAATAAGGCCGTTGGCACAGAATGCTGTCTATTTTGCTTCAATGGTTGGTTTTTTAGTATTTGCCAACTGGGCTAAGCCTCAAGCCGGAGACAGCGGTTTGTGGGTTTTGATATTTGGGGTAAAGTGGTATCTGGCCGCCGGATTTCTTATTGCGACCTTAATTATGCTTTCTAAATGGTTTAATAAAACTGAAATTAAAGAGTGGGTCCAAAGCGCATGGACTTTTGCCAAACAGATTATGCCGTTACTCCTTTTGGGGGTTATTGTCGCGGGCTTGTTACTGGGCCGGCCCGGCCATGAGGGGCTTATTCCTTCCTGGATTATAGAAAAGGCGGTAGGTGGAAATTCCCTGCTGTCGAATTTTTTTGCCGCAATCGCGGGGGCATTTATGTATTTTGCTACATTAACTGAAGTCCCTATATTACAAGGCTTGATTGGCTCAGGTATGGGTAAGGGGCCGGCTTTAGCTTTACTTTTAGCAGGGCCGGCACTCAGCCTGCCTAACATGCTGGTTATAAGGGGTATTATCGGCACCAAAAAAACACTCACTTATGTGTCTCTTGTTGTGGCTATGGCGACGATAAGCGGAATATTATTTGGAGTTATTGTTAAATAAACGAGGTAATCATGGAGAAAGATATCAAGAGAATTGTTAGAGAAGGTTACGCTAAAGTGGCTAAACAGGGATCGTCCTGTTGTTCTTCTGGTTCGTGCTGTTCATCTTCGAGCAATGCCAGGGGCATCAGCAAAACCGTTGGCTATAGCGATGACGAAATGAATGCGGTTCCTAATGGAGCCAACCTTGGGCTTGGGTGCGGCAACCCTGTTGCTATTGCGTTATTAAAGGAAGGAGATGTTGTGCTTGATCTGGGGAGCGGAGCTGGATTTGACGCTTTTCTTGCGGCAAAGAAGATTGGTAAAACAGGCCGTGTTATCGGCGTGGATATGACTCCGGAAATGCTGGAGAAGGCACGGGCAAACGCTAAAAAAGGCGGTTTTGATAACGTGGAATTCCGCTCAGGCGAGATAGAGAAACTTCCGGTTGAGGACAGCGTGATCGACGTGATTATCTCCAATTGTGTTATAAACCTATCGCCAGACAAAGAGGCGGTATTCAAGGAAGCGTTCAGGGTGCTTAAGCCGGGAGGCCGGTTGATGGTTTCCGATTTGGTACTCGCCAAAGACTTGCCTAAACAGATAAATGAATCAATTGAGGCGTATGTGGGCTGCCTCGCTGGAGCGATTAAAAAGGACGATTATCTTCGGTTTATCAAACAGGCAGGATTCCATGATGTAAAGGTAATAAGTGAATCCGTCTATCCGGTGGATGCCATGTTTGACAATCTTGAGGCTGCTTCTGACGCAATCATAAGCATAAAAGTTTCAGCTCTGAAAAAAATAAACGGAGGTGCAAAATGAAAATCGAAATCTTAGGTGTGGGTTGTCCTAAATGTAAACAGCTTACGGCGAACGTTGAGGCGGCTGTGAAAGAATTAAATATCCGAGCCGAGATCAGCAAAGTCACAGATATTGATAAGATCACCGAATATGGTGTCATGATGACGCCTGGCCTGGCTATTGACGGCAAGGTAGTTTCATCTGGAAAGGTTCTCAATAAGACTGAAATCAAAACAGTCATTTCAGGAGGCTGCTGTGAAAAAAATGATTCAGGTTCTTGCGGTTGCTGCGGTAATTAGTGTTGGGCCTTTTGCTTTGAGCCAATCGAACCCGCAGGTGAAAGTCATCGCTTATTATTTTCATGGGTCATTTCGATGCGTTACTTGTATCAACATGGAGAAGTACTCAAGAGAGGCTATTGAGGCGAATTTCAAGGACGCTCTCGATTCAGGAAAGCTTGAATTTAAAGCGGTTAATGTGGAAAACAAGGGTAATGAGCGTTTTGTTAATGACTACCAGCTTTATACTAAATCCCTTTTTCTTTCGTTTGTCAAAGATGGCAAAGAGATTAAATCAAAGAATCTCGATAAAATTTGGGAATACTCGCGTAATAAGCAAAGATTCATTGATTATGTTACTGGCGAGTTAAATGAATTTACGAAGGATATGCGATAATGGATATATTGATTGGTTGTGGTTTAGCCCTGTGGCTTGGGGTGCTGACAGCGATTAGTCCCTGCCCGCTGGCGACGAATGTTGCGGCGGTATCGTTTCTTTCCAAAAAAATAATACATCCGGCACTTGTTCTAATTTCAGGTTTTGCTTATGCGCTGGGCAGAATGGTTGCCTATGCGGCCTTGGGCTGGATTATTATCAGTTCTCTTTTGAGTGTTCCTCAGGTTGCTCAATTCCTGCAAAAGTATATGGTTAGTGCCCTGGGGCCGATTTTAATAATCACAGGCCTTTTTCTGTTAGAAATATTCACGATTCATCTGTCCAATTGGGCGTTACCTGAAAAATATCGCAATAAATTTACCGAAGCCGGGGCGCCTGGAGCTTTTTTATTAGGACTTATTTTTGCGTTAGCATTTTGTCCGGTTTCAGCGGCACTATTCTTTGGCAGTTTGATACCTTTGGCGTTCAATAGCAAGATGGGGGTTTTATTGCCGTTTATCTACGGAGTGGGGACAGGGCTTCCGGTGATTATATTCGCTGTGGCCATTGCTTTGGGCGTTACTTCCCTAAGCCACTGGTTTAATCAACTCACAAAACTTGAACGTTACACTCGAAGAATAACCGGAATAATTTTTATTCTGGCGGGATTGTATTATGTTGGGATTGGTGTTTTAAGATTATTTAAAAGTGTTTAGCTTGTCCGCCTTTCATCACTCATTATCTCATAAGAGTCCAAAGCCTGAGTCGATTGGCATAGCTATGCTTCTTGGAGTTCAAGGCTAGAGCAATAAAATTAGGCATTCTCAGTAATACTGTTTCGGCTTTAGTGTAATCGTCGCTGTTGAGAATGGCCTGAAAGGTATATTTTCCAAGAGGAGATTCAAAAAACTTATTCTCCGGGAGAATCCGTTAATTCTAATTTTCCGGCCCGCAGATTTACAATTCTATAAAAGCCTATATGGCTTTGCAATTTTGCGCACGCATCCGCTCGTATCTAACTGCCTATATACCAAACAATTCTATTCTGATATAATACTCTAAATAGTTTTTATCAATTTTCAGAATGGCATTGGCTGGTGAGCGCGTATTCAAAAGAAGGCGCTGGATTAAGTAATATCAATATTTATAAATAAGGAAGCGTACTTATGGAAATTTATGAATATCTTATTAAAGCAATTCAGGATACTGGAACGCGGCATGTATTTGGAATCCAGGGAGATTATGTATTAAATTTTTATAACCAGCTTTGTAGGAGTAAACTCAAAGTAATTAATACTTGTGACGAACAGGGTGCCGGCTTTGCTGCTGACGCCTACGCCCGGCTAACGGGTTTTGGTGTGGTATGCGTTACTTATGGAGTTGGAGGGTTAAAGTTAGCTAATACTACTGCTCAAGCCTTTGCAGAACTTTCGCCGGTTTTGGTTATAAGCGGCGCTCCGGGAGTGTCTGAGCGAAAAGGTAATCCCTTGCTTCATCATAAAGTCCGTTCTTTCAAAACACAACTGAATGTCTTTCGTGAAATGACCTCAGCTCAGGCTGTATTAGATAATCCCGATAAAGCGGCTTCTGAAATTGATAGGGTTATCCGTGCGATACACGAAACAAAAAGGCCGGGTTATATAGAACTTCCCCGCGATATGGTGCATGCGGAGGCAGGATTACCGCATGCATATAAAGAGGAGCTTCCTTCAAAGGATAAAGTATCTTTTGATGAACCGTTAAACAGAATACTGGCTAAGATGGTTTCCGCAAAGAGGCCGATGATTATCGCCGGAGTTGAAATCCACCGTTTCAATATGCAGCTTTGCCTGCTGAAGTTTCTTAAACGCTGCGGGTTTCCGTTTGTAACCGGCATACTTGGCAAATCTGTAGTTTCAGAAAACCATCCCCAGTTTGTCGGAGTCTATGCCGGTGCCATGAGTCCGGATGATATACGCCAGGCAGTAGAAAATTCCGATTGCGTTATCTCTATAGGAGATATGATTACTGACCTTTCAACCGGAATTTTTACTCAGTGTATTAAGCCTGAGAATTCCATTATTATAATGCCGGATAACATTTCTGTGGAAGGTTCTGATTACCGCGGTATTGATATGAAGGAATTTCTCAAAGCTGTAACCGCGGCGCTTCCGGGGCCAGAGCGGCCGATGCAGCCGATAGGCAGGCATATTTTAAAACCTTTTATTCCTAAAAAGGGGAGAAGGATAACCATGGATCGGCTCATAGAATGCCTCAATACATTTTTAAGTGATGATACAACCGTGATTGCTGAACCGGGAGACCCGCTCTTTGGCTCTCTTGACCTTCGTGTTCATGCGAGCAAGGAATTTATTTCCTGCGGTTATTATGCCTCTTTGGGTTTTGCCGTTCCTGCCGCTATTGGAGTGCAATTTGCTTTACCTAATAGGCGTCCGTTGGCGCTTGTGGGAGACGGTTCTTTTCAGATGACAGGAATGGAGCTTTCGGTAGCTGCCCGCTATAAACTCAGCCCGATTGTTATTGTCCTGAACAACGGCGGTTATGGGACATTTCGTCCGGTATTAGACGGAGATTTTAATGATATCCAGCCGTGGCGGTATGCTGAGATTGTTGATGTTATTGGTTCAGGCAAGGGTTATACGGTTTCAAAGGAAGAGGAATTTGTCTCAGCCCTTAAGGCAGCCGGAAAAAATAAATCATCACCAACGCTTATTGAGGTGCGTATTAAGAAATGCGATTGTTCTAGAAGGTTGAAGATGCTGGCAGAAAGGCTTAAGAAACGGATTTAATA
>JAQUWY010000012.1 GCA_028692655.1 Candidatus Omnitrophota bacterium | reverse complement strand
TTTGCTAATTTTAAGCTACAGACTGATAAAAAAGTTTACCATTTATCTCCAGCCTGACGTAAGGGCTGTCGATAAATGGCTTGGTGTTTTGAGAGTAGATTAGTTATGGACAATTAACATAGGAGGCCCAATGAAACCAAAAACTATTATAATGCTTATCCTTGGCGGCTTATTGATAATAGTTTTGCTGCAGAATACCCAAACGGTTTCTCTAAGATTTTTATTCTGGAAATTTGATATTTCCAGCGTAATCTTGCTTCCTTTGACAATGCTTATCGGTTTTATTATTGGAATAATAATTGGCCGAAGAAAGGCACGCTGACAGGATATCAAAACTTAATCGATAAAGGGCTTAAAAGCTAGAGGTATCGTGTGGCTTTTTGGGCATGAGGAGTATTATTAGAATTTTTTTAAACCGCATATTGCGCATATCTGTTTGTAGCAGGCAAATACTGCCATTACTTTTACTTTCAACTTTTTCAGTTTCGGCTTACACCGGAGAGATACATTTAAAGAATGGAGACCGTATAAGCGGAAAGATAATTAGAGAAGATGCTTCAATAGCTGTTATTGATACAAATGCTGCCGGCAGGCTTCATATCGAAAAAAAGTTTATAGAAAAAATTGAACCGGATAAGAAAAAGGAAGTCGCAAGTAAGAATGAGGCTAAGGGGGAAGAAGGAAAAAGCGAAAAGGCTTGTCTCTGGGAAGGTAAGTTTTCTCTGGGGGCAGATGAAAGCGGGGGGAATACCAAAACAAGCCAGTTGAACGTGAGTGGTTCTCTTAATCGAAAGACCGATTCAGATGAATTTACTGCTAGCGGTAGCGCGTACTATGGTTCATCAAACAAAAAAATGGATACTCAGGAATGGAGGGCCTTACTTCGTTATGCCGTTAGTTTCAAAAATAAATCATGGTATCGTTTTGTAAAAATAGAGGGTGACCATGACAGGTTTAATGATATTGGTTACCGTCTCGTTCCTTCTTTGGGAGCTGGCTATTGGTTTTCTGACCAGGAAGATTTTAAGGCTTTGCTGGAGTGCGGCCTTGGGTATGAACATACCAGTTATAGAAGCGGCGGCGGAGATAAAAGCCAAACAGTCCTTATACCCAGGATTTTTCTAGATAAAAAGCTTATCGGTAACTTAAGAGTTTCTGAAAACTTGAAGCTATATCCTTCATTAAGCTATGGCGGCCAGTATCGTTTGTATTCAGAAACCTCTCTTATAAATCCTATAAATGAAAAGCTTGCTTTGCGTTTTACCCTTATCGAAGAGTATGATTCGAACCCGCTGTCAGGAGTTAAGAAGAACGACTACAGAGTAATAACGGCTTTAGATTATTCTTTCTAGGGCTGGCAGTTGAATGTCTTTTAAAAAAGGAGGTATTGGTATTTATGAGAATTTTTTATATGCTTTTCATAAGTTTCTTAGTGTTTGCTAATACGGTATTAGGCGCCTCAACATACCAATTCAGGGATTATACCTGGGGAGAGCCTAGAAGCGTTATCAAACAAAGATTATTAAAAGAGGGCAGGCAAGTTACAGAAGAACAGTACGCAATCTACTATCGCGAGAAAATATTCAACGGAGACTGCCAAGTTGTGTTTCTGTTTACCCCTTCCGAACAGATTTTAGGCAGTGTGAATTTAATATGGAATTCTACTGAGACGGGCGCAAAGCTTAAGGATGAGTTAACAAAAAAATACGGCCAGCCGGTAAAATACAATGCTTATACTGAAGAATACACTTGGCCGGGCTCTTCCGACTATGACAAGCTTTGCCTGGATTATAATTATGGAGATACACGCCTGCAATATTATGGTGGGCAATATTTTGAACAATATCAGAAAGAGTTAACGAATGTTTTCAGCGCTAAAGCCGGCTATCCTGAGCAGCCCCAATTCAGGCCTCATGTTATAATGGAATTGGATGGGGGTAGAGATAACCATTCCTATAAAAGATGACAAAGGCTTCTAACATAAGCTTGCGAAGATAGCTACATTTGAGAGGAAATTTTGGCTATGCTGGTATCAAGAGTTAAGCCAAAAGGTTATTTTCTTATTTAAACATTGACAAATTGGGATTTTGATAATATACTTTAATAGACATTAATATAGCTTACTATACTTTATTAATCTTTAATAAGCTATTAGTAGCCAGTGATAACTTAGGTTTAAGTATGTGATAAAGGTAGGTTAACTCGTAAATGGACAAGATTTATCGCACAAAAGACGCGCTAAAAAAAATCGGTGTTTCCCGTGCGACTCTCTATAACTGGTTTCGGGATAAAAAAGTCAGGGATGTTGCCAGGGATAGGAACAATTTTAGAATTTTTACGGACCAGGATATTCAAAGAATCTTAGTTTATAAAAATACGATCAAGCATTCTTTTTGATTTTTTGCAATTGTAAGCATGGACATAAGAATAATTACGATTTTGCGTTAAGGGCTATGTGTTGTTTAAAAAAACTTATGAAATTGGTCAGGGAAAACAAAGATGACAGAAAACGCTGATTTAGAAAGAAATATTGAACTCGGCCTTAGGGAATATTGGGAGATATTGTGCAAAAGAAAACGTATATTTTTGATAGTTTTCTTCTCGTGTTTTTTAGTTTCTTTTTTATTTGTATTTTTTGTGCTTAAAGTAAAATACAGAGCCAGTGCAAGAGTTATTATTACTCAGCCGACTGTTCAAGTAATGAAAGAGAACGATTTTGTTATTAACGAAATATATAAAATAGCTAACGAGAGTGAAATAATACGAAGCGACAGCATCGCGGAAGATATTTCCGGGCGATTAAAGGATAACGGAGAGTATAAAGTCAATGTTGCACCGGGAGAAGTAAAAGCTATGCTTGGCGTGAAGCAGAAGCCAAATTCTGAAATCGTAGATATATCAGCAGTAAGTTCAAACCGCTATAAAGCTTTTTTTGTCCTGAAAGCATTAATAGCCGTATATATGGAAGACATTAAAGAGCGGCGGCTAAAGAGTGTCAATGATATGTATGGAACTTTAACTAAACAGCTTGCTCAAAAACGCAGGGAGATAGAGGTTGCCGAAGAAAAGCTTACAAAATTCTTGCTTGACAATGAAATCATTGTGCGGGCACTGGAAGTGGGTACTAGTGAAATAGAAACCAATAGCGTAGATAAAACTCGCTTGGATAGAGAGCCGCAGATAAACGAAAAATACTTGATTTTAAAATCTCAGAGGATGGATAAGGAAGCATTTTTGAAAGAAATTAAAAACTATAGAGACCAAGATGTTCTTTTAGCTCTGACGGCCATTGCCAAGCGGGATCCCAAGATAGTGGATTTGACGTTAAGGGATACTCTTTATGAGAAAGAAAGAGAGTTGTCCAGATTGCTAATAACACAGAGTGAAATACATCCTGACGCGCTTGCTGCAACCGGCGAAGTGGAAGAAGCCCAGAAAAAGATAGCCTTTGAGGTAGATAGAGCCATACAAAGTATAGAGATGAATGTTAAGTCGTTAGCGGCAGAGGAGAGAAAGCTACGTGAAATAATAGATGTAGGCTTAAGTGATAAGATGGTCGAGTATAATACTTTAAAAAGGGACCTTGAAGTAAAAAAAAGCATCCATAATAACTTTATGAATGAGTTACAAATCATAAACATAGCTGATAAAGTGCAAAATGTTCCTTTTCTTAAAATAATAAAAGCTCCTGCATTGCCAGCAAGGCCGTTGGTCAGCAAGAGCACATATTTGTTAGTCGCTTTTTTGTTGTCGTTGTCAAGTGCTGGTATATCTGTAGCTGTCATGGAGCATATAAATGTTTGTATAGAAAACGTAGAGGAAGTAGAAGATATCATGGATATGAAAGTTTTAGCTACTATGCCTCTTTGGAAAAGGCATCAGGAAGCAAATGCGGATAAAGAAAAAACCGGAGATATAGGCCTGGTTACATTAAACCATCCCAAATCTATAGTCAGCGAAGCTTTCAGGATGCTCAGGACGAATGTAATTTTTTTGGGCGGCGGTAAAAAAATAAAATCGATCCTTATCACTAGCCCAAATCCATCAGAAGGAAAATCTTTTATATCCGCTAATCTTGCAATAGCCATAGCTTCGGCAGGAGAGAAAGTGGTTTTGGTAGATGCAGATCTGCGCAGGCCCATGATTCATAAATATTTTGCTATTGAAAATAAAAAGGGGTTAAGCAGTTATCTTATAGGAGAGTGGCCCTTGCAGGATATAAGAACTTGCCCCGATACCTTAGAAAGGCTGAAAGTGATACCTTCCGGGCCGATGCCTGCAAATCCCAATGAGCTCCTAGGAACGTCTAAAACTCAAGAGTTGATTACTGCTTTAAATGAAGACGGAAACTTTGTGATAGTTGACTCTTCCCCTATTCTTGCGGTCAGCGACAGCCTTGTTCTATCCGCCAAGACCGATGGGACTATATTGATTATTTGTGCCAGCAGTACCACTAAAAAATCAGGCTCTCGGGCTAAACTTTTGCTAAAGGATGTCGGGGCTAATATTCTGGGTGGAGTATTAAACAAAATAAAAGGGGCCAAGGGCGGATACTACTATTGCGGTAATAAGTATTATAGCAATGAAACCTAAAACTGGCCGATTTATAATTTCAGGTTTTCTATTTGGCTTATTATTTATTTCCGGCTGCATGCATACAAAAGCCCAGAAAAAAGAAGCAGTAGATGGTTCTACAAAAAAGATAAATTCTAAAAAAGCAAAATTTATCAAGGCTGAAGATTTTCAAGAAGATGAATGGGCTTTGGAGAATTATCTTATATCTATGGGGGATATACTGGAGATTTCTGTTTGGCAGGTTGAGGAGTTGCAAAGAGAAGTTGTCGTGAGGCCTGACGGAAAAATATCTTTCCCTTTAATAGGGGACGTCGAAACCGCCGGCAGAACCATAGAGCAATTGCGGGATGATATAGTAGATAAAATAAGGCTTTATATAAAGGTACCTCAAGTTTCTATAAATATTCTTGAGTTTGGCGGAAAAAAGGCTGTGGTTGTGGGAGATGTCCAGGATGAAGGCGTGATTCGTTTCAATACTCCCACAAGCGTTATGGAGGCGGTAGCCTTGGCAGGAGGCTTTGTTTATAGCAAAGCTAATATGGATAAAGTTTTTGTTATAAGAGATGTGCACCAAGAGCAGCCCTTAGTCATAATGGTGAATGCAAATCAGGTTTTAAAGAATGGCCGCGTTAAAGAAAACGTTTTAGTGCGTTCCGGAGATATAGTTTATGTGACGAGGGCTATGAGTGCTGATTTTACTCAGTTTATGGATAATATTTTTGGCAAAGTTGTTACTTATGCCGAAGCTTATTACGGTGACACCTGGAGAAGGCACCTTGGCGGTGTGAATAAGCAGTGGAAGTATAAAACTCAGATAGACAAGATGAGTACAGATGAGTAAAAGGAAAACAATGCAAAATTTTATAAAGAAGTTTTATAAGAAGAAAGTTTATTTTATTGTGCCTTTTCTGGTGATTTTTGTTTTCGCTTCCATTTACGGCATATTACGCAGGCCTTTATACCAGGCTAAAGCAATTGTAAAATTAGAGAACTCTTTCGGTATTGAGCCTACGAGCGATGAGGTGCTTTCTAGGGTCTTGAGCAATCTTGGTAAATTCAATAGGATAAGTTCTGCCAGCTCCATAGCTTCTTTGAAAGATAAGATTTCTATAGATAAAGATGCTTCTTCCGGAATAATGGAGATTACATTAAGGGGCAATGATTACAATGTAGTTCCAAAGTTAGCCAGGGAAATTGCCAATATTTATGTGCTTGAAGTAAATGCTAAAGCCAGCCAGCTTAAAAGGGGAATCATAAAGAATCAGGAGATAGCGTCAGAAGAATATAAGAGCAGCCTGAAGAAGGAATTGGCAGAGGCTAAGAAACAGCTGGAAGAATCTGAAGGGAAGATGGAGAGAATCCAGGACCAAGAGCGGGGAGTGGTGGATAATGTTTCTGAATTGAAAGCTCAACTGGCAGAATTGGAAAGAACACGGGAGGATTTTTTAAAAATATACACTCCTGCTTACCCTGACGTAGTCAGAATAGATGCTACCATTACTGCCCTAAAGAAAAGGCTTGAGGTTTCTCCTAAGGAATCGGACGGCCGCCTGAAAGTAGAAAGAGAATTAAAGGATGCCCAGAAAATATACAATACCTTGAAAGAAAATTGGGATGAAGTAAATTTAGAAAATATAGAAGAGTTAAAAAACACAAAGGGCGCTGCTACGGTCATAAGCTATACCGATAAGCCTGTAGCTACTACCCATATAATCAGGAAAAGAACTATTTTTGTAATGGGGTTTGCAGCTTCTTTTTTGGCGGGCCTGATTACAGCGTTGATAGCGGTGTTTTTGGATACTGCTATGTTAACGGCACAAGAAGTGTTTTCATTGACGCATATTCCGGTTGCAGGAACTATTCCTTATTTTAAATCCTTTTCTCTAAGAGAAATGAAGATAAAGAGTAAAGGTAATCTGCTTTTAGAATATGAAAGTGATAATAGTGTGATAGAGCCTTATAGGCTTATTTATACGTATATTCGTTCAGGTGCTTTTACCGCTGGTTCTGATAGAAAGGCGATATTTTTTACCAGTGCTGAAAGGGGGGAAGGTAAAACAATAACAGCTTCTAATTTAGCCTTGGTTATGGCAAGGTCTGGAAAGAAAGTTTTACTGATTGATTCTAATTTATCCAGCCCATCTATAAACATTCTTTTTGGTATCAAAGGCCGCAGGCCGGGTTTTACAGATTTACTGAATAAAGGTGTCACCGTTGAAGATGCTATATGCGGCGTGACTGAATTTTTATTAGGCGGTTTGGGAGTAGAGAAAGCTATCAAGTTCAAGGGATTGGATAGGTTAAAGATTATTACTTCAGGCTCTCCTGTTTCCGACGGAACATGGCTTATAAGGTCAGAGAGAATGCGTTTGTTAATAAACGAGTTTAAGTCCACGTTTGATTATGTTATTTTAGATGGGCCTTCGATTTTGCACAGTGCTGATATTTCAGCTCTTGTTTCTGAATGTGATGCGTCTCTGATGGTTTATTTGTCGGGTAAGACTTCCAAAA
Source organism: Candidatus Omnitrophota bacterium (assembly GCA_028692655.1). Classification (GTDB taxonomy): domain Bacteria; phylum Omnitrophota; class Gorgyraeia; order Duberdicusellales; family 4484-171; genus JAQUWY01. The sequence continues at coordinate 40,281 of JAQUWY010000012.1, read as the reverse complement.
GTAGTGTGAGATCGGCGATTCTAAGGCTGAATCCTTCTCAGGGTAATTATAAAAATAAGCCTTTAAACGGGATTGTGTTAAACCAATGTATTTAGAATATTGGAACTTAAAAGAAAAACCATTTGAAAATACGCCTGACCCTAAATTCCTGTATGCTTCTGCCGCTCACGAAGAAGCTTTAACCAGGATGAGCTACTGTATAGAAGAGAATAGGGGCGCGGCTATGCTTACCGGAGAATACGGCTCAGGAAAAACACTCTTGACTCGGGCTCTTTTAAAAAAGCTTTTGCAGGAAGGTAATAAATATAAAGTAGCTTTGATCGTAAATCCTTCTTTTGCTTCTAACGATTTTTTAAGAGAAATAATATTCCAATTTGACAGTGTACTACTAAAAGGAACTAAACTTAAGTTGATTCATAGTTTAAATGAGTTGTTATATAGGAGCATGAACGAGGGCAAAAAAACAGTTGTTATTGTTGATGAAGCCCAGGCGATAAAAAGCCGCAGTATGTTTGAGGAGCTAAGGCTTCTTCTAAATTTCCAGATGAATGATAAATTTTTGTTAACCTTGCTTCTTGTGGGGCAGCCCGAACTCATAAGAAAAATCGATAGGCTGCCGCAGTTTAAGCAAAGATTGGCTACAACTTACCATTTGACCGGTTTTGGTGAAGAGGATGTTGCTAAGTATATAGATTATAGGTGCCGGGTTGCCGGAGGAGATTCAGAACTATTTAGCCCGGCAACGGTTAAAATGATAACAAAAGGCACCAGGGGTATCCCCCGCAGTATAAATACTATGTGTGAACTGTCACTTTTGCAGGGGATGTTTGAGGAAAAGAAAGTTATAGATGAAGATGTAGTGGGAAAAGTGCTTGAGGAGGTTTATATATGATAAGAATAAGTGATATTGTTAAAATGAGCGGAGATAGAAAAAATCCGGAAAATGAAAGCAAAATTTTGGTTGAAAACATGCAAATGCATAAGATAATCAGCTTGGCCCAGGAGGAAGGCCACAAGATTGAAGATTCAAATCTGTACAGCGAAGGGATTTCTCTGATAACGGGAGTGCTGAGCAAAATTGCAAATGACGAGGCTGCCTCTTCCGTGGAGGTAGTTAATTTCTCTAAAAGCTTAGTAGAAACGATATTAATAAACGAGAATGAGTATTTTCTGCAATTTTATCGTGATTCTTATCAAGGGAGCTATTTGCCGTATCATTCTTTAAATGTGGGCCTGATGGCGACAAAAATAGGCATCTGGGCAGGATTGAATAAATCCGAGCTTATGGAATTGGCGGTTTCAGGATTTTTGCATGATTTAGGAATGGTCAAGGTGGAAAATATAGTCAATAAAAAGGATAAGCTAATAGGTGAAGAGATTAAGCTTGTTGAAAAGCATTCCTGGTATAGCGCGCAGATTTTAAAAAAAATGGGCTGTCTTAGCGACGAAGGGGTCTTAGCGGTAGAAACTCATCATCATAGAGGGCCCCGGGATAAAATATCTGAAATCTTAAGTCTTGCTGATATATATGAAGCAATAACCCATTCGCGTGCTTACAAGAAACACAAGGCTCCTCATCAGGCGATAAGCGAGATAATAGACCAGGAAGCTTTAGGTTTTCAGCCCAGCATCATGAAGGCTTTTGTTAATAATATAGGTATATATCCGGTGGGCAGCTGGGTAAAACTTAGCACTGGCGAGATAGGCCTGGTAACAGGGATGAATAAAGGCCACCCTTTAAGGCCAAAGGTCAATATAATCTTTAACCATATGGGCGAGAGGCTGACTTGTTCTAAATCTCTGGATTTTATGACAGAGACATATTTTTACATAGACCAGCCCCTGGATGTTTCCGATTTAGAAAAGATGAAGTTCTCCTGGAAGAGCAAGGATAAAGATACCTTAAGTTAAGGAGGAGCTAATGTTGATTGGAAAAAGGCTAAATAAACTCGCGGAATATTTTGTGTTCTGTTGTATAGCAGTTTGTGTAATGGCCGCAAATGCTTTTGGGCAAGTCACCGAACAACCGGCAGGAGAAACCAAAGAAAACGCTGATGGCGGATATGATTTCTATAATGAAAAAACAAAAGAAAAAACCGGTTCTTCAAAGAAGATTAGAGAAGATATTTTTTATTATGATAGCCATGGTAATTTGGTCGGGAAGGTGAAACAGGATAAGAAGGATAAACGAGCCTATAATTATTACAATGCTGATGGCGTAAAGACAGGAGTGCTAAAAAAACGTACTGACGGTTCTTATTCATATATGGACAGTCAAAGCGGTAAGATAACTGATTCCAGCCCCGCGCATAGGAATGATGTAGGCAGCTTGCCTCCTAAAACTTTTGAGAAGAAGAAAAGATAGGGTTACCTAAAATTTTGATTAGACATGTGTTCTGTCTAACTCATAAATTTAAACATATGGACATAAAGAAACAAGAATTAAAATATGTAACGGAGCTGCTTAATATTACGAAAAAGATGTTGAGCGCTTTCAATTTAGAAAAGCTTTTAAAACAGATACTGGATGCATCTTTGGAGTTACTCAAAGCCGATTCCGGTTCTTTGATGTTGATTGAAGAAAACAGCAAAACTTTAAAGATTAAGGCGGCAAGAGGTTTAAGTGAAGAAGTTTGCGCTAAAGTAGAAGTTAATCTCGGGGAGCATGTATCAGGATGGGTGGCCAAAGAAGGAAAGCCTTTGCTTTTAGTCGGGGGGTTAAAAAATGATTCTCGTTTCAGCCATTTAGATGAGAAAAAGAGCATAAAATCTTCGATTTGCGTACCCCTGATTGTGGAAAAAAGGGTTATAGGTGTCCTCAATCTTAACAATACGGTATCTGATAACTTATTTTCTGAACCGGACTTGGGGCTGTTATCGCTTTTGGCTAACCAGGCAGCTATATCTATTTGGAGCGTGAGGCTTTATGAGGAGACAAAAAAAGCTAACGAAGAGATAAGGCTCATGCAGAAAAAGTTAGTAGAAAAAGAAAAAATGGCTGCTTTGGGCCAGTTTTCTGCGGGTATAGCTCATGAAATTAACAATCCTTTGACAACTATAATAGGCAATGCTCAGTATTTAATGGAACATATGCATAAGGGTGATTTCGGCTGGGAAGAGATTAACGATGTAAAAGAAGCTGCCCAGCTTTCCTCTCGGATAATTGCAAGGCTTTTTAAATATTGCAGCCCCCTGGAGAAAAAGGAAGAAGCCGTTGATGTTAACGATTCAATAAGACAGGTGGTTGAATTGGCAAAAAACAATTTTACCAAACAGGGCATAAAAATTGATTTGGGTTTAGATTCTAATGTAAAAAACGTGATTGTCGGTTTAGATGAGTTTAGAGAAGTTATATTTAATGTAATATTTAATGCTAAAGCGGCTATGCCTGCCGGCGGGACATTGACTATTAAAACTAAAATGGCAGGAACTCAAGATATGGCAGAGGTATTGATTAGCGATACTGGCCGGGGAATACCGGCTAATGTTATAGACAATATATTTATTCCGTTTTTCAGTACTCGTAAACCTCAAGGCCTGGGTTTAGGCCTTGCTGTTTGTAAACATATCGTGGATTTGCACAATGGAACCATAGAGGTGGAGTCACGGTTCGGTAAAGGGACAACGTTTATCATAAAGTTACCTGTGTATAAATAGTTTTAAAAAAGAATACTGTTTCAAAAATGAAAATTCTTATTGTTGATGACGAAATCTCAATCTCAAGGCTTCTTTCAAAGGTGTTTGCCGCTGATGGCCACCAGACTCTGTCTGCCAATAGCGCAGAAGAGGCCTTGGAGATAACTAAAAAAGTGCCTGTAGATCTTGCGTTTGTCGATTTATGCCTACCAGGGTTAAACGGGGTAGAAGCGGTAAGGTTAATGAAAAAAAATAATGCGAAAACACGCTTTATTATAATAACCGGCTTTGGAGATATGACCTCGGTTAAAAAAGCAACAGAGTTAGGGGTTTTTGATTATGTTACCAAACCGTTTGACTTAGACTATCTCAGAAGCCTGGTTAAACATATCCAGAGTTGTTACTTAAAGCCTTTGCCTTACACCGAGCATATGGATAAGTTTTTCAGCGGGGAGTTGACTCCGGAAGAAGTAAAGCAGGAGAAAGAGATTTCATTTAAAGAAGAAATAAAAGAAAGGTTTAAAAGTCTGAAAGGCATAGAGGGGGTTCCAGGCGGATATTACCTGGGCAACAATAATTTTTCATTTCGTCATAAAGGGATGTTGAGAAAAATAAGAAAGATTACTCACAATTTTTATTTTATTGTTACGGCCGTTGGAATCTTGGTAGGTTCTATATTTGGTTATATCTATGCAAAGATAAACAGCAGTAAATTATACGGCGGGTATTACTCTGATAAAAAAGTCAGCATATCGGATTTTTACAAAACTTTGAATGAATTAAAATACTGGATGCAGAAGCATACAGAACAGGGAATTGCCTTGGAGCAGGACCAAAAATTCAGGTAAAAGCTAAAAAAGCCTAAGGAGTAGTATGGAAAAATATGAGAGCAAAAGAAAAAAGATGACAGTTTTTATCTATATCATTATTACCATTGTATGCTTTTTTACGGGAGCAACTATCAGTTATGCTTCCAGGAAATTACCCATGATGAGGATGCGTTATGAAGCTTTAGTCAGCCAGGCAGAAGAGGAAGCCTCTTCCGTAACTTCTGCGTATAGGAGAGATAAAGTTGATTATAGTGCTCTAGACGACTTCGCGTTTGAAAAAATCTACAAACCCATGCATGGTATAGCAAATTCCTGGAAGTCGTATGTAAAAGGAAGCTTGCGAGTGGAACGCAGGCGGGTAATCGATGAGAAAATCAGATAAGTAATGCCGCCGGCAATAAGGTAAAGGAAAGAAGTGACTAATAAAGAGATCTTAGAATTTATTACTAAAGGAAACAGCCAGAATCTGGAGTTGGTGAAAAAGCCGCCTTATACGGAAAGTGATAAAAAAGAACTGGCTAAAATTATGGTAGCTTTTGCTAATTCAGGCGACGGTTTTATTTTTATAGGAGTAGATAAAAGCACTCGCAAAATAACCGGCCTAAGCCCTTCTTATAATGTAAACGATGTAATCGAGATTGATAAAAAATACTGCAAGCCATCAACGAATCCTGAAGTTTCATTAGAAAAAATAGGCGAAGTTCAGATAGGAATAGTTAAAGTAAGTAAAGGCATGGAGAGGCCCTATTGTGCTGAGGGAGACTGCTATGTCAGGTTAGATAAACAGGTATACGTGGCAAGTCATGGTGAAATTCAAAACATGTATAGGAAGGCCGTAGTTTTTAGAAGAGCCGGCAGTGATAATTGGCCGGTAGAAACAGCCACCCGGGAAGATTTAGATTCTGGCAAAGTAGATAAATATCTTAAGAGTATAGAAGCCCTGGAAGAAGATAAAGCGGTTAGGAATAAAGAAAAAGTTTTTACGGATAAAGGCATTCTTACGCAAGGCGCAAATCAACTTGTGCCTACAGCCGCTGCACTATTGATGTTTGGTAGGAATCCACAGTATTTTATTAGTTTCAGTGGAGTACGCCTGGTGAGATTTCAAGGAAAAAACATAGGTAGCGTCATTGTCGACCAGAAAGAAGCCAGAGGCGTTATACCGGAGATGATAGACCAGGCTTGGGAATTTCTTCTCAAGCATATGAATGTAGGAGCTAAGATAGAAGGGCTCAAGCGGGATGATTATACCGAGTATCCCGAGGTGGCGGTTAGAGAAGCCATTGCTAACGCTATAGTACACAGAGATTATGGCATAGAGGCTTCTCAAGTGCGTGTTTTTATGTTTGATGACCGTATAGAAATATACACTCCGGGCGGGCTTGCAGACGGTATAACTGTAGCCAATATGGAATATACGCAATACTCAAGAAATAAACTAATTACCGAAATGCTTATGCATACAGGAAGGTATATCGAGAAGTTAGGAACAGGCATAAAAAGAATAAAGTTCGTTCTTAAACAGAACAGATTAAGAGATCCGGTCCTTATCGATAGCGGCATTGATTTTATTCTAACTATTTTCGGACCGGTCAGCGGCTCGCGCCATCCGGAAAGAAAAGATTTAGATGATAGAATACACAAAATTATAGGCCCAACAAAAAGCCCTCAGGAAATAGCAGCTTTGGCAGGAAAAAACTCAGATCATTTAAGTATGGAAGAAAAGCTCAATGCTGATAAACTGCTTAAACTTTTAATAGATAAGGCTAAAAAAATAAATTTTAGGTCTTTCAAAATAGCCGTTATAGCCGGCAGCCTGTTGCTGGTGGTTATTGTAGCTATACTTTTAAAAGCTAGCTCCAGGGATCCTGTAACTCTGTATCAGAGAGCCGCAGTGCTGCATAGCCGTGGAGAGTACAGGGAGGCGATGGATGCATATTTAAGATTTCTGCTGGAGTTTCCCAGTAACCAAAAATCCGACAGTGCTCAATATTATATGGCAGGGTGTAGGGATATTTTAGGAGAAGACGTAGGCGCTCTTAATGCTTATGCGGATTTACTCAAGAAGTATCCTAAGAGCCGCTGGGTACCGTATGCTTACTATTGGAGAGGCACAATATACCTTGATATGGGAGAACTGGATAAAGCCATTGCGGAGTATAAAAAGCTAACCGATGGCTATCCCGATCATCCCATTGCGTTATCAGCTATGCGTAATATAGCCTTTTGTTTGTATGAAAAAGATAAATTTCAGGAAGCTATTGATATGTATGAAAGGATATTGGATCTTGCGGAAAACTCAAGTGATGGGCAGGAATATTACCAGATTGGCCTTTGTTATTTGAACTTGGGATACAGCGATAAGGCTAAGGAAATGTTTATGAAGGTAATTTCTGATGGGGGCTCTAGCCCGGAGTTGGTAAAAGACGCTAACGAAAGAATATCTAAATTAGGGAAATAAACACCGCCATGGAACAAAGAGAAAGAGAAGTAAGCCTAAGAGATTATATTGAGATTATAATCAAAAGGAAAGCCGTCGTTATTCTATCGGTAGTAGTTGTGCTTGTTGCGAGCATTTTATTTGTTCCTTCAAAACCGGTAGTTTATAGAGCAAGCGCTTTTATTATAATAGAAGGTTCTCCCTACAACACAGAGCTATTAGAATCTATCCAGAGGTTTGCTAAGACACATGCATTGGCTGAAGAAGTAATAAGGTATATGGAGTTTGAGAAAACAAAAGCTTTGAGGATGGGCGGAGATTTGGCTGGAGCGGAATTGTCAGATATAACACCAGAAGGAATACTCAATTCGGTAGTGGTAGAACAGGAAAAAGGAACTGATATTTTGGTAATTAGCGCTTTATCCGCAAGCCCAAGAAAGGCTATGGAAATAGCAAATATAACTGCTCAGGTTGTTGTTGAACAGAGCCTCAAGGGTATGACGGGGGGCGCGCAGGCTTCCATAAGATATATGGAGAGGCAGATGGAAGCTGTTAAAAGGAAAATGGAAGAAACCAAGAGCAATCTTCCCGGTTATACTAAATATGAAGATGCAGGAGTGTCCTCTGCGGAAGCGCGAGAACTTGAGAAATTGCAACAGGACTACATAAATGCTAAGCTAAGCAGGCAAATGGCTGAAGCCAAATTTAAGGTGTTGGAAGAAAGGGTCGCTTCCCGGGAATCGGATGAAGATATCCTGGCAATAGTGCCTCAGTCAAAAGAGCTTATAAAGCTTAAAGATAAATTAGTATTTTTCCAGCGCCAGCTGTCAGCATTATTAGTCCAGTTTACCGAGGAGCATCCTAAGGTTATAGAGGCCAGGATGACGCTGGAAAATATTAACAAGGAAATCGAAAAAGAGGCTTTAAAGCCTTTGGAAGATTTGCAGGCACAGATTTTAGAATATAAAAATGCCGAAGAAACTGCCAAAGGGGTACTGGAGACGCGTTTTCCTGTGGTTTCTAACCAGGAGCCCGGCGAGCCTGACTCTGATTCCAGAGTGCTCCAGTTGACCAGAGAGCTTAGCCTGGATGAAAAAACTTACAATAAACTGGCAGAAGAAAGAGAAAAATTACGCCTGGACACAGTGCTAAATGCTACTAGAGTCAGGATTCTTCGCCTGGCGAGTGAGCCTAAAAAGCCGGAGAAAACGCAAGGTGTGCCGGCGGCTGTAGTGGCTATATCCTTAGGTTTGATTTTAGGAATAACAGCCGCGTTTATACAGGAAAACGTAGATACATCTTTAAAGACTTTAGAAGATATAGAGTATTATCTCCATAAGCCGATTACCGGGGTCATTCCTTTTATCAGAAGTGACGGCAAAAAAAGCCGGCATGTTTACAGGGGGCGCTGAGATTTTTCAAGGTCTATCCGCAAACAAAATGAGTGTAAACTTACATGGATAAAAGAAAAGATATTTTTTCATCCTTCAATAAAAGAGTAGTTGTTAATTTAGACCCCCGTTCTCCGGAAGCTGAGTCTTATCGTTCAATACGCACTAATATACTTAGCAGTAATCTCAAAAATCCACCAAAGGTGCTTTTACTTACAAGCGCTCATCCCGAAGAAGGTAAAAGCCTTACCAGTACTAATTTAGCGATTGTTATGGCCGAGATAGGCAAGAAAACTTTGTTGGTTGATTGCGACCTTAGGCGTCCCAGTGTGCATGGCATATTGGGAATGGATAAAGCACAGGGTTTAAGCGAGGTGCTTTATGGCACATTAGAGTGGGATAAAGTTTTAAAAAACACGGGAGTAGACAATCTGCATGTTATTACAAGTGGGGCCATACCGCATAATCCTTCAGAAATAATAGGTTCAGATAAAATGAAGTTGTTTTTAGAAGAGGTTAAGAATGTTTTCGATATAGTTATACTTGATGTGCCCTGCATATTGGCAGTTACTGACTCAATTATATTAAGCTTATTGGCAGATATTATTTTTATGGTGGTTATGGCAGAAAAAACTCCGCGGGAAGCTGTCCTGCGTGCGATGAGTATGCTTTATGATGTCAAGAGTGACGTCGCGGGGATAATCTTTAATAAAGTTAACATGCGCAGAAGCCACTATTACTACTACTATTATTATGGTTCCAAGACAAGAAAAGAAAGCTGAGAATTTATTCGAGATACTAAGAGAGTTATTCAAGTATAGGGAATTACTGTTTAAGTTAACTACCAGAGGCATTAAAGTTCAATATAAACAAACTTTTTTGGGAATTGTTTGGGCTATATTCATTCCTTTTACAAGTATGATTATTTTTGCTTTTATCCATAAGGCAAAAATAATTACCATTGATACAGGAAGTATCCCTTATCCGATATTTGTCTATTGCGGCCTTTTGCCCTGGATTTTTTTTGCAGGTTCCTTGAATGCGTCCACACAAAGCCTTGTTAATTACGCATCTCTTATAGACAAAATATATTTTCCACGGGCGATAATACCTTTGGCTTCAGTTTTATCCAAGGTAATAGATTTAGTGATAGCCTCAATTTTTTTGATAGTTTTAATGGTGATTTACAATATTGAGCTGCATATTGCCATTTTGGCAGTGCCGTTGATTTTGTTTATTCAAATTATTTTTGTTTCAGGATTGGCTTTATTTCTGTCTATGGGAAACCTTTTCTATCGAGATATTGGCTATATAGTTTCAGGCATAGTTCCGCTTATGATGTTTGTAACGCCGGTTATCTATCCTATACAAATGGGTTCAAAACAGTTGCAGGGAGTGATGGTTGGTTTGAATCCAATGATACCAATAATTAATGCTTACAGGGATTTGATATTACGTGGTCGCTTGCCTAATTTTACAGAGCTGGCCATTGCTGTATCTTTATGCTTTTGCCTTTTTTTTATAAGTTTATTTTGGTTTCATAAAAAAGAGCATTTGTTTGCAGAAAATATTTGATCTTTTGCATATCTGTTAAAAGAAAACGAATATTTTTTATTCTAAAAAGTGCTATCTATAATGAAATATCCTGTTGAATTTTGTAATGTTTCAAAAAGTTTCCAGCGCGGCGAAAAGGCATCCCTGCTGCGTGATGCTATCCCTTTAATTTTTAAACGATTCCAAAAAGGTTCTTTCCCGGACAAAAAATTTTGGGCGCTTAAAAATTTATCTTTCAAAGTTGAAAAAGGAGAAACGCTGGGTATCATTGGGTACAATGGAGCCGGTAAGACTACTACCTTAAAACTATTAGCGGGGATTATGAAGCCAAACGAGGGCGAGGTTGTAACTCAAGGGCGTGTGTCATGCCTTATAGCTGCAGGAGCAGGTTTCCATCCTCTTTTTACCGGAAGAGAGAATATATATTTAAATGGGGCCATCATGGGAATGAAGAAAAAAGAGATTGATAGAAAATTTGATTCCATAGTTGAATTTGCAGGGTATGGACTCTATGATTATAAGAAATTCATCGATACCCCGGTTAAGAGATATTCTTCCGGAATGTTCGTGAGGCTGGGTTTTGCTATAGCCGTTCACGTTGAGCCTGAAATTTTATTGGTAGACGAAGTGCTGGCTGTCGGAGATTTTACGTTTCAACGTAAGTGTTTTGAATATATGAATAGTTTAAAGAAAAGCAAGACAACTATTGTTATGGTGTCACATAGTTTATCACACATAGTTAATTATTGCGACAGGGTTATTTTGCTTAGAGATGGAGGCATAGACGCTGAGGGATCCCCAGAGAAAGTCGTCAGTGTATATGAAGCTGAAGTATCTAAAAAGATGAATTGGACAAGTGCAGGTAATGTTCCGGCTTCCAAGCCACGAGGAGGCGTCATTTTAGAGAAAGTAAAATTCAAAGGAGCAGAATTAATAGAAGGATGCATAAAATTGAATTATCTACAAAATATAGAGATTAAATTTTCATATGATACGGTATCCTATCCCATGGATGATGTAACCTTTTCCTTTACTGTCTATAGAAAAGCCGATGGTCTAAAATGCTTTTCTGTTTTTTCTGATAAACAGGGTTTTTCTATTAAAAATTCCAAAGATAGCGTTAAAATAATATTGAAAAAGCATAATTTATTACCCGGCAATTATGTGTTTGATGTCGAAGTAAGAAGCCTTAAGGCCAATGTTCCTTTGGCTGTTCATAGGGAGCGTAATGTTATTGTGCAGAATCCAAGCTCCCAGTACCTTCCTTCTCAATTGTATGGCGTTTATCATCCCGAAAATGTTTCTTGGTTTACCGGCTAAGAATACTTATTAGTTTTTTGTCACATAGATTTGCTAACGAAATTTTTCCAATTTGTTATTAAAATCAAAGTAATCCAACCCACTAAACATTAGAAGTGTGAATAATGTTAATTTTCAAAGAAAAGCTAACCAAAATGTATAGATTTAATGGCGTATCGCCCATAGAGGCCTTTCTTATTTCTGTAGGCGAGAGAACAGAAGCTGATTCCTATAATTCAATATTAAATCAGTCTATTCCGGTAAATAGAATATCTGTTGTACGAAATATAAGAGGCATACACAATGCGCTTAATGCTGTCAATAAAAAAGTAACTTCGGAATTCTACGTAAGAGTTGATGCGGATATGGTGCTTGACAGGGATTGCGTTGAAGTGCTGTATGGAAGGATAAAAAAAGATACCAATCTTTGTCGAGTCCAAGGATTACTAAGAGATCCTTTTTTGGGTAGAATCTGGGGGATCTCTATTTTTAGGTCTTGTTATACGAAATATTACCATTATTCTGGCAATATAGGCCAAGACAGGGAGTTTGACCAAGCAATGCAGGCCAAGGGTTATAGGTTAGAAAAATATAAAAAATTGCTTGGCGTTCATCATCCTGACTACACATTTAAGGAAATAGCGTGTAAGTTTATTCATGAAGGGAAGAAGATAGCTTTCTATAGAAATAAAGGACGCTTAGATTCTGATATGTCGCAGCTTATTAAATTAGCTGGAAAAGGCAGCATAGATGCTTTTTTTGCAATTTTTTTTATAGGGATAGGCTTAGTACAGCCTGGTGCAAAGGATAAAGATTTTTGTTTGTGCAATGAGTTAGGATTGTCGCGGGAAAAGATATTGGAAAGTTCAGGTATTGTTGAATTATCGAGCAGAAAAGAAATTCTCAGGGCAGCTAACGCTGTTGCAAAAAAATGCAGCAAGATTTTTTATTTGAATAATAAAGGTTAGAGTTTATCTTTTGGGTTTGTGAAGAAAGTAGGTTTATTATACAGGGTTTATTTTTATTGGTGATGTTATGGATAAAAAGCTTAATATTAATTAGGTAAGCCAGAATTGAATATAGGTAAGAGTTTTTAACGCTAATTATTTTTTTAGATAAAAGTTAGATGGTTTTGGAATTTTTTTTAAAAAACTTGATAAAAATATAAATATAATGAATAAAAAATATGGTATTGTCTATACAGTATTTGGGAAAAAAGCAGCAGAAGACTGTGTTCAATGTATTGCTTCGGTTCGCCGCTATTGCGATTACCCAATAAAAATTCTTTCCGACCACCTTTTTGATGTTGACGCAATAAATGTAGCTATTGAAATAGTTCAGCCTATAGATTATGAAAAACGCTGGGGTCATAGAAATAGCGATTATTTCAGGCTTATTGCTCTTCGTGATAGCGTTTGGGATGTAACACTTTATATTGACAATGATTATTTAGTTGTTAACTCTGCCTTTTTAGACGGTTTCGAAATTGCCAAAAATTTTGGCATGGTAATACCCATAAATACGAGAGTATTCTTGAAAACTGATTTAGATATAGGAAAAGACGTGAGTGAAGAAGACAGAAAAGAATTAATACACGCTCCTGTCTTTGCTCCCAGTTTTGATTGTGCCGTAGTCTTTTACAGTAACCGTTCAAGCAAATTACTCTTAGATTGGATAAGATGCATGGAAGAGAGGCCTTGCCGGGGCCCTGTGGCTTTGTGGAGGGCGATATGGAGAACAAAGGAGTATCCATTTGGTTTACCGTTTAATTGGCGCGTAACCAGAAAACATGTTGGAGTTATAGACATTCCAATTATTTTGCATGTTGGGGATAAAGAGGTAAAAGACTTTTATCAAAGCCATTTACCTTTATATATTTGGAAAATTATCTGGAGCCTTGAGCGGTTTTACGAAAGGCAGGATAAAAGATGCAAAAAATACAAAGGGTATCTTTTCTGGTTAATAAAGAAATGCACAGCTATGCTGTCTCAGCATTCTTAATATATAATATTAGGTGTCATTACACGATCTTAATAAGGTGATAGCAATGCTACGCAGAATAATAAGCTGAAGGAAAAGCTGTGATACATGAATTAAAGGCATCAGAAAGAATTACTACTTCGGCAATCGGAGATTTTTGCCCTTATTGGACGATCTTGGACGAGAAAGTCATGGTTGCCGATACTGCTGAAGAAATTATCTCTATTTTTCCCGAAAAAAAACGTATTATTGATCCAGTGGCAGTAATCGGGCTCCTGCATTTTAACTATATACCCGGCAATCGTACCTTGATACAGGGAGTGCAGAGAATGCCTTGGCGTGCAACTCTGAGGGGGGATGGTTTCATAAAGCGGCACGCACCTATACCGCATGCTAATAATTACGTTGGTTATAGAGAAATTGCACAGAATCTACAAGAGCTTTTAGAGGAAGAGCTTTATAATGCCATACAAGGTTATCGGCGTGTGTTTCTACTCCTTTCCGGTGGGCTGGATAGCCGTATTATTGCGGGGGTTATAAAAAAAATAGAACCGCAATTAAATGCGCAGATTACTTGTATTAGCTGGGGTTTTCTGAATAGTAGAGATGTTGTATATGCGCGAAAAATTGCAGGTTGGTATAATTGGGGCTTTTTTCATATACCATATGATTGCAAATTGACCTGGGATAATATCAAACGAGGGGCAGTTTGGGGTGGTTCTGAGGTCGCAGGTTTTAACTTGCACGGGCTCTCTTGGTTTAGAAATGCTAAGCCGGAAGATCTTGTAATATCGGGTTCTTTCGGCAATTCCTTAGGACGAGCAGAATATAACCATAGACATTTAAACGATATAAAAATTGAAGCATTATCGCGCAACAGGATGGGTTTACTGCACCCCTCATTGCCTAACGGGCTGGTTGCTTTAATTGAGAATGACCGCCAAACTGCATGGGAAGGCACGCAGAGAGAGCCGGATTGGGTTCTAAATGAACTGAATGAGCAGGAGAATTATTTACGCAGAGAGTTATGTCATCCCAAAAATTATATCCGTAACTTTTGCAATCTATACGAAGCTTACACCAACAATAAAGTTGTTTCCTACATATGGTCAATTTCCCCGGAATGCCGCAAAAAGGAAGTTTATTACCAGTTACTGAAAAATTTGGATTCTAAACTTTATTCCTTGCCCTATGCACGTACGGGAGTAGCGCCAGACGGAACAAGAGAGTTAGATTTAAGTCTGCGCGTTAGATATCATGAATGGTGGAAGTGGCTACGTTGTGAACTACGGCCTCGTCTTGAACCCCTATTCTTTTCTTCTGGCTTACGTAAGTTAAATTTATTTTATGGATTGAATATGCATCTTATATGGAAAAAATGGTTGAAAGAACCGATGAATAAGCCGGGATGGGGGTTGATTATAGCAGAGATTTGTTCTATTGAGCTGTCGCGTCAGCATTTTAATATACAACCCTGTTCAATTAAGATTTACCGTAGAGATATAATTGCAGATGTTTTTAAGCGAGGTTTAAAGAAAACTCGGAATTGTTTTCTCAAGACGTTTAAATAATACATTTTGGAAAAACGTTCGTATCCTCAGGGTTATAAATGCGCATTTGTATAATAATACCAGAATTTGTTACAGAGCTTCAATATGGGGGTGGGATTTCGCAAAGGTTCTATCGGATTGCCAAATGGGAAGTAGAACAAGGCCACACTGTACATGTTATCGTTAATTCTTATTGTAACCAGAATTTTGAAAAAGAAGGTATTTTTGTACATAGGATATGCATAAAACATTCCGTGTTTTTAAAGTTATTGCGTTGTATTACATTTGGCAGGTTGAATGGCGCTGTGTATTGGTTGGTTTTTAGTTTCTGTGCGCTACGGCTTGTAAAGTATTTACATGCTTCGATTCATTTTGATATAGTTCACTCAGTTAGTTATCACGCTTGTGGTTTATTCTCTCTTTTATTTACAAAAATACCGCATGTATTGTCTGTTTCTTCCTACCGTCCGGTATGGAATAAGGCTATGGGGGTAAGAGTATGTTTAGATGTGAAGGCGTTGGAAGCTATTGAAAATCTTTATTTACGTTTGAATAAGAATATATATGTTTCCAGTAAGAGCTTGGAAAAATTGTTAGTCCAGAAATTAGGACTGAAAAACATCGAGGTTATACATCCGCCTTTTTATATTGAAATTAAAAAGTTAGATGATGCTTTTTACAGGGAATATTTAGGAGAGAAACCGTATCTTCTTTTTTTTGGACAAATTTCATCACATAAGGGTGCACACATTTTAGCCCAAGCTTTACCAGAGGTGTTTGTTTCCTTGCCTGAGCTGCATGCAGTTTTTGTGGGTTCGGATACGTCTGCCTCGTTTGGTTTTTTGATGCAAGAGTATATCACATCAAAAAATTCCAGCTATAAAAAAAGGTTGATTTTTATAGATAAATGTTCTCATGATAAATTATACCCTATTGTTCAACATGCACGTTTAGTCGTTCTTCCGTCTTTAGTTGATAACTTCCCCAATACGTTGATAGAGGCCATGGGTTGGGGCAAGCCTGTTATTGGCACTATCGGCTGCAGTTTTGAAGAAGTTATTAAAGACGGAGAGAATGGTTTTCTTGTTTTTCCGGCAAACGCGGAAGCATTAGCAAAGAAAATTATTGAGGTTTGGTCTCGTCCGGATTTGGGAAAAATAGGAGAAGCCGCAAAGCGAAAGATTCAAGATTTTGCTCCCGATAAAACTATTAAGGTTTTGTTAGATTATTTCAATAGAGTAGCCGCAAAAGGAGTTAAAAAGAACGATGGATAGTGAAAGCATAAAATTAAGCGTTGTAATTCCAACCTTCAATAGAAAAAAATATTTGAAGAAAACTCTGAAATCTCTTCTTAAACAGGATCTTTGTCATGACAGTTATGAGATTATCGTTGTGGACGATTATTCAACAGACGGAACCAAAGAATTAGTTGAAGAAATTTCTAAAAAATCAAATGTAAAAGTTTCCTATTGCGCCAATAATAAAACTAAAGGGCAGCTGATGGCCCGCAACAGTGGTTTTCAGAAAGCACAAGGAGAATTTGTCGCTTCTACAGATGATGATATCGAATTAAATTCGGACTGGCTTAGCAAAGGGCTAGCTTATTTTAAAAACTCCGGTATTTCAGCTGTAGAAGGCCGTGTTATAACTAATAATGCTACAGAAGAGCCTTTTTATCATAATTTGTCTATGAATGGAGGCGCTTACTGTACAGCCAATATTTTCTACAGAAAATCTGCTTTAGAAAAAGCAGGTTGGCTTGATAAAGAGTTGAATGTATGGCATAACTATGGCAGCCATTATGTTTTAGGGCTTAAGATTCTTGAAAACGGCGGTAAAATCATTTATGCTGATGATTTAGTCGCTTATCATGCCTCATATAAGATTAAAGGCCTCTCTATTATAAAAAATTCGTTAAAATCAACCGCAATTCCTTATCTCTACAAAACTTACGGGGCGAGTATAACCCCTTATCTGGGTTTTAGAGCCCGGCGTATTCTTGTGAGTTCATTGCTGCTGTTGTTTATAATATCTGCAATTTTTTTAAACTGTTTAGCCGCTATCGTTATATTGCTTATCTGGATAATAATTATTTCAAAAATGATTCCGGGATTTTTTAAAGTTAAAATGATAGTCCGCGTCAAAGCTTTTTTTGTCTATAGCGTTTCTTATCTATTTGCTACTATTTATTTTTTATATGGCTGCAGCTATTATAAGATATTTCCTACAATAAAAATGGTTAGGAGATAAATAAGGAGCACAAGTGAGAATAGCTTTTTCATATGCCGGCAAAATTGCAGGATTAGGACAGAGCTATATAGTTAATAAAACTGTTATGGCTTCTGTAATCATAAAGTCTCTCTATCAGCTTTTTGCTCGCGACTTTAATGTGGATTTAGCTGAGAAGGCCAAAGAAGCAGTAAAGATTAAATCAATAAATGAATTTGAGTTAGCTCATGGACTTTTGGCAAGATTGCTCAAAAGATTAGGGCTTACTTATTATCTTTCTAATATTTCTTACGATAATAAAGTTGCTAAAAGAGTTAAACCTTGTGATATTTTTCACGCTTTTGCATCTCAAAGTACGAAGTCTATATTGCAGGCAAAGAAATTAGGCGCAAGGGTTATTGCCGACAATCCCAATACTCATCCGGAGAACATACGGAATATCTTGGCTGAGGAGTATAGAATTTGGAAAGTGCCCTATCTTGCTTACAGTAAGATTGCCGTTGGCAGAAGGGTTCGGGCGCTGGAGGCAGCTGACATAATTTTAGTGTTGTCCAAGCTATCATTTCAGAGCTTTATTGACAGAGGTTATTCCAAAGAGAAACTGAGAAGGGTTCCTTATGGTGTAGATACAGAGCTCTTCCGGCCAAGGGTAAGGAATGATGATAAATTTCGCGTGCTTTTTGTAGGGCAAATTTGCCTGAGAAAAGGGTTTCAATATTTGCTTGAGGCCTGGAGGATGCTTAAGTTAAAAAACGTTGAACTGGTATTGGCAGGCAATATTAATCCAGATGCTCTCTATGCCTTATGTAAATATGAAAGGAAAATTGACTTCAAAATACTAGGGCCTTTTTACCGTATGGAGGATATAGCGAAAGTTTATAATCAGGTATCAGTTGCAGTATTTCCCAGCATAGAGGAGGGTTTTGGTATGGTGGTGACTGAGGCACTTGCATCAGGCATACCGGTTGTTGTTTCTGAAAATGTAGGAGCGAAAGACCTGATTAATGACGGAGAGAATGGGTTTATCGTTCCGATTCGTGATGCTAAAGCTATCAAGGATTCCATAGCATATCTTTATGAAGATGAGAAAAAGAGAAAAGATATGAGCCGGAAAGCAAGGGTAAAAGCAGAAAGCCAGACCTGGCAAAGATATCAGGATAAATTGATAGGCATTTACAGGGAATTGGGGCAGTAAGAATAGGAATGAATCAGTATTTAGAAGAAAAATATTTTTCCTGGATACCCTACCCTCGTTTTGGAGAATACACTGGTAGGATAAAATGCCCTTGTCATTATCTATTTTGGAAACACATCGAGAGATTATTTTTGAATATCAAAGGCAAGGCCGTCGTTGATATGGGTTGCGGCCCGGGCTTGAAGTCGTTAACTTTGGCTTTAGCCGGAGCCAATGTCATTGCCCTTGACAATAACGACAAACGATTAGAAGAGTTCAAAAAAAATCTTGCTTTAACTGAAAGCAAAAGTAGAAAATTAAGCCTTACTATTTACTTGCATGACTTAAGAAAAAAGATGAGTTTTCTAAAATCAGATTTTGCAGATTGCATTCTCTGTTATGAGGTGATAGAACATTTAAATAATATCGCAGTTTTTGTTCGAGAAATGATAAGGATTATTAAGCCTGGCGGGACAATTCTAATTACTACTCCCAATAAGAATGTTTGTCCCGTAGAGGAAGGAGAGAGAGTTTATGGAGAGCGGTTACACGGGCATGTTAACGGATATGATGCAGCCAGTTTAAGAGCTGCTTTTGACATTGAAGGAGTTTCGATTGAGGATGTCTTTTTTTATAAACATTCTTTAATGCGGGCATGCTGTAGTATTATCCATAAGTTTATGAAATTCGATAGATATAGGTATCGTTTACCAACAGTAATTTGTATTTTCCTCAACAGAGTTTTATTTCCGATATTATATTTATTCGTTCAATTGGAAGAGCGGCTGAAGAAAAAAAGAAACACAGGCAAGCATATATTTATTGTGCTTAAAAGAAACCAGTAAACTATGAAAGTTTTAGTTTTTGGGCATATGTATACTGAACCGATTCATCGCGAGAAGTTTCGATATATTTGTGACTCAGGAGATTTTGAAATTAGAGTGGTAGTGCCTCATCTTTGGAGGCATACCTTGTGTAATTATGAATTCAAGCCGGCACAGGATGCAGAAGAATTTCAAATTATTCCTTGCCGGATAAGTTTCTCCGGCGATTATTTTAGATTCTATTATCGCAATGTTTCCAGGATTATTAAAGAATACAAACCCGATATTATTGAAATTGACCAGGAACCAGTTTCAAAGGCTTGTATTGATATAATATCTAAGGCTAAAAAAATAGTCCCTTTATCTAAAATAGTGGTTTGGACATCTGAAGACACCATAAAAAAACGGAGATTTCCATTTTCGCGTTACGAAAGGTATAACCTTTCAAAAATAGACCATATTATTGCTTGTAATTTAAGCGTAGAGAAATTACTTCGAAAGAAAGGTTATAAAGGTAAAATTTCGGTTTTTCAGTTTCTTGGTACCAGCCCCGACATTTTTAAGAAGTTTAACGTTGAATATCTAAGGGAAAAGTTAGGCTTAGCTAACCAATTTGTAGTCGGTTATGTGGGCCGTTTAAGTGAAGGCAAAGGTTTATTCACTTTAGCTAAAGCTTTTTCTTTCCTAAATACCAACTATCGCCTCCTGATAGTTGGTAAGGGTGAGTTACAGGATAAATTGATGAGCTTAGCCAGAAATCTTAGTATAGAAAAAAAGATCATTTTTACCGGAGCAGTTAAACACGAAGAAGTTGCTAAATATATTAATTGCATGAATGTTTTGATACTTCCTTCCGAAGGAACAAAAGATTGGCAGGAAAAATTTGGCTATGTAATACCTCAGGCAATGTTGTGCGAGGTGCCGGTAATTGGCTCAAGGCACGGTGGAATTCCCGAAGTTATCGCAGATGCCGGGAGAATGTTTGAACCGGGGAATGTGCAGGATCTTGTCCGAGGCATATCTAGAATGAAAAATGATGTAAACTTGAGAAAAAGATATATCCAAGAGGGTAAACAGCGGGCGTTGAATAATTATACCGTTAAAATAGTAGCTCAGAAAATAATGAATATATATAGGAGGCTGTTTGATTGATTATCGAAATTTCAAAATAGATATTCCAGCTACGCTTTATGATTGCGGCAACAGGTTGCGTAGAAGGAAAATGTTATCTTTACTGCCGGATACCAAAAATAAAATTATTTTAGAATTAGGCTGCGGCATCGGAGATTTTTTTATCGCCTTAAATCAAAGAAAAGCCGCGTATAAAGAGTATATAGGCATAGATATTTCTTTTGCTAACCTTTTGACAGCAAAGCGGCTAATAAGTAAATTTAAGCCTTTGGATAATATATCGTTTATGAAGGCAGATATTTTTAAGCTGCCTTTTCAGGACGAGTCAGCAGATATTTTAATATGCGCTGAGGTTCTAGAGCATTTAGACGATATAGAAGCCATAAAAGAGATAACGCGTGTATTGAAAAAGGAAGGTTTTGTTTTAATTACAGTTCCGTATTTAGGAGAGCCTGTAAGGAGTTGGGGGCACTTGAGGCATTATGATTTAAATATGGTTAAATTTCTAGCTGAGAAATCAGGCCTTGTTATTAAGAAGGTAAATGTATTCGGTAGATTTCACGAAATCACATGGGTTAAATTCAAGAGAGTTCTATATAAAGCCTG
Source organism: Candidatus Omnitrophota bacterium (assembly GCA_028692655.1). GTDB lineage: Bacteria > Omnitrophota > Gorgyraeia > Duberdicusellales > 4484-171 > JAQUWY01. The sequence goes on along the minus strand of JAQUWY010000012.1, from coordinate 19,637 downwards.
GGGTTTATGGAAAAAGGTGTTTAAGGTAGATAAGGGTTACTACGAATCAACATTTCATAGATATTTGATAATGCCTGTTTGGGATAAGATTTTAGTTTTAGATGATGTATTTTATCCACCACAGACTATTTTAGGTAACAAAGGCTATCTAGTAGCATTAATGAAAAAATAAAGCAATCGAAAAATAGATGACATTAAAAATTTTCTCAAACTTATTTTTAAATATGCGGTCGAGTAATCCGAACAAGGCAAATAAGCCAAAAATTGCTTATATCTTACATCGTTTTCCTGTTATCTCCGAGACATTCATTATTGATGAGGTGTTAGGGGCTGAAAAAAACGGGATAGATATCCGCTTATTTTCATTCGAAACTCCGGTTAGCGATATTAATTATGGAAAAGTGCAAGAGTTGGTTAAGCATGCGTCATATGCCTTAAATCCCAAAGAAAACACAAAGAAATTTATTAGAGTATTATTACATAATCTATTTTATTTTTTTGTAAATCCGTTAAGGTATATCAAATGTTTTTTAAAGTATTTTTTTAAGATAGGAAAGAAAGAATTTGCTCAAATTTTTTACTTATGTAATTTGATCAAAAAAGAAAAAGTGCGGCATCTCCATACGCATTTTTCCGGGCTTAGCGCTACCGCTGCAATGCTAATTTCTCGATTTTTGGGAATACCTTTCAGTTTTACTGCCCATGCGCATTGTATTTTTGTACCGGATAGATTCTTGGAAGAAAAATTAAAAGAAGCAAAATTCGTAATATCGATATCAGAATATAATAAAACTTATTTGCTCAAGCATTATCCTGATATTTGCCCGGAAAAGATAAAAGTTATCCATTGCGGGGTCGATATACAGAATTTTTCTTTTCAGGAAAAGGAAGCAGGCAGGATTCAGATTATAAGCGGAGGGCGATTTGTTGAGAAAAAAGGGTTTTTATATCTTCTAAAGGCTTGCAAGATTCTTAAAGACAAAGGCGTTGACTTTGACGTAACCATTTTTGGCTCCGGGCCCCTAGAAGCGGATTTATCGAAGAAAACAATAGATTTGGAATTAAATAATACTGTAGAGTATAAAGGTATTGTGGATAGAAAAAAATTGGCTGAATTGCTGTCTAAGGGCGATATTTTTATTTTACCGTCGGTTATGGCCGAAGATGGGGATATGGACGGCATACCTATGGTTTTGGCAGAGGCTATGGCAAGCGGGCTTTCTGTAATTTCAACGGCTATTTCCGGTATCCCGGAGCTTATTGATTCGGGAGAGAATGGTTTGCTGGTTGAGGAAAAAAATGTAAGTGGCCTGGCTGAGGCTATGGAAAAATTGATCAGAGACCAAGATTTAAGAAAAAAATTATCAAAAAACGCTAGAAAAAAAATTGAGAATGACTTTGCGCTTAGCAAGAACTTGCCTCGGGTGTATAGCTTGTTTACTGAATATGAAGCCGGAGAAGAATTAATCAAGATTTTGTATGTTAATGGTACTTCCTGCATTGGAGGCGCAGAAATTAGCTTGCTTGGTTTGCTTAAAGGACTTGATAAAAAACGATTTCTTCCTATGGTTGCGCTTCCTTCGACAGGCCTGCTTTCAAAAAGAATAGATGCTTTAGGCATAAAGACAAAGGCAATTCCGTTAGGCCAGTTCTCGCGTAAAAAATGGCTTTTCTTCATAGCCTCCGTTCTTAGGTTGGCGGCATTAATTAGAAAAGAAAAGATTTCTCTCGTTCATGCTAATTCTATATATATTTCTGAACAAAGTTATTTTGCTGCCAGATTATGCGGGGTTCCCTGCATTTGCCATATCCGGGACTTGGTGCCTATTTTAGGAGCAGGAAAATTAAGGTCAATAGCATTTAGGGGTGTAAACAAATTAATAGCAATTTCTGAGGCAGTAAAAAAAGACTTGATTGAGAAGCTGTATATTTCGGAACAACGGATTATACGAATATATAATGGAGTAGATGCTGAGGAATTTAATCCGAATATTTCAGGAGATAGTTTTAGAAAAGAATTCGGCTTAAGACATGAGAAGCTTGTAGGTTTGGTGGCAAGGCTTTCTCCCGAAAAAGGCCAGGAAGTTTTCTTGAGAGCTGCGGCTCAAGTTCTAAAAGATTATAAAGATGTTAAATTTATTATTATAGGAGACGCTAAATTAGGTTCGGAGAAATTTAAACAAGATATCCATGCTTTAACAGTTCAATTGGAGCTGCAAGATAACGTTATTTTTACCGGATTCAGGGATGATTTGCCTCAAGCAATAGCGGCTTTGGATGTTGTAGTGATTCCTTCTGAGGCGGAACCGTTCGGTAGAGTTGCCATTGAGGCTTTAGCTTCGGCTAGGCCTGTTATTGCTTCAAATTCAGGGGCATTGCCTGAAATCATTTCTAAAAAATCCGGCATAATGTTTAATCAAAATAACGCTGAAGAGATTAAGAAAGCGATCATTGAACTTTTAAGGAATACACAGCAATCAAGAGATAGGGGCTTAGAAGGCCGGAGGATTGTTCTATGTAAGTTTAGTATAGACAGGCACATAGCTGCTGTAGAAAGATTATATCATGAAGTTTTGTCTGTGTAGATAAGGTAAAAATATGGATGATTTTAGTTACGTAGACAAAAATACTGTACAAAGGCTGATAGACAGGTATGGCGTAATGCCCGACGATATTAATTGCAAAATTGTTAGAAATAACTTGGTAGTGCAAGCAACGATTTTTTTCATTTTTGTTTGCTCTTTATGCTACTTGTTCCTATATTTTGCAAAGATAGTTAAAGGGAGCCCTTTAATTATTATTTTTTTATTATTAATATTTTGCGCAGTTTATTTTATATACGATTGTATCCGTACAAGGAAGCAGGCTAAGCTTAGATTTAAGGGAGAATTATGGTTGTTAAAACAGTTATTAGAAAAAGAGGATATACAGAGATTTTATAAAGATTCCGGGAAAAGCATTTCTCAAGAATTTTTGTGCCAGGGGAATGTTAAAGATTGGAAATGGAGTTTTGATTTTACGTCTTGTATCCGCCAAATAGTTATAGATTCGCTTATCGAGAAACTTAATTTAAATAACTGCAGAGCTATTGAGTTAGGGTGCGCAGGCGGTTATTTTTTAAAGACATTAATATCTTATGGCAACATAGCTTATGGTATAGATTTGGATAGGAACTGTTTACAAAGAATCGCAAAAAATAAGAACTTATACCTTTGTCAGGCTGATGTGGAGAAAATACCTTTTGGGTCAAATTCTTTTGACGCAGCACTTTTTTTAGAAGTTTTAGAGCATCTCCCTTCTCCGTATTCCGTAATCGTTGAGGTAGGCAGGATTTTAAAACCCGGAGGGATTTTGGTTTTAACTACTCCAAATCTGAATTGTATACCTGCCAGCTATTTCTTAAACCCGTTAAAGCTTTTTGTGCAGTTTTTGGCTACATGGTCTAATGAGTTATGCCTGCCAAAGCCATTGATAAATTCTTGGAGAAAACAACGCTTTTTTCACACTGCATTTTCCAGAAATGAAATTAAAAACCTGCTGAAAAATGATTTTAAAGTTAAAAAATGGACGACTTATGGAATGGGCGGAGGGCTTGTCGGAATGTTGCTTAGGTTGAGCCCGTCCGTGCGCAAACTTTTCAAACAGCTCAACGATATGGAACAAAAATCCGGACAGGGAAAGGATTATGCGCAGCTTAGGAAAAAGCTGATACATATCGAGTCGAAATGCGGTAAGTGGTTGGGCAGAATGAATATCTTTTTACAAAAAATACCATTAATTCGATTAATGGGAACTAATCATATCATTGTTTTAGAAAAAAAATAAAAAATATTTATGAAAGTATCAATTGTTATCCCAACCTACGAAAGGCATGACAGCCTCAAGAATTTATTGCAAGATATTTTAAGGCAACGTTATGATGACTTTGAAGTAATCATAGTGAATCAAGGTTTGTCATTTCCTAAGGAATTAGGCGAAATACTGACGGCTAACAAAAGTAAAATAAGATTGTTTAATGATGACATGCAGAATTCTGCTCATGCGCGAAATAAAGGGATTAGAAAAGCAGAAGGAGAAATCGTGATTTCTTGCGATGACGATATCAGAATAGAACAAGATTTTATACAGAATCATGTGAAAGAGTATAAGAATAAATACATCGGCGCTGTTTCGGGAAGAGTGCTGTGTGCTAATGATATACCAACCTCAAAAATTAAAAAAGTAGGGGAAATACGAAAGTATGATGGAAAAGTGACCGCTAATTTTAACGCAGATTTTAAAACTGAAATCGAACATGCTTATGGCTGCAATGTTTCTTTCAGAAAAGAGCTCCTTCTTAGGGTTGGCGGCTATGATGAGCGGCTAATAGGCACCAGTTCATTCGATGATGCTGATGTTTCTTTTAAGATAAGAAAGTTAGGGTATAGAATTGTTTTTGAACCGTTGGCAGAAGCTGTGCATTTACAGGCTCGCGGTGGGTGCAGGGATATTTTGCCTGGAGAAAAAGTTTATTGGTACTATCATAATTTCATGCTTTTTTATTTAAAGCATATGTGCAAAATATTCTTTCCTATATTTTTTTTAAGACAGCTTATCAGTATTTTTCGGCGGGCGTTTATCGGAAAAAGTCGAGGTATTGTTTTAAAAGGAATTAGAGGTTTGAAAGATGGTTTCAGAGACTACCGAAAGAAAACTTAATATATTGATCGTAGCTGACGAAATATATCCTTATGGGCATGGAGGTGTTCATACATATGTGTATGAATTAGCTAAAGGCCTTAAATGTTTAGGGCATAATGTATATGTTCTAATAAAAGGTGAGAGTAATAAAGCCATTGATACTAGTATTTTAGAAGGATTTAATGTATATAAATACAAAGTTAAACGATATCATTTTAAATTTTTATATCAAATTAGTTCAATATTAAGCGTAAGCAAAGCTTTTAAGAGAATGTCAAGAAGTTGCAAATTTAATTTAATAAATTTGCATTCTCCATATGTTTCCTTTGGATTAAATATGTCTAAAGCGGCAAAAAAAATTCCTAAAGTCTACACTTTTCATGCTTTATTAGCAGAAGAAGAATCAAGCGATGGAACTTGTGTTGTGTATAAGTGGTATCACTGGCGAAAATATGTAAAATTTATTTGGTTTCCGATATATCTGTTGTTTTCCCGATGGCTTGAAAAAAGAGCTTTGAATGATTCGGATAAAATAATCACTTTATCAGAATTTACTGCAGATTGCCTTAAGAAAATACATAGTATACCTACGGAAAAGATGGTAATAATTCCTGCGGGTGTAGATACTGAAAAGTTCAAACTGCCTGTGGATAAGGGGGCTGTCCGCAAAATGTTGAACTTGCCGAAAGACGAATTAATTTTGTTTACCGTGCGCCGGCTTGTTCCCCGTATGGGTTTAGGAAACTTAATTGAGGCTATGCCGGTAATTTTAAAAAAATTTCCAAACACCATTTTGGTCATAGGGGGGGAAGGGCCTTTGTATCTGCAATTAAAAAGTTTGATAGATACTTCGGGCCTTAAAGAGAAAATTCTTTTAATTGGCTTAATACCTGATGAAAAGCTACCATTCTATTATCAAGCTTCAGATTTATTTATTTTGCCTAGCAAAACTCTAGAGGGGTTCGGCATAGTTACCTTAGAGGCTTTAGCTTCAGGTGTCCCTGTCTTAGCAACACCCGTAGGCGGAAGCACTGAGATATTAACTAAACTGGACAGGAACTTAATTTTTAAAGATATTACCTCTGCTTCAATGGCGGAGTTAATCGCTAAGTATTTAACCGATAACAAAAGAAGGGCAAGCATACAAGCGGTATGCCGTCAATTCGTAATAGATAACTATGCAAGGTCCGGTTTTGCACAGAACGCTATGAGAATTTTTTTAGAAGTAGCAAGGGCTAATGGAGAAAAACTATAAGTTATTTTAATAAAATAATGTCATGGAAGATATAAAAAATAGAAATTGCCCCTTTTGTAATTGCCAATTTAGTCAAATTATATATAGTGATTGCGGATTTAATATAGTTAAATGTGATCATTGTAAATATATATATATGAATCCACTTCTTAAGGAAATACTGGAAGGTGTTTATAATGAAAAGTATCAATTTTCTAAAGATAGATTAGAAACGGTGGTTAGGGGCTTTGAAAATGGTAAACGTTCTTTTTTTAATGACAGGCTAAGGTCTATAAAAAAGCGTAGAACTTTCGGTAAGCTATTAGATGTTGGATGTAATTACGGAATATTTTTAAAGTTAGCCAAGGAAAATGGCTATCAAGTTTACGGCGTAGATATGTCTCAATCGGCAATAAAATATGCAAGGAATGAATTAAAGCTAAATGTTGAATGCAAGACGCTCAAAGGCGCTAATTTCCCTAGCGAGTATTTTGATGTTATTAGTATGTTTGATGTGATTGAGCATGTTAAAGATCCAATTGGCGAATTGCAAGAAATTCATAGAGTGCTTAAGAAAGATGGTTTATTTTTTCTGACTACTCCAAACGTTAAAGTGTATATGCTAAAAGCGCAAATTGTCAAGATGTTTCCTTTTTTAGCGTATTATAAGGATAATTTTACTGGTACACCGTACAAAGCGAACGAATTTGGGTTACCGTATCATATAAATTTCTTTACGCCCGGCAGCCTTACGAAGATGCTTATTGAAGCTGGTTTCAAGGATGTGAGTTTTGATTTATGTATGAAAGAAAAATATCATGGTAGATATCTCCGTAATCTTTTAAGAATGTTGCATGTTATGATGGTTTGGTTATTATTTAAATTATTTAGGGTATATATGCCTGCTGAAATATCAGCTTATGCCGGGAAGTAAATTCTAAGGAAATGTCAGGTATGAAGGTTATTTTTATATTTCCTGATTTGAATGTGTTTCCGCAGTTTAGTGGCGATTATTCGGGAATTTTTTCTCATGGTATCGGATATCTTTCTGCCGTGCTAAAAAAAAATGGCCATCATACTTCTTTGATACATGTAACCAAAGACATGGGTAAAGATGAGTTTTTGGCAGCGGTTGAAACACAAGATCCGCAGCTTATAGCTTTTAGTTCCCTGTCGCATCAGTTTCCTTATATTAAAAAGTGGTCAGCATGGCTAAAGGAGAAATATAATATACCGATTATTTGTGGAGGAGTTCATGCTACAATGGATCCGGATGAAGTTATAAATGCAACTGGAATAGATATGCTTTGCCGGGGAGAAGGTGAAAATGCTTTACTGGAGTTATGCCAAAAGATATCGGCAGGAGAAAATACTTTAGGGATAAGGAATCTCTGGTTTAAAAAAAGTTATGGCGTAGTTAAAAACAAAGTAAGGCCGCTCGAATATAATTTAGATAAACTGCCTTTTCCGGACAGGAAAATATTTGATTACCACCACTTGTATGATTATAAGATAAGGATGCTGACTATTTTAGCTTCGAGGGGTTGTCCTTACAATTGCAGTTATTGCTGTAATCATCAATATCAGAAGCTTTATCCCCATAATTATGTGCGTTTACGCAGCGTGGAAAATGTTTTAGCCGAAATTGAAGACGTTTTGGTTTGGTATAAGGATATTGAATTTGTGAATTTCATAGATGATACTTTATGCCTAAGTAGAGAGTGGATGGAAGAGCTGTGCGATAAATTTCCGAAAAGATTTAAATTTCCTTTTCATGGCAATACAAGAGTTAATCTTCTGAATAGGGAAATGTTTTCTTTGCTTAAAAGAGGCGGTTGCGAGCGGCTTGATGTAGGTATAGAATCGGGTAATTCTTATATACGCCAGCAAATATTAAAAAGAAGCATTACAAATAAACAGATTTTTAAGGCTTTTAGTTTAGCACGTGATTTTGGTATAAAACTTTCTGCCTACAATATGATTGGGTGCCCCTTTGAAACCCCCGAAATGATACTTGAAACTATAAAGCTTAATGCAGAAGTTAGGCCGTACTCTTCTCACAATGCTATATTCCAGCCTTACCCAAACACTGAAGCTTGCCAGGTTTGTTTCGAGAACAATTTTATTTCCGAAAATAAAGTTTCAACTTTTTTTAAAGAAAGTGTTTTAGACCAGCCGCAACTTAGTAAAAGGCAAGTTCTATTTTTCAGCCGTTTTTTTCCTATTCTTATGAAATTTTATGTTTTTTTATATCGTTTTCCAAGGAAAACATTCGCCAGAATAGTGCTTTTTATTGATAAAAGTATTATAGGCCTAAGTAAAAGTTATATAGCTTTTAAGTTTTATCTATTGTTTTTTGTAGTTTTTCTTCCTGTCAAAACGGCTAAATTATTAATTATGAGAATTAATCCCAATGCAGCAAGACGATTAAAATATATTATTTACGGGCGTTATTATATGAAATAATAAGCTTAACCTTATGAAACGTAAAATAAATGTTTGCTTTATAAGCGGTGGATATCCTGCGTGTCACGACGGTATTGGTGATTATGTTGCCAAACTTATCAGCAGCTTGGATAGAGAAAGTTTAGAGGTTAGCCTAATCACGAGCAATGAAGGGCCAATAATAAAATATATTGAACGAAATAATATTTCTGGAGTTTTTCCCATAATAAAGAAATGGAATATGTTTGCAATAATTGTTATACTGAAATTAATAAAAAAAGAAAAATTCGACATAATCCATTTGCAATTTCCTTCATCAAAGTACAAAAAGACTTTTTTCTTATGCTTTTTGCCGTTTTTGCTTCGTGTAGTTTTGAAAAAAAATACCGTTACTACCTTGCATGAATTTTCTATTTCTTACCCAATAAGCAAATTACGCCAGATTTTTTTAAGCCTGGGCAGCCATAGAGTGGTGGTTACAGATAATATTGATACCAGGAATCTTGTAAAAACTATGGTTATCAGTAAAAGAAAGATTAAATTTATACCTATAGGAAGCAATATTGACGTTTGTGGGATTGATCCGGGAGAAAAAGAAGCTTTCTTGGAGAGATCAGGGTTTGATAAGCAAGCTAAAACTATCGTATTTTTTGGCTTTATCCATTACAATAAGGGTTTAGAATGTTTATTGAAAAGTGTTGATAAAGCTGTAGCCGAAGGAACCAATATACAACTATTGATTATATCCCAATTATATTCTAAAGATAATGCATATCATAATAAAATAGAAAAAATGATTGGTTCTTTGTCGATGTGCAAATCAGTTTTTGTGACAGGTTATGCTGCGCCCCGGGAGGTTTCAAAGTTTTTGTCGTTGTCGGACTTATGTGTATTGCCTTTTACTGATGGTGTAACTTTACGTAGAGGAACGCTTATGGCAGCCCTTACGCATAAAAAAGCTATCATTTCCACCGTATTAAAAGAATATGTCCCTGCGCAATTGGTTGATAAAAAGAATATTATTCTTATTCCTGTAAATGACGTAGAGAAGTTAGCGGAAGCTATAAAAATTTTGTGTGTTGATGATGGACTAAGAAAAAAAATTTCGGAAACAGCCGGACAATTATCCGAAAAATTTTCCTGGCCTAAGATAGCTCAAATGCACAAAAAACTTTATTTAGAAATGATAAATAATTTGCAATGAGAAAAGAATTACTTAGCATTATCAAATGCCCAGCCTGTGGCAATTTTGGCGATGAAGGTTTTAAATTGGTTAGAAACATAACTACTGCCTTGGAGATTAAAGAAGGGCAATTGATATGCAATTTATGTCATGAGATATTTGAGATAAAAAATGGCATATTAAGCCTTCTCTATCGACCGGGCAAAGAGGTTGTCGAAGAAATAAAAGGTATTATTGAAGCGCTTCAAGAAAGCCGTTCTCAATATAATGATAAAATGCTTTTATCTTTGCCTGAATCAGCTGAAAGCAAAAATCCTTTTGATTCTTCCTATAAATATTCTTCAAATTTTTATCAGATGATAAGAGAATTAGGAATATCAGGAAGTGAGTTGATATTAGACCTTGGAAGCGGTAATACTTGGAGTTCAAATAAACTTTCCCAAAAAGGATGCAGGTGTGTTTCTTTAGATATCTCTTTACCCAAATATAAGGGTTTGGAGTCAGCTGAAATGTATTTTCAATCTTGCCAAGTGTATTATGAAAGGATTGTTTCGGATATGAAAAACCTTCCTTTTGTAGATAATGTCTTTGATATTGTAATGAGTAATTCGTCAATACATCATGCTTCAAATTTGCTAGATGTCCTGAAAGAATCGTTCAGGGTTCTTAAAAAAGGAGGCAAACTAGCGTTAATTAACGAAACTGTTTGCAGCATATTTTCTATAAAAAGAGATAAAAATCGTCAAAATCTTCCCTCATTTGTCAAGCGTTTTAACTGGAACGAGAATACTTACTCAATCTCGCAATACTTTCGTTATCTGAAAGCTGAAGGCTTTAGCAATATCAAGGTGTTTTTGCCGGCATCTCTTGAAACGCGATTATCGGAAATCAGAAAGGCCAAAGTGAATTTTAAGAAAATAACTTTAAAATACAAAGTTGCTTTTTTTGTTTCTTTATTTTGGGGTGGAAAAACCGAGGGGTTTATCAAAAAACTTGTTTTTTGGCCGGCAATAATCATTTTTGGCTTACCCCTTTTATTATTAACGAAAAAGCCGGATAACTAAAAATTATAAATATGGACTTTACGGTATTATTCTTTTTTATTAGTGCAATTCTAATTATTTTAATGACGTTGCGCAAGCTTATCTATGGTGTCTATTTTCTAATATTGCTTTTACCATTCGAGAGGCTTTTTGTTACGAGAGACTTTGGCATTAATATAAAATTAGCCGAATGGATGGGGCTTATCTGCATTGTGGCTTTCTTCTGGAATTATCTTGCAAGGCCCAGGAAAGGGGCTTTTCCTTTTCGTTTGCTACTACCGCTTTTTATTTTTGTCTTAGTAAACATTGTGTTGGGATTATTACAGCTTCCTGAAGCTGTAAGGTTTGCGCAAGAAATAGATTTTAACTCGGCAGGTTTTCGAATTATTAAAGTAGTGGCTTGGTGTATTTTTTCTATTTTAGTTTCCATGTCTGTCTGTTATGCGATCAAAGATACCAAAGACTTAAAAAATTGTATAAGCGTGCTGTTGCTTTCTACATTAAGCATATGTAGTATATCTCTTATTGCGATGGTGCTTAATCTTTTTGGTATACATTTTGCTACTTGGTCGCTTATTGGAAGAGAAGGTTTTGTCGGTATCAAGGGAACTTTTAGCGAACCCCAGTATTTATCGCTTTATATGGCGCCTATTGTTCCGATAGCTCTGTTTATGTTTATCCTGCGTGTTTATAAAATAGGCATTATATTTACTATAGCTGGCAGTTTTATCATTCTTTTATCAAATTATTTTTCTTTTTCTACCACAGGCTTAGCCGGTATTACATTGATTGTTATCGCGATACCTTTTTTTATAAAGCACTATCGGATGGTAACTACTAGTAAAGCAATGCGTTATGCGATTATTCTTTTGGTAAGTATATATATCATTTTCTTAGTCGGAATATTCTTCAACGTTGATTTTATTCAGGTAACTATAAGTAACTATTTTGATAAAATTGCTAGAGAAGACGGCCGTTGGGCCGGCCGGGTTATGGGGCAAAGGATGTTTATGGACCATCCTTTTATAGGAGTTGGACCAGGTAACTGGGCTTGGAAAGCGGAGCAAACATATAGCTTGCAAGTAGCAAAAGAAACATTTGTCAAGCCGTCCTATAACTGCCTTTATTGGGAAATATTAACGGATCTCGGCGTGGTGGGTTTTATTCCGTTTGTTTGGTTTTTTGTCAGCATGCTAAGGTCATTATCAAAAAGTATATGGCGCACGAACGATATGCTTTTAAAAGCTGTTGCCGCAGGGTTGATGGTGGGAATCGTAACTCTTTTAGGGGAATACTATGTTACTTTCAATTTTTATCGTATCCATATTTGGCCTATATTTGGCATAGCGTTTGCGGCCATTCAGCTTAGTAAGAAACCAACAGGCAATGAAAATGAATAATAGATATGTGTATAAGAACAAAATATGCTTGATTTTAGCTTACATAATTGATTTTTTTGGATTTCTATTATTTAAGCCGCTCTCTTTTTTTAAAAAATCCTCTGCAGAAATTGCAATAAAAAAAATCTTAGTTATCGAATTGGCCCATATAGGTGACGTTTTAGCTATAACCCCGGCATTAAATCTTTTAAGGAAAAGATTCCCGAAGAGCTTTATTAGTGTGGTAGTAGCTTCCTGGGGTAAAGATGTATTAGTTGGTAATCCCGATATCAATGAAATATTGATTTATGACGCCTCGTGGTTTAACCGAACCTCAAAAAGTGCTTTTTCTTTTTTTAACACTTTTAAGTTTATTGGGTTATTGCGCTCTAAAAAATTTGATATGGGCCTTGATTTACGCGGAGACATAAGAAGTATTATTATGATGAATTTTTCCGGGATAAAGAAAAGAGTCGGCTATCGGTTTGCCGGAGGTGCTTTTATGCTTACCGATATAATACCATTTGATGTTGCCAGGCGTCAGGACAAGCATCAGATTGGCCACAATCTTGATTTTATTGCATCGATCAATGGGGGGTTGCCGCATTATGAGTGTGACAAGTCTATGAAAATATTCTTTTCTGAACAAGATACGTCATTTATAGATGAGTTGCTGAAACATAATGGCATAAGGAAGAAAGACCTTTTTGTCGCTATACATCCCGGAGCCGGTTTGTCGATTAAGTGTTGGCCGATAAATAACTTTTCTCAATTGATAGATGAAATTTTAAAAAGATATGCTATGAAAATTGTATTAATCGGCGGCAAGCACGAAATGGTTTATTCGCAAGTTTTATCTTTATCAGGCAAACGAAAAGTTGTCGATTTAATAGGTGATACTAGCATTAACCAATTGGCAGTACTCCTGAAAAGGGCTGCTTTATTTATAGGCGGAGATTCCGGGGTAATGCATATTGCTTCAGCAGTAAAAACTCCTATTATTGCTATTTGGGGCGGCCATAATAAGCCTTCGCATTGGGGGCCGAGATCAAAAAAAGACATTATTGTCCACAGGCAGGTTGATTGCAGCCCATGCGGGTTAAAACAGTGCCGTAAGCTTAAATGCCTTAATTCTATAACGGTTGAAGATATTATCAGGGCTGTAGACGAACAAGTTGTAGGGTTCAACAGACAAATTAAGACAGAAAGCAAGCACTAAATTATGAAAGTATGCATCATAAGCGGGACTTTGCCTGATTTAAAGTGTGGAGTAGGGGATTATACGAGTTGCTTATCTTTAGAGCTTAAACGCTTTGCTAATTTAAAAATAAGCGTTATTACTTCTTTAGATTCCCGGATAAAGCAAATAGAAGGTATAAAGATTATACCAATAATAAAAAGTTGGCGAATTTCTGAAATATCTAAGTTATTGAGGATTTTGCGTAAAGAGGATCCCGATATTGTTCATATTCAATATCCAACCCAGAGCTATAAAAATAAGTTGATGATAAATATTTTTCCGATAATATTCAAAATGCTTTTTCCCAAGGTTCCTTTAATTGTTACTATCCACGATGTAAAAACCGCACACTTCTTAAACAAAATCAGGTTATTGCCTTTTTTGTTTTTCTCACAAACTATCATACTTACGGCTATTGAAGAGAAAGAGTATTTACTACGCAGATCGCCATTCTTAAATAAAAGAATAAGGGTTATCCATATAAACTCTAACATATCCAAGTATAACCTATCAACAGAACAGAGAAATGGATTACGGTTAAGCTTGGGTGTCGGTAAAAACGAAGTTTTGCTTTCAAATTTTGGTTATATCCTTCCTAAAAAGGGCATGGAGGTTTTATTGTATTCTTTGAGAGTCCTGCTTGATAACGGCTATAAAGTTAAGTTGATTTTTATAAGCGATTTTGATCCCAAGCATAATAAGTATCACGCGCGTCTTGAGGAAATTGTCGAACAGTTAAATTTAGGAAAACACGTTATATGGCAAGGCTATCAAAGCCCTGAGTCGGTTTCAAGGTTTTTGTCCGCTTCGGATATCGCTGTCCAAATTTATCATGATGGCGTATCTTTTAGGAGGAGTAGTTTTTTGGCAGCATTATCCCATGGCCTGCCGATAGTAACCACTAAAGCAAAAAAGCTACCGCAAGGACTTTCTGAACAGCTCCATGTGGTTATAGTATCTCCCGGTGATATTAACGGGTTAACCGAAGCTATCAAAAAACTGATAGGCTCTGATTCCTTGCGCATAAAGTTGGGAGATGCGGCTATGTTTTTTTCGAAAAGATTCTCCTGGGAAGCCGTAGCTGAGAAGCACTTTTTATTGTATCAAGATATAGTGAAGAAATGAAATACGGAAAGGTACTTTTAATCAATCCAGCCGTCTTAAAAAGCTATATGGGGCCGATTCGGCCGCCTTCCGGCCTGGGGTATCTTGAGCAATATTTGGAAAATAACGGCATTAATATTGACATTATAGATATGTCTTTAGGGTATAGCCTGCGGCATCTATGGAAAAAAATAGAAAAGTTTAGGCCTGATTTGATATGTGTGACTATTTGGACTTATCGGTATAAAGATACGTATGAGTTTATCGGAAGAATCAAGGAAAGATATCCAAATGTCGACATTGCTGTTGGCGGCCCGCATGTTTCGACTTTAAGGAAAAATGTACTGGAGGATTGTAAAGATATAGATTATGGCGTTGTTTTGGAAGGGGAAGAAACCCTTTTTGAGCTTTGCCGAGGAAGAAAACTAGAAGAAATTAAAGGTTTGCTCTATTGGGAAAAGGGAGAGGTGAGATACGAAGGAGATAGAGATTTTCTGAATAATCTTGATTCAGTACCATTTCCAAAATACAAAAAGTTTGAGATTGACAAATATATATTGAAAGAAATGCTTATAATTTCATCCCGTGGATGCCCTTTTGATTGCATTTATTGCCCTGTCAAACTTGCTATAGGCCAGAAGCTGCGTATAAGAAGTGCCGGAAACATTGTGGATGAGCTGGAATACTGGTATAATAAAAAATACAGAAAATTTAACTTCGGTGATGATAATTTCAGCTTTTTTAAGGACAGAGTTTATGATATTTGTGATGAAATAGAGAAGAGAAACCTCAAAGGCTTGGATTTAAGATGCGGTAACGGAGTAAGAGCGGATAGGGTAGATAAGCCTTTGCTTAAGAGAATGCGTGAAATTGGTTTCAGCTATTTAGGTTTTGGGGTAGAGGCCGGAAATAACCGGATTCTGAAAAATATTAAAAAAGGGGAAAGAATAGAGAAGATTGAAGAGGCGATTAAAAACGCTTGTGAATTAGGCTATGACGTGACACTATTTTTTTTAGCTGGTTCGCCTGGCGAAACTCTTTCAGACATAGCGGATTCTGTCAAGTTGGCTCAAAAGTACCCAATATTTGATGCAAGATTTTATAACATTATACCTTATCCCGGGACTGAGCTATTTGAGTGGATTAAAAAAAGAAGGCTTTTTGTTCGGCAACCTCAGGATTATTTAAATGATGCTGTTGCTTTTAGCCGAAAACCGCTGTTTAAGACGCCTGAGCTTTCAGTTAAGGAAAGAGTCAATGTATTAAGGCAGTTGAAAAGGGTTGAGAATAAAATTTTAAGAAAAAACCTCAAAAGAAAACTGAAACAATATGGATTTTTGGGGAGAATGGCAGCGAACTTTGTTCCAATAGAATTTATGCATTATTTAATAAGGCAAAATAAATTTATCCGCAGAATTTCTGAAAAGATAAGGTATGATTTAAACCAAAGGCCATTAGATAATATTGAATGTTAAAAGTATTAATGTTTAATAAGTTATATCATCCCTGCATCGGAGGGGTGGAAAGATCGGTATACGGGCTTTGTGAAGAAATAAAAGGCCAAGTCGAGCTCACTATCTTAGCCGCAAATACAAAGTTTAGAACCGAAGTTGAGTGTAAACACGGCTGTAAAATAATTCGAGCCGCTAGTTTAGGAAACATATTATCGTCAGTCCATTTAGGTGTAGGGATTCCTTTATGCTGGCAGAGGCTTTCTTATGATATTATACATTTTAATTTTCCTTCACCTGTCGCAGAAATTTATTGTTTAGCACTGTTGCCAAAAGATAAGCCTTTGGTGGTTACTTATCACGCGGATATCGTCGGCCACAAAAGGGCAATGGCTTTTTATAGGCCATTTTTAATAAGGTTTCTTAAGAGAGCAAACAGAATTATTGCGACTTCACCTTATATTATTGAGCATTCGCCGTTTTTGAGTATGTTTAAGGATAAATGTGTGGTTATCCCGTTGGGGATAAAAACAGAGAAGTTCAAGTTGACTGATAAAATAAAGGACAGAAGTGAAGAAATTAAGAAACAATATGAAGGCCCCATTATCCTATTTGTTGGGCGTTTAGTTGAATATAAAGGAGTTGATTATCTAATACGTGCGATGGAAAAAATAAATGCCAGCCTTCTTGTAGTAGGCGAAGGCCCCCAGGGAAAAAAATTGAGATTTTTAGGTGAAAGAATTAATTCTGATAAGAAGAAAGTTTTTTTTGTAGGCAGAACAAGTGAGAAAGACTTAGCTGCCTATTATTATGCCAGTAGTGTCGTTGTTTTGCCTTCTGTCGGCGCGAATGAGGCCTTTGGAATTACCCAGTTAGAAGCGCATTGCTGTTCCAAGCCGGTTGTAAGCACAGATTTACCTACCGGCGTTCCTTTTGTTAATCTTGACGGAATAACAGGGCTGGTTGTTCCTCCCAAATCTTCTCAGGCTTTAGCTAATGCGATAAATACGCTATTGGAAGATGCTGATTTATGCAGTCGGCTGGGAAAACAAGGTAAAGAAAGAGTTGAGTCACAATTTACGATGAAAGGTATGGCTCAAAAAGTTATAAGTTTATATAAGGATTTTTCTTGATATCTTTCTGTTAAATTACCGCAAATCAAAAAATAAGGAGGGTGGTGGATATGTTTTTATTTCAACTACCGGAAACATTGCTTATTCTTTATAAGGCGTTTGTTGCTTTTACCTGTGTTTCATTCTGGCTGTATATATTTATTCAGAAAAAAAACAGGTAATTTTTAGCCATATTTATTCTAAAATTTTTAACGTATTTTTTAAGGATAGGATTTTTAAGGTTCTATTTGTAGGTTTATTTTGAAATTTGATCAGGTTGAATTATTCACTTTGGACAAAGCCTGAAAAGATTTAAGAGCGCCAAGTAATTTTTTTAAAAAATTTTCCAATTCTATAAACTATTGGCAAACGCGTGCAATAAGGTATTAGCATTATGAAAGAAGGGTATATTTCTGTAGAGGGAGGGAGTGTCTGGTACCGGGTTTGCGGCGAAGATGAAAAAGGCATCCCCCTTTTGTTGCTTCACGGCGGCCCTGGAGCAACTCACGATTATATGGAACCGCTTAGTGAGCTTTCCGGAGAGCGTCCGGTAATTTTTTATGACCAACTAGGTTCAGGCAATTCGGACCGTCCGCGCGATACCGGCCTTTGGAATTTGAAAAGATTCATCAGAGAGCTTGAACAAGTTCGTGAGGCTCTTTGCCTGGATAAATTGCATATCATAGGTGTTTCTTGGGGGACGATGTTAGCAGTAAGCTATGTGTTAGAAAAAGGGCAAGATGGCATAGCAAGCATGGTTTTATCCGGCCCGGTGCTAAGTGCTTCACGATTCACCAAAGATACACGCAAATATATTCTCGAGCTTTCAGAAAATGATCAGCGCATAATAAGAAAAAGTGAAGCCGAAGGCAAGTTTGATTCGCCGGAATACGATAAGGCAGTGGAAAATCTATATAAAATTTGTGTTTGTCGCCTAGACCCGTGGCCCGAATGTTTAAAAACGACATTTAAAAAAGTAGGCAAACAGGTGTATAATCATATGTGGGGGCCGAGCGAATTTACAGTTACTGGCACTCTGTCCGGGTTTGATGTTACCGAAAGGCTTCCGGAGATAAAAGTGCCGGTTTTATTTACCTGCGGCCGTTATGATGAAGCGTCTCCTGAGGCTACAAAATATTATAGCAGTCTAATTAAATCTAGCGAGGCTGTGATTTTTGAAGAAGCTTCTCATACTCACTATCTTGAAAGAATAGAAGATTATATAAATGTAGTGGGAGGATTCCTAAGGCGTGTCGAAAACAAAACTGGCCCGCTAAAAGCGGATGAACATGTTAAAATAATTTAAGACTATCCGGATAACTTAGGAAACGAATTGGATTATTTAATTTGGAGGCAAATTGGAAAATTTGATTAAAAGTTTTTTTGAACAAAAAACATTTGTTATTGCCGGTTCTTTTCGGGATGAAACAAAATACGCTTATAAGATATTAAAAATATTGATAAAGAAGGGGCGTCAAGTTTACCCGGTTAATCCCGGGATAAGCGAAGTAGAAGGTCTGCGCTGCTATAAAAATATAAGCGATATACCTTTTGAAATAGATGGTGTAAGTTTAGTTACGCCTCCGGCAATTTCGGAACAGCTTCTTAAGCAGTGTCTCGAAAAACACGTAAAAATAGTTTGGTTTCAACCTGGAGCGGAAAGTGAGGCGGCGATAAAATCTTGCCGCGATAATTCAATAAAGGCGATACACGGGCTTTGTTTGATGTTAGAATCTTTGTAGAATGAAAGGAGTCTTATGGCTAAAAACACAGATGTTCTTATTGTTGGCGGAGGCCCGGCAGGTATTGTTAGTGCTGTAACGGCGAGAAGGTATTATCCTTCTAAAAATATTACAGTTATGAAAAACATAAAGGAAGGTGTTATTCCCTGCGGAATACCTTATATGTTTGCCAGCTTGAATAACCCCGAAGATAATAAATTGGGTATGGCTTCATTGGAGAAAAACAATGTGAATATTGTTACTGACGAAGCTGTTTCTATCGACCGGAAGGCAAAAGTTGTAAAGACTTTGAAGAAAGAAGAATATGCTTATGAAAAGCTGGTTTTAGCAATAGGCTCTACTCCCATTACTCTTCCGATCAAGGGAATTGAGAAAGAAGGCGTATATCCCATTAATAAAGAAATGGGTTATTTAAAGAATACAATAAAGCAAATCAAAAATTGCAGAAATATTTTAGTAATCGGCGGAGGTTTCATTGGCGTTGAATTTGCTGATGAGCTGTCAAAGCTAAATGGCAAAAATGTTACTTTGGTTGAGGCTCTTCCTCGTCTATTAGCCAACTCTTTTGATAAAGAGTTTTCACTTATGGCCGAATCCAGGCTAAAAGAAAAAAAGGTTAAAGTCCTGTGCGGAGTATTTGTGAAAGAGATAGCCGGCAAGGATAAAGCTGAGAAAGTTATGCTGTCCAATGGGGATCAACTTCCGGTGGATGGGATAATATTAGGGGTAGGAGCTAAACCAAATGTTAAATTAGCTGTTGATGCGGGCCTTGAAATAGGCAGTTGCAAAGGTATTTTAGTCGATGAATACACAAGAACCACTACGGATAATGATATATTTGCTATAGGCGATTGTTCATGCAAGCGTGATTTCTATACTCGAAAAGCTATACCGGTAATGCTTGCCTCGACAGCTACTGCTGAAGCAAGAATCGCGGGTGCGAATCTTTATAAGATTAAAGTAATTCGTGAAAATAAGGGGACCATCGCTATTTACTCTACTTATATTGACGGCCTTGTGTTGG
>JAQUWY010000038.1 GCA_028692655.1 Candidatus Omnitrophota bacterium | reverse complement strand
GAGAAATTAACTGGTCTAGTCACGGCATGTCCTCCTAGTTAAAAGGTTAGTATTTGGTAAACACTACCTTTTGAGGATATGCCGTTTTTATTTATCTGTCAATTTGCGAATAATAGTTTACACTATCTATCCCTTAAACTTTAAAATTCAAAAGTCACTCCTCCCTCAAATCTCCTGCCGCTGGCAGGGTAAAATGTTTCAGCAGTGCCGGAAGAGTTAGTTACGCCGTAAGCGTAATATTTACGGTTAAGAAAATTTTTGACTGCCAGCCAAAGTTTTGCTTTCTTAAAAGTGTAATCAAATGAAGTGTCGAATAAAACGTAATCTTTAAGCTTCGGCGAAATATTTTTCTGGTCACTTATCTTATAGCGAGAACCCGTATAGGTACAAGACAGGTTCCAGTTGAAATCCTTAAAAGGCGACAGGGCAGTTCCCAGAGAAAATTTCACCTTCGGCACAAAAGGAACAGATTTGTTGGCATATTCTCCGCCTTTAAAATAAGATTTTTGTAGGGTTAAAGCGGCAAAGGGCCTTAGCTTATCCTGCCAGGCGCTTGCCCGAGCCTCAACCTCTAAACCGTAATGGCGGGTATCTGAGCCGTAATTTGAGTTTTTATAAGTCGAAGGGTCATAGTAAATTTCATCTTTTACGTCCATCAAAAAAATATCCGAATCTACTTTAAGCCAATCCCAAGAATAATGCTTTAAGCCTAATTCATAACTGTTAGCCTGCTGCTGCTTGAGAGTAGTATTCAGCCCTCCATACTCCTGGCCCCAGAAAATACCTTTGTTCTGGTAATACTCTTCTGTATTTGGAAGACGGTAACTTCTGGAATAAGAAAAATATACTTGAGATTTTTCATTATATTTATAACCAAGGCTTATGTTACCTGCCCCATCTCTTATTTCTTTGGTATCATAATTTCCTACAACTCCGGTCTGATTAAAAGTGTATTTTGCCCAGTCATACCTTCCGCCTAAATCAACCAAAAAGCTGTCCAAGATCTGCAGGCTGTCATAACAATACAGCCCCAGGGTATCTTTATGTATATAGGCATGGTCCTGCTGGCTACCAATGCGGTTGCCGCTTAAGATTCCGTCACTGGCCCAGAAATAATCAATCCCGGAAACAAAAGAATTTTTATTTTCGTCCCATAAAGAATTAACTTCAAACTTAGGCCTTAATTCATAAGTGGTTGTGTGGTGAACCGTTTCATACTCGGAAACATCCGGTGTATAAATGTTTAAGCCGCTGCTGTTTCTTTTCCTAAAAGAGTTAGGGAGTGAAATTTCAGCCCGGCTATCTCCCAGAAAAAAAGATACTTGAGGTGTAACATCAACAAAAAAATCAGATGTCTTTCCTCTATCGTCCGGATAAACCGTGCCTCTTCTGCCGACATTTTCAATATCAGCCGGATATAACGCGCCGGGCATACCATAGCGGTCCCGGTGGTAGCCGGAAGAAAAATTAAGATTAAAGCTCTCATTGGGCTTAAAAGACGCTTTGCCCAAATAATCGTCAGCCCAATAACTATTGTTGGCACGGTAGCCGTCTGTCTCCTGGGAAGAGTAATTAAAAAACAACTCCCCCAACTTAAAACCCTTTCCTATATTTAAAAAACTTTGTTTTGCCTGATAACTTCCTATGCTTGTTCCGGCTTTAAACATCAATTTATCTGCCGGAGGAGTCTTAGTTATTATATTGATTACTCCGGCTGAAGCATTGTCGCCGTAGAGAACGCTTCCCGGGCCCCGAAGAATTTCAATACGTTCAATAGCTTCAGGGTTAATTTGGCCCCAGTCAACTCCGGAAAGGTCAACCTGGTTAGTGCGCCTGCCGTCAATCAATACCAGCACATTGGAAGGGCTTGACTCACCAAAGCCTCTGATATCTACCACTGTTCCCTTGGGATTACCCAGATAATCAGTAACAGCTATGCCGCTTTTTTTCTGTATGGCTTCCGGAAGACTGCGGGCATTGGAAGACTCTATGTCTTCGGCAGTAATTACCGTTACCGGCCTGGAAGCGTCATATATCCGGATTGAACTTCTTTGCGGCGTGACTACAATTTCTTCAAGCTCTACAACATCCTGGGCTAAACACCTAAAAGACGAAAAAACTAAAAATAAAAAAAACCCTTTTCTAACCATCGGCCCCTCCTTAATGCGCCTGCCCTAAAAAATAAAAAACCCCTATACCTTCTGGTATAGGGGTGCACCCTGATTTTCTTATCCCTAAAAACAACCTTATCTTAGATTATATTTCCCGTATAACCTAAAAAATATTTTTCTTCGGCAGGTCTTCTGACTTCCCCGCTCTTTTAACAGCCTTCCCATCTTATAGAGATAGTGGCGTATAAAGTTAAAAGAGTTCCTTTGCCTGAACCGGCAAAGGATAAGGGGTTACAGCACCGGGAGTGTCTCCGAATCCTTGTCCATTGATAGACAAGTCACGGAAGTTCCCTATTAAGCCTTACGGCACCGAAAAACTCAACACTTTTTTAAAGAACAAATGTATTATACCTATAGCTTGAAAGATGTCAATTATATTTTGATCAAATGTGTTCTAAACACACCAGAACACCAATTAATAAAAAATCCCAAGTCAAATATTACCAATATTACCAAATAAATCCAAATATCAAAACCCCAAACAGAAACAGCTTTAAGTCATAAATTCTAAGCTTACGGCTTATAACTTACAGCTTTTTCTGGTTTTTCTGTTTTCCCGTTTTTCGGTCTTTTGGTTTTTTAGTTTTTCTCAACCTTAACCTCAACCTTTGTATTCTATGGTCTATGGACTGTGGACTTTCTCGAGCCTCAACCTTAACCTTAACCTTAACCTTAACCTTAACCTCAACCTTAACCTTTGTATTCTATGGTCTGTGGACTGCGGTCTATAACCGCTGACTTTTAGCGTTTTGGAAACGTTTTCTTAATTTTTAGGAATTGTCTTGCTATAAGGGTTATGGTATGTTACATTTTAATGGTTTAGCTGCCGGAGAGGCGCAAAGCAACCGCATAATAATCCAAAGTTTAAGGAGGAAAAATGAAGAGAATTCATTACGGAAAGATTAATCTTGTTTTGATAGTTTTGATAACGATGTTAGCTCTAATATTAGTTCCTGCTGTAGGTTATACTCAACGGCGCTTCGGAGGAAGGTCTAACCCTTACAGTTATAATAATAGTTGCAGCAGTGGTACATGCCGATATACTCCTGCAACCAATAATGTTGCCTCTACACCTAAGAACCAGGGCCAAGGGCAGCGGCAGCCTGCGGCAAGAAATACTACACCCGCCGTGAATCATAGCGTCAACCCTACAGCTACCACAACGCCCACGAGGGATGTTCCTTATCGGCAGGAAACACAAACATCCAGGACAAAGGTGCCAACACAAAAAGCATCTACTAGCCCCAGAAAATTTACCTCACACGAAGAACGTGTGCTTGTCGAAGAAAAAGAAACTTACGGCCATATCAGTTTAGGCACTAATCCAGACATTGCTTCGCTTCAAATAGCTAAAGAAGCTGTAGAATACAGTAAAAGCAAAGTTGCACCTGGGGCTGCGCCCGAGGAAAAACCTATACATGCTAATTATGGCTTAACTGCTCAACGAGCGGCCAAAAACTATTTTACTGGTAATGACAGTCAAATGACTAACCTTCATATCATAGACACAAAAACTAATACCGAATTACAACTTGTAGCTTTTAAAGATTCTGATGGTATGAACAAATACCGTTTATACAATCAAACTACTAAAGAGTGGGTCGATAATCCTAACAAACTTCACCTTTCTGAAAAAGGACTGCAAGTCCTTGCTGGATACGGAATAATTGGAAGTGAAGATGTAAGCTGGGTAAAAAACGGACAAGATTTTGCCTATTATAGAACAAATTTAGGTGAAATAAATAATATCTTGGGGCATAACCGCTATGGGGACGAAACTTCTCTGTACAAAATTGCAGCGAATAAACTTCAAACCGATACTAACAAACTTTCAACCAATGCCGCCAACCCCACGTCTGAATTAGGAAAACTTAACCAATCTATAGACTACGCGGCAAATAGAACAACATTTAACAAGCATAGAACCGCACTCGAGCAGGGAGCTACGGATTATCGTGTGCAATTCTATAATGAAAAAGGCGGTGAGCGGCTTGCCACCTATCTTTCTATTATGAGCACAGATGGTAAAAAAGGCTTTATGGCTGCCGGCGAAGTAAAACCATTTTCCGGTGATAACATTCTCGCAGTTTACAATACACAAGTCAGAAACGGTAGCGGGCTAAGAAATGGTCCTACCTATGAAATATTTATAAAGGGTACTGATAAATTACAGAAAAAATACCCAGGCCTCGTGAAAACAGAAGAATAAATTTTACTTAAAAATTTTCTGGACAACAACCCAAAAGGGATAGAGAAAACTCTATCCCTTTTTTATTATCTTCCAACACTGTAAATCCCCGAAATTTAACACTGAAGAGCTACGTTGGCAAACTGATAAATTCCAAACAAATATAGCTTTATCAAAGCAAGCTATCTCTATATATTTCCATATATTTCTACCGTATCTCTGTTAAATAAATAGTTTAGGATCTTTCTCGAGCCTCAACATCAACCTTAACCTTAACCTTAACCTCAACCTTAACCTGTATAGTCTATGGTCTATGGACTGTGGTCTGTGGACTAAAACTACCCCCACCCCGAATCGAACGGGGACTTCAGCCTTAGGAGGGCCGCGCTCTGTCCTTTTGAGCTATGGGGGCATTTATTTAAGACTTCGGAAATCGGCAAAGATAAGCTTAGGCAGCAAGTTCCATTAAGGAATACACGGAATAACCTTTAAGCTTTTTACGGCCTCCTAGGCCGATCAGCTCTATTAAAAAAAGCACGCCGGCGATCTTTCCTTTGAGTTTTCTGGCCAGTTTAATCATGGCAAGAGCTGTACCTCCGGTAGCAAGCAAATCATCAAGCACCAGAACTCTGGAGCCGGCAGCAAAGGCATCCCTGTGTATCTCCAGAGAATCCGTGCCATACTCAAGAGAATATGTATGCCGGTAAGTTTTAGAGGGAAGTTTTCCGGGTTTGCGCACCGGTACAAAACCGCAGCCTAATTTATACGCCAAAGCCCCGCCAAAAATAAAGCCCCGGGATTCAGCAGCCAGAATATAATCAATTTTCTTTCCTTTAAGAGCTTTCGCCAACTGTTCAATGGCAGTCTTAAAAGCTTTTTTGTTGTTAATCAAAGTGGTAATATCGTAAAAGAGAATTCCTTTTTTAGGAAAGTCGGGAATGTTTCTGATATGCTTCTTGAGGTTCATATTCCTCCTTAAGGTTTAGAGGCTTTTTTTCTGTTCCTCTTTGGCGTATTTGCGTAATTTCTTAAGAGCTTCCTGCTCAATCTGGCGGACTCTTTCCCGGGAAACTCCCAAATTATCAGCTACTTCAGCTAAAGTATGGGGTTTGCCATTGGTTATGCCGAAACGTAAATCAAGCACCAGCTTTTCCCGGTCAGCTATAGAATCAAGAAGTTGAGTTATCCTGTCTTTGTTCAGAAGCGTATCAACGTTAGCCAAGGCGCTTGCGTTATCGCTGCTTTTTACAAAATCACTTAGCTGAGAAGACCCATCACTACCCACAGGGGCATCAAGAGAAGATTTCTTCTGTATCCACATCTCGGTGTCAGCTACTTTTTCAATTGACATCTTAAGGCGCTTGGCAAGTTCTGCCCGGGTAGGTTCGCGGTTAAATCTTTGTCGTAAAATTTCCTGAGCCTTTTTGTATTTGGCTATAAACTCGCTCATATAGACCGGTATGCGGATAGTTTTCCCCTGGTCAATTAGCGAACGGGTAACAGCTTGGCGTATCCACCAGGCAGCATAAGTAGAAAATCTATACCCCCGGCGCGTATCAAACTTATCAATCGCCCGCATGAGCCCGATATTACCTTCAGCTATCAAGTCCATAAGAGAAAGGTTGAGATGGCTGTAGCGCTTAGAAATGTTTACGACCAATTTCAGATTACAATTAATTACCTTGCGCCTGGCTTCCCGATTACCGCGTTTAGCTTTTTTAATCAAATCTACCTCTTCATTCTTCTTTAAAAGAGGCAGGTCCTTTATCCTTTCTAAATAAGCTTTAATAGCATCCATGTTTATTTCTTTTTCCGTTTGTTACTTGTTAATTTTGCCTTTTTCTCTTTCAGGACCACCTGCGCCGCCGCCAAACGGGCAATAGGAACCCGAAACGGCGAACAACTGACGTAATTTAGCCCCACTTTATGGCAAAAAGCTACTGATTCTGGGTCTCCTCCATGTTCGCCGCAAATACCCAGCTTTATATTCTTTCGTGTCTTTCTCCCCAGCTCAACAGCCACACTAACAAGTTTGCCTACACCATCTTTATCTAAGGTCTGAAAAGGGTCAGCCTCGTAAATCCCCATCTTAACATAATCGCCTAAGAATTTTCCGGCGTCATCGCGGGAAAACCCACAACCCATCTGGGTAAGATCATTAGTCCCGAAAGAAAAAAATTCCGCCTCTTTTGCTATCGCATCAGCGGTAACAGCAGCCCTGGGAACCTCTATCATTGTACCTATTTTAACCTCAAATGGCAACTTCTTAAGCTTGCGTTCTTTCCTGACTTCTTCGATGATGCCGACAACTACCTTCTTTTGCAATTCAAGTTCTTTCACATTTCCCACCAGAGGAATCATTATTTCCGGGCTTACTTTAATTTTAAGTTTATTTACGTTCAAGGCGGCTTCAATAACAGCTCTGGCCTGCATCTGAGTAATGTCTGGATAAGTTATCCCCAAGCGGCAGCCGCGATGCCCAAGCATAGGGTTAAATTCGTGCAAAGACTCAACGGTCTCTTTTACTTTTTCAAAACTTAAGTTCATTGCCGAAGCAAGTTTTCTCTGGCCGTCCTGGTCCTGGGGCAAAAACTCGTGCAAAGGCGGGTCAAGAAACCTTATTGTGCAAGGATGCCCCTTTAAAGCTTTAAATATTCCTTCAAAGTCCTGTCTCTGTAAAGGCAAAAGCTCGCTTAGAGCTTCCAGATATTGGGCCAAGGGGGCTTTCAACTTTTCTTCAAATTTATTTTTTCTGGCTTCGTCAGCCTCCTGAGAGATTGCGTCACGTAGATTCTTTACCTCCTGGGCTACAAGTATCATTTTACGAAACGAGGTGATTCTCTGACCCTCAAAAAACATATGTTCTGTCCGGCATAGGCCAATACCCTGGGCCCCAAATTCAACGGCAACAGCCGCATCTTTAGGCGTATCGGCATTTGTCCTTACGCCAAGCCTGCGTACTTCATCTGACCACTTCATTATTACCCCAAAAGGCCCGGTCATCCTGGGAGGAATTGTTTTGATTTTACCGACATAAACAATACCCTTACTGCCGTTTAAAGATATCCAATCACCTTCATTTATGATTTTCCCGGCACAATGCATCTGTTTTTTACTTGCCTCTATAGTTATATCACCGGCTCCGGCAACACAACATTTCCCCCAACCACGGGCAACTACCGCCGCGTGAGAAGTCATTCCTCCCCGGGCAGTAAGTATTCCGCTGGCAGCATGCATGCCTCTGATGTCTTCAGGGGAAGTTTCAAGCCGGCAAAGAATAACACTTTTACCCTGCTTCTTCCAGTCTTCTGCTTCTTGAGCAGTAAACACAGCCTGGCCCACCGCAGCCCCGGGAGATGCCGGAAGCCCTGACTTAGAAAGAATTTCAGCCTTTCTTTCTTCGATAATATCAAACATAGGGTGAAGCAGCTGGTCTATCTGTTCAGGCTGAATGCGCATAATAGCAGTTTCTTTATTAATAAGCTTCTCTTTGACCATATCAACAGCTATTTTTACCGCGGCCTGAGCAGTCCTTTTGCCATTACGGGTCTGAAGCATATAAAGAATGCCTTTTTCTATGGTAAATTCAAAATCCTGCATCTCTTTGTAGTGTTTCTCTAATTTAGCACGAATAGACTGAAGCTGTTGGTAAGTTTTTTTGCCGCTTTTTATCATATCGTCAATCGGCAAAGGCGTTCTTATTCCGGCAACCACATCTTCACCCTGGGCGTTCATAAGAAATTCTCCGTAAAGCTTGTTGTCACCCGTTGAAGGATTCCTGGTAAAACCTACGCCAGTACCGGAATCATCTCCCATATTTCCAAAAACCATAGTCTGGACATTAACCGCTGTGCCAATAAGGCCCTTGATATTATTAATTTCCCGGTAAGCTATCGCCCGGTCATTGTTCCAAGAACCAAACACGGCATTAACAGCATACCAAAGCTGTTCCTTGGGCTCCTGAGGAAATTCGGAATTCTTATGTTTACGATAAATCGCTTTATACCTGCTTACCAGTTCTTTCAAATCATTAACACTCAAGGCTGTATCAGGCACTACTTTATTAAGAGCCTCTTGAACCAGGGATTCGGTATTTTTAATTCCTTTCTCTTTGGCAATTCTTCTCTTTACTTCTTCTAATTCGTGTTCAAAAGCATGGTGGGCAACGCCCATGGCTACATCTCCAAACATCTGAATAAAACGCCGGTAAGAATCCCAGGCAAATCTGGAATTACCGGTGAGCTCAGCCAGGCCTTCGACAGCTTCATCAGTAAGGCCGAGATTCAGTATCGTGTCCATCATCCCCGGCATAGAAACTGCCGCGCCGCTGCGCACAGAAACAAGTAAAGGATTGTCTTTGTCACCGAATTTTTTTCTGGTAACTTTTTCTAACTTTCTCAAGTTTATCTCTACCTGTTCGTTTAACCCCTGAGGATATTTTCTCTTATTATCATAATACAACTTGCAAACTTCGGTGGTAATGGTAAATCCGGGAGGAACCGGAAGACCGATACTTGACATTTCCGCTAAGTTAGCGCCTTTACCTCCGAGAAGATTTTTCAGGGCTGCGTTTCCGTCAGATTGGCCCTTACTAAAAAAATAAACGTATTTTTTACCCTTTGCCATTTGCTTTTCCCTCCTTTTTATGCCGTGTGATTTCTCCAGCTGTCGACTATTAAATCCCCTCTAGCTGCGATTATATTTATTTCAAAAAACACGCCGCAGGCGCTGCGTTCTTAAAATATTAATTACCCTTTTCGATAAAATCAAAGACCTTTTCCTTAGCCACTCTTTCCTGGCGCATAGAATCTCTTTCGCGCACAGTAACACAGCCATCACCCAGGCTGTCAACATCCACAGTCACACAAAACGGCGTGCCTACCTCATCCTGGCGGCGGTATAATTTTCCGATAGCTCCAGTATCATTGTATATGGCGGGAATTCTTTTTTTTATATCATAAAAAATATTTTTTGCAAGTTCTACGAGCTCAGGGCGATTCTTAAGCAATGGCAATACCGCCACCCTGTAAGGAGCAAGCTCAGGTTTTATCTTTAAAACTACCCGGGTTTTGCCCTGCACCTCTTCTTCATGGTAAGCGTCGCTTAAAACCGCGAAAAATGTCCTATCCACTCCGGCTGATGGCTCGATTACATAAGGGGTAAATTTTTCTTTTTTTTCGGAATCAAAATACATCAAATCCTTTTTGCTGACCCGGGCATGTTCACTCAAGTCAAAGTCTCCCCGGTTGGCTATCCCTTCAAGCTCGCTCCAGCATCCGCCTGAGGCGGATCCGTCTTTGGCGGGAAAAGGGAACATAAACTCTATATCAGTGCAGGCCTTTGCATAATGAGCTAATTCATCTTTTTCGTGTTTACGTAAACGCAGGTTTTCTTTCCGCAGGCCAATTTTATTAATATAAAAATCAAACCGCTCTCGGACCCAGGACTCATAATAGCTCGCTGCATCAGCCGGATTAACGAAGTACTCTATTTCCATTTGCTCAAATTCTTTCATCCGGAAGACAAAACTGCCTGTAGTGACCTCATTGCGAAAAGCCTTGCCAATTTGAGCAATGCCTAAGGGAAGCTTTTTGTTTGTAGTATTTAAAACATTAATGAAGTTTACAAATATTCCCTGGGCGGTTTCCGGGCGCAGATAAGCGTAATAAGGCTCATCTTCAGTGGCACTCATATTGGTTTTTAACATCAAGTTAAACTGGCGGGGCTTATTTTTTTGAGTATTTATGATTTCTTTACATTCGGGGCATTGGTACTCAGACTCTCCCTTTTTATCAAGCTTATCAATCCTAAAACGCTTCTTACATCCCGGACAATCAACGAGCCAGTCTGAAAACCCCTCAAGGTGCCCGGAAGCCTTAAACACTCCTTCCTGCATAATAATACTGCTGTCTAAGGCTACTATATCGTCCCTGTTCTCTATATAGGTATCCCACCAGGTATCTTTTATTCGCTATTTAAGGCGTGCTCCCAACGGCCCATAGTCCCATACACTGGAAAGCCCCCCGTAAATCTCAGAACCCGGAAAAATAAACCCCCGCCGTTTGC
>JAQUWY010000037.1 GCA_028692655.1 Candidatus Omnitrophota bacterium | reverse complement strand
CCTGACGTAAAACCGGTAAAAGAAGTAGCTGTCAAAGAAAGTGTAGTGGATATCTATGAAGAAGGAAAAGTTTCCGTTAAGGGTGTACATACGGATAAAGAAATTGCTGCAGCAGGAGTTTTAACGGCAAGCGCAAACCAGGCCTCCCTCGACAACGGCGGCCAGGATGAGGAAGAATTGAACACTGAAGAAATTATCGCCCAGGCAGAAAATGTCGCAAACAAATTACGCGAAGTGTGTCTACGTGACCAAATAAAATCTAATAGGAATCTAAAAATCACTTCATTGATGGCAATATCAGGCATAGCCTTAGTTTTATTCTCAGCAGTAGGGGCAGAGTTCTTAGGGCCGTTTATTTCTTCTTTACAATTAGTATTTATCTCTTGGGTTGTCTGGATATTTTTGGATTTTCTAAAAGACAGCCGGAAAAGAAACAAGCTATCTAAAGAGCTAGAGGCCTTAAATAGCAGAGTAGAACAGATGCGCGCTTGGTACGGGCAAGAAGAAAGCAGATCGCAAGAGGAGCTGTCTTTGAAACCAGAATATGAATTAGTCCCGGTTGAAGGATTATCTTTTCAGCAATTTAAGGATAAACATAAAAAGTTCGTCATTCCTGAGATAATCGCTTCTATGGAAGAGATTGTAGCTGTATCTATGTGTGAAATTTCTAAATTGGAGAAAAAAGCCGACAAAGTGGGGCTAAACAGCGATGAAGCCCATGCCTTAGATATCTATTGGCGTGATATTGCTGAAGCTGCAAAAATACTTAGCTATTTTAGGCACACAAGGGTAGAGGGGTTGGTAAAAATGGTTTTTCAAACTCCTTATAGCTACGCAAAAGGAGATGCTTTACAGGCTTTAGCTAATGTAAATCCTCAAAAAGCTGGAATTTTAGCCAAAGCTTGGGCAAAAGAAGGTGAGGCTGAAAAAGAAATTTTAGATGCTTGCGTAGAAGCTATATTCTCTGATGAATTTGAGCAATGGCGCAAGAAGCCCGAAGAGATAGACCCGGAATTAAAGCCAATTTTGGAATTGGCCGGTATTGACCCCCAAAGTGAGATTGTTGGCCAAGACCGCGAAGATATTTTCCGGCATGTTGAATTAAAGCATATTTCCAGTGAGGTTGTTGAGGTTTTGGTTCAGATAAAAGATAGAGCCGCTTTGCCGATGATGCAAAGGCTTATAGGAGCCACTTATAATCAAGATAATATTGATGGTGCTAGTTTGGCTATAAGTTTTGGTAGTCCGGAATTAATTCCCGATTTAAAAGCTACCTTAGAGTCTATTGATGCTCATTTTGATAAGCTGGTTAGAGAACGCAATTATGATTTGGATGACTCGGACTCTTGGGCCAGCGGTGGGTTATTTGGAGAACGAACGGCCCAAATTGCTTTGGCTAGAGCAATTGCTTTATTGGGCGATAAAGATTATGTGACCCCTAAGCTTAAAGAATGGTTAGAATTTCACCTTAAATTGGAAGAAAGAGGCAGAAGCCGCTTTGATACTGATTATTCCCGTCCGCCGATTCATCGCATTGCTGGAATTCTAATTCGATTAGGAGAAGCTGAATATGTGGTGCCTAAGCTTTGGGATTTTTACAATGTTTTAGAGGGCTTGAGAGAATATGCAGCCGGATACTGGGATACACACTCCCTTGCCGAGTTGCTGATAATAGCAAAAGATAAAGATGCTCCTTCTTTGGTTAAGAAACTTTGGACGAGGGCTGCGGCTGATAAAAGTATGCATGCTTGGTGGACAGGCCTTCTCCCGGCTTTAAAAAGGTTGTCTTTAACCAGCAGTTTTCTTAATCAAAAACTTGCAGAATGGCAGGAGAATGAATCTGTTCAAAATAGCTCAGATGCCTCTGATGTGGCGAAAACTTTAGTGAGCTTGAGGGATGAGGAGGGCATAGACTATTTTATGCGTAACTTAGCTGAGCCTTTAACGGATGTGAGCAACTTGAGATACAACTTATCTTTGAGGTTTGGAGCAGCCAAGGCTTTAATAAAAGCTTTAAGACTAGATAGAGATGTCAAGGCCTCCCTCGACAACGGCGGTAATGCTTCACAAACAAGCCTGCGTATTAAAGCGGCAGAATCTTTAGGCCGCTTGCCCCTCGATAAAAATGAAACGGTGCAAATTAAATTGGACTTAGCGGTAACTGCAATTATGCAGAATAAAGATTTATTACGAAATTGGCTTTTAAAATGGGCAAAATATAACGGTATTAAAGGAATCTTAGGAGTTGAAGCAGGTGTTTATAAGCAGGAACAATATTTAAGGATTAAAAGCGGCGGCGATTATATTTTTTCATTAAATTATGTCCATAATCAGAGCGACTTGACTATTTTAGGGCAAGATGTTTCCAAAGAGCATAAAGGCAAAGGGCTAATGACTTTAATGCAGATATTTTTATTTTACGTTTTTAACTTAAGCAGTGTAAGCTATGATAATTTGAGGTGGGATGGGCATCGTTTTGTTGCGCACATGGCCAGGAAAGGTGTCTATGCATACAAATTACACCATTATGATGGATGCCCCGAAATTGATGCATATGCAGAAGTTAATCAAGCAAGAGTTAGAGAATATATTTTAAGTGAAAGGTTTGCTGAGGAATTGATTGGTTGCGGCGGTGAAGGGAGAGGGCAAAATGTTTCTCTCGACAACGGCGGTCGGGATAAGGTTTTAATGCTATTTGAAGGTTCTTCTGATGAACAGAATGCTGCGGTTAAGATGTTAGAGGGTGTTGATGCTGTTTCAGCCCGGCGTATAGTAGATGAAATCGTAAAAAGAACCAAAGATTTATCAGGGGAAACCTATGCCTTAAGAGTTTGGCTGGAAGGCCTTGCTTCAGCGGGGAAAGAAGCTATTCCTTTTCTGCAAAAGGCCATGGGTACGATAGTGAGTGATCCTCGTAAGAGAGATAAATCGTATCTTGAATTAAGGTATTGGGCAATTTCAGCCTTGCAGAAGATAGGATTACTTGAAGCTGAACGCTGGACCGTTGGATTTCTAAGAGATATTTATTTAAAACGAGGTTATCTTGCTATTAATGGTGGAGTTTCTGCGGTGAGGGAGACAACCTTTGATAGCAATTATGAAGAAATTAGTGATGATAGCATTGTGATGAATGTGCCGTTTTTTATGTGGGAAAAGATTCGTCAAACTCCGATTTTAGTCATTTCCTCGCAAGGAATTACTAAGGACCCCGAGGGTAATACGAATTTATTGGCACTACTTGCTAAATCTTTTACTTCGGAAACAAAAAAAGAAATAAAAAAAATAAAAGAAGAATTTGAAGTTTATGTGGGCTATCAAAGAATAGATGATTGGAAGCAAAGATTCAGTTTAGACGAGGCCAGGGAAAATGGAATATGGATATTTCCCAAAGCTGACTCAGGAAAATCTAAAATTATAAACCCGGCAGGCTTCTTAGATAATGGTGGTTTTCTAAGAAATAATTATAAATATCCGATTAAAAATAATAATAGCCAACACGTTTCTCGTTCTTTTACGGTTAGGCCGGGAGATATTTTTCATTCCGGAAGAAAGGTTGAGATTATTATTTGCGAAGTAAATTATGCCAGGGGAGTTATTATATTAAATTTGGAACGTCCCAATCAGGAGTTTATTGAAGGCAAGGGCCCGCGAGGGCCGCCGGCAAAAACTCAGGTAAAGACAATTCCTGCCGATAATCGCCCCAGAGAGATGATGCCCGGGCTGAATATACAAATTCAGAGAATAAAAGGAAATAAAGCCAATATTAGGCTAATATCACCTCAAAGCCGGCCTTTTATGAAAGGTCCGGTGCCGATATTAAATAAATTATTTAATGTTAAAGCCTCTCTCGACAACGGCGGCAGTGCTTCTCAAGCAAACTTACGCATTAAAGCGGTAGAGTCTTTAGGCCGCCTGCCCCTTGATAAAAATGAAACTATTGCTATTCCGGCATTGGAAGCCATGCTTGCCGTTGAAATTGGCCAGGCAGTGTGGGTAAGCAGTGAGTTAGCGACTGCCTATCCTCAGTTTCTTCCAGCTGTCCCTTTTCAAGGTTTTTTCGGCAATGTTTCCCGAGAGGAAAAACAACAGATGCTGTACGCGATGACCAGTGGGCTTTGTGCTTCTATAAATAGGTTCGATGCATTCAATATAAAAGTTGGAGAACATAAAGTAAACTTTTATGAAACTGCGTTTAGCGCTAATGCACCACCGGTTATTTTCGCTGATAAAAGAGAAGCTGATTATAGTATTTATTTTTCTCCTGCCGCACGAAAAATTATTGAAGACTTAACTAAGCGTATTTCTTTTCAGTTAAAAGAAAAAATTGAAGAAGCTAAAATCCTTTCCATTATTCTTCTTGCTATAGTTGTTCATGAACGTGCTGAGATGACAGGATTGATTCATCAGCAAGCTGTTTATAGCCAAAGAAAAGTAGCTCATTATAGCATTGTTGCGGAAGGGCTTGAGAGTTTGCAAGCCCAATACAGTAAAAGATCGGATCTAAGAGCAGAGGTTTCCGAACCAAGCAATGAGCAGGCTAAAGCTATCGAAAGTGCAATGTGTTTATTAGGCAGAGTTCTGATGAGTTTAGGCTCTAAGCCGGAATATAATGAATTTACCAAAATAGAGGGCTATCTTAAGTACACGCCAAAGAAAATTCGTTCGGACAATAATATCAAAGCATTAAATTCTATAATTGAGCTGCCAAACATAATTTTTGGCAAGTCAACAGCCGCTATCTGCAATACTCTTATTATTGCGGGGGCTATTCATTTATACCACACTCAAGGGCAAAGAGTTATGAAGCAAAAGGCGGAAAATTTAGTAAGAATTGCTAACGCGGAGCATATAAGCCCAGGTAATGAACAATTTGAGGATAGCATACTCGATGTGTTAGGTGTTGATGGGGCATGGGTAGAAGAGCAGGCAAAAACAGCACGCCAAAGAAAAGATAAAGAAACAGAACGAGGCCTAAATGAGCCTGAAGCAAAATTGGATAATAATTTAGTCAAGAAATTACTGCAGCACAAAAGGTCCAATAATGGCGATATGGAACAATCATGGCGTTTATACGTTGATGAACTCAATAAAGCTTTAAGCATAAAGGGGGCAGATTTTTTAGCAGGATTATTGGAAAGCCTTCTTGGAGCATATTATTCTGTATATTATAGCTCAGAGTTTAGGATAAAAACGGAAACAATAGCAAAAGGCGGTTTTTATGTGTTGGTTGCAACTCCTGCCGCCAAGAGCTTAGGCCAAGCTTTAATAAGATATCTTAATTCTCCATATCCTGGCAGAGAAGGTGAAGTGTCTGGCCAGCATACATTGATCGGCGCGGCTGAGCGCATTAGTCCAACCCGTTTATACGGCAACCTTAGCGATACCCCCGCTGTTTCTATTCTTATTGAGGAACTTCGAAAGGGTAAAGTATCAAAAGTTGTTGCCCAGAGAATTCAGGAGCAAGAACAGGCAGGTAAGGTATCAGAGGCCGGCGGTGTAATGAGGCAGCTCGTAGGCGGCCCTCTAAACACATCCGGATTTGCAGGATTATTGAGTGATGAAACAGGACGACCGCTTTTATCAGGGCCTGAGGGTTCCATAAGAAATAAGGCAGAGAAGGTAGAAGTAGCAGGGGTCTATATACCGAAACTTGCCCCCGAAGCGGGATACAAACTTGGTGGAGCAGTTTCTTGTGAAGAATTGACCGAGGCTTTGGCTGGAGCAAAAAGCTTTGATGAATTTATGGGTAATCTCTATTTATCAGCAAAGACTATTTTTGGAAATACCAGTCTTGCTCTAACAAGAAAAAATAACAAGACTGAAGAGGGCGTAGGAGAGCTATCAGAATGGTTTAGATATCTGCATTATTTAACCGGCAGGCCCAGAGTATTAAAGGTATTCAATAGTGTTCTTAGAAGGGAATATAAAGATTTACCAAAAGTAGCAAAACCTTTGAATGTCAGCCTTAATGAACTTGAATCAGTAATATTATTCAGCCTTATTTTACATGCCTATCTCGAAGCTAAGGGTAGTTCCCGCGAAACATTTTCAGCTTTCAGCTTATCGTTACGCGCTTTACATGAGCAGGTAGGATTAGGAATATTTAAAGCAATAGATAATTTTTACAGCAGTTTTTCACGGGTAGCAGAAAGAAGCAATGAGCTTAAAAAAGATGCCGAAGCAGAAGTTTCTGGGCGTCAGGCTGCATTTGCCGAGAAAGCAATAGGTCAAAGGACTCCTCAAGCACCGGCATCAGGCACTTCAGCTAGAGCCGGGAGTTTTACGCCGGAGAGAAAAGAGCAGAGAGAAAAGGAAGTTATCGAGCCGTCATTTGCTAATTTTACTAAAAGAATACGCGAAGCAAATCTTGATGATAAGGCAGTTTTAATATTAAATGGCCAGCCCGCCGACGCCAGAAAGAAATTATTTCCTCTCTTTGCCGGGAAAGATGCTGAATTTGATAGCTATGCACAGTGGTTTCGAGCGATAATGACAGCTACTCATCCTGATACATGTGCTCATACTTTAATTGAATTAGATCCATTTTCTCAGTATCAGGAGAAAGTCAAAGAGCTTGTTGCAAAGGTCCATAAGCTATTTAATGTGCTTAAGGAGCTTTCCGAAGCAGAAATTGCCAAGATAAACTTAGCCGAAAATAAAGATGAAAAACTCGGGGGCCGCCTGCGTATCATTAAAGGGCTTATACCTGAGAATTTAACCATTCTTGATGTGGCAAGATTTTTTGCTGATAGAATTTCTATTTTGAAGCAGGAACAAACAAAGCTTGAAGGAAGGATCAATGAGCTGTCCGGGCGGGTTGATAAATTGGATAACCAATTTCTTGGTAAGGCACCAAAATTGGATTCTGGCTCCAGCCAGGCTGCAGCCGCGAATGAGAAACCTTTAGATAACGGAGGTAAAAACAAAATTGCTGTTTTCGAAGTGACTGAGTCCAAAATATATATAGGGGTTTTAATGATGCTCAGTTGCGCAATGATGATTGCTTTTAAACCGTTTCTTGCAAAAGAGCTTTATAAAGATACCGCTTTAAACGCGTGGATAGTCCAGGCAAACTATTATTTATACGCTTTCATCGCGCTTCTTATTTATAAAATACCAAGCATAACAAAGCATTTCAAAGAAAGATCCGCGCGCAAGTTTCTCCCCCAGTTGGCTAAATCAGAAAAATTAACCGTATTTTTTAGCATAATTTTTGGGCAGATCCTTGCTTCGCCATTGGCTTATTTGGCTTTGGAACACAATTCAGCTTTAGCTACCGAAACTATAATTAAAACTTCCCCGATTCTCGTTGCTATTCTGGCAGTTCCAATTCTGAAGGAAAAAATAAATTTTATAAAAATCCTAGGGATATTATTCACTTTTACCGGTGGGTTAACGGTTGTCAGTGTTCTAAAGGGTGGCGGAGATATGACTTTTTTAGGAATTATTTTTGCTGTTTTTTCGTCTTTTGCTTATGCTGGTTCAGAGATTGTAAAGAAAAAAACAAGAAGTTTTAAAAATAAATTAAATACTTCAAGCTTGTTGTTATTTTCATACTTAGCTGCTTTTCCTATTATAGCTATGCTCGCTCAGTTTATGTCTGATGGATTTGTATTAATTATCAATCCCTGTATTTTTGGGATTGTTGCAATAAGCCTTGCAACTTTATTGTTAAGCTATAAGTCTTTAGACTATTTAAAAACTTCAGTGTCAAAAAGCATTAATAATACTTCTCCGATATTTGTTCTGTTGATATCTATGACAGTTTTTGGCCTTCCCTTTCCAGGCTATATAGCAATGCTTGGCGTTATGTTGACAGTTATTGGAGTCGTTTTTGTAAGCGGGATGAACAATGGAAAAAAACACAATAATTTGATAAGCACTGAAAACATAGAATTTCCTAATAAAGCTGGGAGAAAGGAAAGATTCTATGAAGGCACGGAATTATTAAGATTACTCAAAGCCGTTACTGATAAGTTAGAGCCGTTCGGCTTGCTTGAGCTGATTGGGGCGATTGATGAGATCAATGATCCTAAAGTTAAAGAAATTA
This sequence comes from Candidatus Omnitrophota bacterium, assembly GCA_028692655.1. GTDB lineage: Bacteria > Omnitrophota > Gorgyraeia > Duberdicusellales > 4484-171 > JAQUWY01. The sequence goes on along the minus strand of JAQUWY010000037.1, from coordinate 2,386 downwards.
TATGCCGAGAAGATAGCCTTAAAGCTATCTTTAGAAATTTCGCAGAAAGCGGAAAAGTGAATGTTTCTAAGGTGGTTAATTTTATAGGTAAGCTTACCGCGGAGAATGCTCAAGAAGAAATAGATTCATTGAAAGAGGAAAAAAGAGGAGCTTTAGATAACGGTGGTGAGAAGAAAGAAGCTACCAAGGCAGGCGTTATCGCTTCCGGGCCTTTTGTTTTCAGCGGGCAAGTTGGTGATGAATTCAGAAATAGATTATCTATCTGGGATTCTATATTTAAAAATGAAGGCCCAAAAGCTTTAATTGAGGAAATTCTTAGTGAACCAGAAATGAAAAGACAAGTTTCGGGCATTATACGCCTGCAAGATAGAGGGAATGATGCGAGTGTTTTTGTTAATAGGCAGTGGGCGGAGGATTTCAAATCAGAAAGGTTAAGGCTTTCTGCGGAGGCGCTTAGAGGCAGGGATATTTTTATCCTGCAAATGGAGTATGAGTTGTCTCAAGCGTTCCTCGAAGCATTCTATGAGCATTTGGTTCATATATGTAATTGCGGCCGCAGCGATGCTGTGCATAATGCCGGACAATTTGCTAAGTTACTTATGGCTGGAGGTTTAGGCAGCTTTAAGCCTGATTTAGTTCAAGGGTGGTATGATGTTTTATCTAAACATTGGGGTTATCTTGAAGCCCGCAACCGGCTTCATGTTATGGGTGTTCTCTATGCCAGTGCTATTAAGGGCCAGTATAAGAATAGGGGCTTTCCATGCCTCAGGGGCCCGTTAGCCGGTAAGGATATTTTAGAGTCAGTAATTATTAATCGTGAATCTCCGGATAATGGCCTGCTTGAGTTTGTGGATAGTTTTGAAATTACAGTTAGAGCTTGTGACGTTGATACTGTGCATGTTGAGCTTTATCGGAATCCTTTTTCATCTTTAAAAGAATACTGGCTTTATTGCCCGGAAATATTCAACGAAGCATATCCTGGCAATACAGATGACTATTGGAGGGCCATCCAAACTCTTGTTTACCGCAGGGTAGTTCTTGAATTTATTAAACGCGGCCAGCAGGCAAGAAAAACTTTTAACGAAGGATCTCCATCAATTCGGCCGTCATACTTTGTCGGCGATAAACTGATTTTTTCACTGAGCGAAGTAAATACAACTTTAGTTGTGCCGGAAGTAATAGAGGCGGTGAGAGATGGTAATGGTGGAATTATCAAGGGTGATGGCTATGGTGATTACGAAGGGTTTAAAGATTTGTTGATACATCATTACAATCACACGATTGTCCCGGCGGGTATGCCGTATTATAAGGAATACATGCTGGAGGCTTTAAGCATAAATAAAAAGTTTCGGAAGGCTGCACGCGGCGGGAAGGTTGACTTAGTGAAAATTACCGGAATGGTAAGCGATTTTATCACCGGTTGTTCAAGCCTTCATACTCGTATATTGCGGGAAGATATCTTTAGAGAATTTTCCGCGAAAGTAGTTGAAGACGACCTTTTTGGTAACAGTGAAGGATCGTATATTAAACGCTGGCAGGGAAAGCAAATCCAGGCGGTACTCAAGCGTTATATGGCGAAAGTTGGAATAGTTGGAAATTACGATGTTTTTTTTGATGTTTTAAATGACCCAAAGCATCAGGGGCTTAGGTCGGATTTTATTAAGGAACTATTGGAAGCTAAAGGGAACCAGAAAAGTTCTTTTATAGACAGCCTTCTTGAAGGAACTTTTGGGGAAGTTCTTGTTACGCGTCAGGAATTCGAAGCGGCAGGTTTAAATATCGAAGCTATGCCTTTCTTTGGATTTGTCCGGCGGCTCGTTGATTATAAATGTTGTGATTTTATTATAGACATACTTTATGATGAAAAGGCAAGAAAAGTTATCAAGGAACAAAAGGCTATCATCATTTTAGGCGGAAGGCCTTTTGATGGATGGGCTCATGAGCAAAGAAGCAGGGTTAAACGTTTGATAAAGGATATAGACCCCGAGATGAAATTCCATGTTTTTTTTATTGATGACCACAATGTTTTTACGTCCTGGCTTATTCAGCAGGCGGTGGATTTTGGCGGTATGCTTTCCTGGAAAGGAAAAGAGGCCGGCCCAACCAGCTTTAGCAATGCTCAGCAAAATTTAGCTCCAGTTTTCGCGACTTTAGATGGAGTTATCCCTGAGAGAATGGTAAATGTAGTAAGAGATAAACAGGGATTCCCTGTGTGGGGCACCGGCTATATTGTTGATTACGAAGAGAAACCCAATGGAGATGGGCAGATTAAGCCTAAAAAACAATCTTTTATGAAACAATTAGCGGCTGCCTGCCAAGATTATCATGATGGTAAAGCCTATGCGGCCGTCGCATTTGATTCTTTACGTATGGGCTTAACACAGGG